>NZ_SRID01000303.1 GCF_004684805.1 Streptomyces palmae
GTCGAGGGCGGGGCGGTCGGCCTGCTCGGCGGGGCGCGGGCGGGCCAGCCGGGGCACCAGCACTCCGGTGGCGCGCAGCGCGAGTTGGGGTTCGCCCTGGTCCACGGCGGACAGCAGCTCGGTCAGCGGGCGCCGGTGGTGGTCGAGGTCGAGCAGGACGAAGCGGCCGGGGTGTTCGGCCTGTGCGGCCCGTACCAGGCCCCACAGGGATGCCCGGGCGGGGTGCGGCGGGGCGTCGTCGGGGCCGGTGCCGATCGCGCCCCGGGTGACCACCACCAGGCGGGAGTCGGCGAGGCGGTCCTCGGTGAGCCAGCCGCGCAGCAGCTCCAGGGTGCGGTGGACGCCGTGGTGCAGTGCGTCGAGGGTGCCGGTCGGGTCGGCGCCCGGTGACGGCTCCCCGTCCTCGCCGGGGATGTCTTCGGGGGTCCAGAGCACCACCTCGGGTGCCGGGGCGCCGGCGGTCACCGCCGCCACCAGGGCGCCGAGGTCCGGGTAGCGGTCGGCCTGCCGGAGGTCCGCGGCCATCTCGCCGGGGCCGAGCAGGGCGCAGCCGCGGCCGCCCCGGTCGGTGGCCGGCCGGGGCTCGGCGGCGGTCCAGGTGAGGTGGTAGAGGGCGTCCGGGCCGCCGCGCCGGGCGGCCCGCAGCTGGGCCGCGGAGACCGGTCGGGCCCGCAGGGCGGCCACCGTGGCGACCGGGGTGCCGGCCTGGTCGGTCACGGTGAGGGTGATGGTGTCGGGGCCGGCGGGGGTGGTCCGTACCCGCAGCGCGGTGGCGCCGCGGGTGTGCAGCCGGACCCCGCTCCAGGTGAAGGGCAGCCGGACCTGGTCCCCGGTGTTGCCGACCAGCCCGGCGTGGAGCGCGGCGTCCAGCAGGGCGGGGTGCACCCCGTAGCCGGCGGCGTCGGCCCCATCCGGCAGGGCGACCTCGGCGAAGGACTCCTCGCCGGCCCGCCACAGGGCCGTCAGGCCGCGGAAGGAGGGGCCGTAGGCGAAGCCGTCCTCGACCACGCTGGGGTAGAAGTCGGTGATGTCCACGGCGGTGGCGCCGGGCGGCGGCCACGGGCCGGACAGGTCCTCGGCGGCCGCCGGCTCGGCCGGGGCCAGCAGCCCCTCGGCATGCCGGGTCCAGGGCTGGTCGGTGTCCTCGTCGGGGCGCGAGTGGACGCTGATCGGGCGCCGGCCGGCCTCGTCGGGGGCGCCGACGGTCAGTTGGACGCGGACCGCCCCGTGCTCGCCCAGGATCAGCGGGGCTTCCTGGGTGAGTTCCTCCACGGTGTCGCAGCCGACCTGGTGGGCGGCGTACAGCGCCAGGTCCAGGTAGGCGGTGCCGGGGACGACCACGGCGCCGAGCACCACGTGGTCGGCGAGCCAGCCGTGCGAGTGCCGGCTCAGCCGGCCGGTGAGGATCAGCCGGTCCCCGTCGGCGGTGGTGACGGCGGCGCCCAGCAGCGGGTGGCCGGCCTCGTCCAGGCCGAGTCCGGCGGCGTCGGCCGTCCCTCCGGCGGCGGCCGTCCAGTACCGCCGGCTCTGGAAGGCGTAGGTGGGCAGGTCCAGCCGCCGGCCGTGGTCCCGGGTCAGCAGCGCGCCGCGGTCCATGGGCACGCCGCGGGTGAACAGCCGGGCCGCCGCGGTGCGGACCGTCATCCGCTCGGGCTGGTCGCGGCGGAGCAGCGGGACGGTCGCGACGGCACCGGTGGCCGCGGCCTGTTCGGCCAGGCAGTCCTGGGCCATGGCGGACAGCACACCGTCCGGGCCCACCTCCAGGAGGGTGGTGACGCCCTGTTCGGCGAGGTGGCGTACGCCGTCGTGGAAGCGCACGGTCTGCCGCACGTGCCGCACCCAGTACTCGGCGGAGCGCGCCTGCTCGCCGGTCAGCGGCGCTCCGGTGAGGTTGGAGATCACCGGGATGGCCGGGTCCCGCCAGTCCACCTCGGCCAGGACCTGCCGGAAGGGGTCGAGCATGGCGTCCATGTGCGGGGAGTGGAAGGCGTGGCTGACCCGCAGCCGGCGGGTCTTGCGGCCCTCGGCGCGCAGCTTTCCGCCGATGTCGAGGACGGTCTCCTCGTCGCCGGAGAGCACGACCGCGGCCGGGCCGTTGACGGCGGCGATGCTCGCCAGGTGCTCCCGGCCGGCCAGTAGGGCCCGCACCTCGTCCTCGCCGGCCTGGAGCGCCATCATGGCGCCGCCGGCCGGCAGGGCCTGCATCAGGCTGCCGCGGGCCGCGACCACGGCCGCCGCGTCGGCCAGGTCCAGCGCGCCGGCCGCGTGGGCGGCGGCCAGTTCGCCGACCGAGTGGCCCAGCAGGAAGTCGGGGCGCACGCCCCAGGACTCGATGAGCCGGAAGAGCGCCACCTCCAGGGCGAACAGCCCGGCCTGGGTGTAGGCGGTCTGGTCGAGCAGGGCCGCCTCGGGGGTGTCCGCCTCGGCGAAGAGGATGTCGCGCAGCGGCCGTCCCAGGCGTGCGGTCAGCGGTTCGCAGACCTCGTCCAGGGCGCGGGCGAACACCTGGGAGTCGCGGTAGAGCTCGCGGCCCGCGCCCGCCCGCTGGGCGCCCTGGCCGGTGAAGAGCGCGGCCAGCGAGCCGCGCGTGGCGCCGCCGTGGACCAGCCCGGGGGCGCTCCGGCCGTCGCGCAGCGCGACCAGGCCCGCCCGCAGCTCGTCGCGCCCGCCGCCGAGCAGCACCGCGCGGTGCTCCAGGGCGGCCCGGTTGCGGGTGAGCGACCAGGCCAGGTCGTGCGGGTCCCACTCCGGGTGCCGGTCCACCGCCTCCAGCAGCCGGGCGGCCTGGGCGGTCAGCGCCTCGGGGTCGCGGGCGGAGAGCGGCCACAGCAGCGGCGGTTCGGCGGGGGTGTCGGCCGCCGTCCCGGTCGACCCCTCCGGGGCGGTCTCCTCGGCGGGTGCGGACTCGGGTGCGGCGGGGTCGTGTTCCAGGAGGACATGGGCGTTGGTGCCGCTGATGCCGAACGAGGACACCGCGGCGCGCCGCGGCCGGCCGGTCTCCGGCCAGGGCAGCGGCTCGGTGAGCAGCGAGACCGCGCCGGCCTCCCAGTCCACGTGCGGGGTCGGCTCGTCCACGTGCAGGGTCTTGGGCAGTACGCCGTTGCGCATCGCCATGACCATCTTGATCACCCCGGCCGCGCCGGCGGCCAACTGGGTGTGGCCGATGTTGGACTTCACCGAGCCCAGCCGCAGCGGGCGCTCGGCGGGCCGGTCCTGGCCGTAGGTGGCGAGCAGGGCCTGGGCCTCGATGGGGTCACCGAGGGTGGTGCCGGTGCCATGCGCCTCCACCGCGTCGACCTCGTCGGGGGCGAGCCGGGCGTCGGCCAGCGCCTCGCGGATCACTCGCTGCTGGGCGGGGCCGCTGGGCGCGGTCAGGCCGTTGGAGGCGCCGTCCTGGTTGACCGCCGAGCCGCGGACCACGGCCAGCACCGGGTGGCCGTGGCGGCGGGCGTCGGAGAGCCGTTCCACCAGCAGGATGCCGGCGCCCTCGCCCCAGGAGGTGCCGTCGGCGGCGCCGGCGAACGCCTTGCAGCGGCCGTCGGGGGCCAGTCCGCGCTGGCGGCTGAACTCCACGAACATATGGGGGGCGGCCATCACCGCCGCGCCGCCGGCCAGGGCCATGGTGCACTCGCCCAGCCGCAGCGAGCGGCAGGCCAGGTGCAGGGCGACCAGGGAGGAGGAGCAGGCGGTGTCCACGGTGAGCGCCGGCCCCTCCAGGCCCAGCGCGTACGCCAGCCGGCCGGAGGCCACGGAGACGGTGGTGCCGGTGAGCAGGTATCCCTCGGCGCCGTCGGAGGTCTGGTCCCCGGTGGCGTAGCCGAGCGGCGCGGCGCCGACGAAGACGCCGGTGCGGCTACCGCGTACCGACGCCGGGTCGATGCCGGCCCGCTCGAACGCCTCCCAGGAGGTCTCCAGCAGCAGCCGCTGCTGCGGGTCCATCGCCTGCGCCTCGCGCGGGCTGATCCCGAAGAAGGCGGCGTCGAAGCGGTCGGCGTCGCGGACGAAGCCGCCGTGCCGCACATAGCTGGTGCCGAGCCGGTCGGGGTCCGGGTCGTACAGCTCGGCGGTGTTCCAGCCGCGGTCCTCGGGGAACTCGCCGATGGCGTCGCCGCCCCGGGCCAGCAGCGCCCAGAAGTCCTCCGGGTCGCGGACGTCGCCGGGGAAGCGGCAGGCCATGCCCACGATGGCGATCGGTTCGTGCAGCGCCTCGGTCAGCTGCCGGTTCTCCCGGCGCAGCCGCTTGGTCTCCTTGACGGACGCCCGCAGGGCCTCAAGGACCTTCTCGTCTGATGCAGCCATGTCGTCTCTCGTCGTCTGCGCTGTCCGCGCGCTCAGAAGTCCGTGCCGTCGAGTGCGATGTCGACCAGCGCGTCGATGTCCAGGTCGTCGACCTCGTCGAGGTCGTCGGCGTCGGTGCTGCCCTCACTGGCCCCGGCTGCCCCGGCGGGGCCGGGTGCCGGGGCGCCGGTGTCGGCGGCCAGTTCCAGCAGGGCCTCGTAGAGCCCCGCGGCGCGCAGTCGGGCCGGCGGGATGCCGGCCAGCAGCGCCCTGATCTTGGCGTCCGAGGCCTCCGAGCCGTCCGGGGCGCCGGCCGGCTGGTCGTCCGGGACCAGCTGGGAGCGCAGCAGGGCGGTGAGCGCCAGCGGGGTGGGGTGGTCGAAGACCAGGGTGGCGGGCAGCCGCAGTCCGGTGGCGGCGCCCAGCCGGTTGCGCAGCTCCACCGCGGTCAGCGAGTCGAAGCCGAGCTGTTTGAAGGCGTGTTCCGGCTGGATCGCCTGCGGTGAGGCGTGGCCGAGGACGGTGGCGGCGTGCTCCTGCACCAGTTTGAGCAGCACCCGGTCGCGCTCGGCGGGGGCCAGCCCGGCCAGTCGGCGGGGCAGCTCCGGCTCCGCGGTCCCGCCGCCGCTCTGCACGGTGCGCCGGGCGGGTGCTCCGGTGAGGGCGCGGAAGAGCACCGGCACCGGGCCGGTCGCGGCCCGCAGTGCGGTGGTGTCCAGGCCCATCGCCACCAGCAGCGCCTGGTCGGCGGTGAGGGCCGCACGGAACATCTCCAGCCCCTCGGCGTCGGTCAGCGGTGCCACCCCGGATCGGCGCATCCGGGTCAGGTCGGCCTCGGCCAGGTGGCCGGTCATGCCGCTGGCCCGCTCCCACAGGCCCCAGGCCACCGACAGGCCGGGCAGCCCCTGGGCCCTGCGGTGCTGGGCCAGGGCGTCCAGGAAGGCGTTGGCCGCCGCGTAGTTGGCCTGGCCGCCGCCGCCCAGCACCGCGGCCGAGGAGGAGAACAGCACGAACGCGGTGAGGTCCAGGTGCTGGGTCAGCTGGTGGAGGTTCCAGGCCGCGTCGACCTTGGGGCGCAGCACGGTGTCCAGCTGCTCCGGGGTGAGCGAGCCGATCACCGCGTCGTCCAGGACGCCGGCGGCGTGCACCACGGCGGTCAGCGGGTGCTCGGCGGGCACCTCGGCCAGCACCGCCGCCAGGGCGTCCCGGTCCGCGGCGTCGCAGGCGGCGACCGTCACCCGGGCTCCGGCCTCGGTGAGTTCCCCGGCCAGCTCCTCCGCGCGCCCCGCGGTGCGGCCCTGCCGGCTGAGCAGCAGCAGATGCCGTACGCCGTGCCGCTCCACCAGGTGACGGGCGACCAGGCCGCCCAGCACACCGGTGCCACCGGTGATCAGTACGGTGCCGTCCGGATCCAGCCGGTGCGGCAGGGTCAGCACGACCTTGCCCACATGCCGGGCCTGGCTCATCAGGCGGAACGCCTCGGGGGCCCGCCGGATGTCGAAGGCGGTGGCGGGCAGTGGCCGCAGCGCGCCCCGGTCGAAGAGGGCCATCAGCTCGCCGAGCATCTCGCCGATGCGGTCGTGACCGGCCTCGATGAGGTCGAACCACTGGTAGTCGACGCCTGGGTGGGCGGCGCCGACGGCCTGCGGGTCGCGGATGTCGGTCTTGCCCATCTCGACGAACCGGCCGCCGTCCGCGAGCAGCCGCAGCGAGGCGTCCACGTACTCCTTGGCCAGCGAGTTGAGCACCACGTCGACGCCGCGTCCGCCGGTGGCGGCGCGGATCCGGTCCTCGAAGTCCAGGGAGCGGGAGGAGGCGATGCGGTCCTCCGCGATCCCCATGGCCCGCAGGGTGTCCCACTTGGCGGGGCCGGCCGTCACATAGACCTCGGCGCCCAGTTCGCGGGCGAGTTGGACGGCGGCGATGCCCACGCCGCCGGTGGCCGCGTGGATCAGCACCGACTCGCCCGGGCGCAGCCCGGCCAGGTCGACCAGGCCGTAGTAGGCGGTGAGGAAGGCGATCGGCACGGTGGCGCCCTCGGTGAAGCTCCAGTCCCGGGGCAGCGGGAAGACCAGCCGCTGGTCCACCACGATGACCGGGCCGAAGGCGCCGGGCACCATGCCCATGACGCGGTCGCCGGGGGCGAAGCCGGTCACTCCCGGGCCGACCTCGAGCACCACGCCGGCCGCCTCGCCACCCATGGTCTCCTGGTCGACCATGCCCAGCGCGAGCAGGACGTCCCGGAAGTTCATCCCGGCGGAGCGCACCGCGAGCCGCACCTGCCCGGGTTCCAGCGGCCGGTCCGCCTCGGGGTAGGGCAGCAGGGCCAGGTTCTCCAGGGTGCCCTTGCTGGTGACATCCAGCCGCCAGCCGGTGTCCTGGGGTGCCGGGGCCAGTTCACGGCCGGCGCCGGCGCGTACCAGCCGGGGGGTGAGCACCCGTCCGGCCCGCACCGCGAGCTGGGGTTCGCCGGTGGCCAGGGCCTGCGGCAGGACGGCCCGCGAGTCGGCGTGCGCGTCGAGGTCCAGCAGGGTGAACCGGTCCGGGTTCTCCGTCTGGGCGGAGCGGACCATGCCCCACAGCGGGGCGTGCACCAGGTCGGCCACCACCTCGCCGGGGGCCGCCGGTACCGCGCCCTGGGTGACCAGCACCAGCCGGGAGGCGGCGAAGGACTCCTCGGCCAGCCAGGTCGTCAGCGTGGCCAGGGTGCGGTGGGCGGCGGTACGGACCGCCTCGGCCATCGGGAGGCCGGTGTCCGGTGCGCCGCAGCCCAGCAGCACCGTCTCGGGCACCGCCGTGCCGCCCGCGACCGCCTCGGTGAGCGCCGCCAGGTCCGGGTGGGCGGCCACCCGGTGGCCCGCCGCCTCGAGCCCGGCCGCCATCCCCAGCGGGTCGGGGCCGATCACCGCCCAGCTCGCGGCGGGCGGCGCGGTGGCGGCCGCCGCCTCGAGCCAGTCCACCCGCAGCAGCGGGTCGGCGCCCTCCTGCTGACCGGAGCCCAGCTGCTCCGGGCTCACCGGGCGGCTGACCAGCGACTCCACCAGGGCCACCGGCGCGCCGCCGTCGTCGGCCAGCGCCAGGCGCACCCCTTCCGCTCCGCTGCCGCTCAGCCGCACCCGCAGCGAGGTGGCCCCGGTGGCGTGCAGGGACACCCCGGTCCAGGTGAACGGCAGCCGCACCTCGGCTTCCTGCTCCGTACGGAGTCCGGCGGCGTGCAGCGCCGCGTCGAGCAGGGCGGGGTGCAGCCCGAACCGGGCGGCCTCCTCCCGCTGCTCGGCGGGCAGCGCCACCTCTGCGTACACCTCGTCAGCGCGCCGCCATACGGCCCGCAGCCCCTGGAACGCCGGACCGTAGCCCAGACCGCTCTCGGCGAGGCGCTCGTACCGGCCGTCCAGGCTCACCGGGGTGGCGCCGGCCGGCGGCCAGTCCCGCAGTTCCCAGTCCGGCTGCCGGTCGCCGGCGGCCAGGAAGCCGGTGGCGTGGCAGAGCCAGGGGGTGTCCGCCTCGGCCCGCTCGGGCAGGGAGTGCAGGGTCAGGGTGCGTCGCCCGGTGCCGTCCGGGCCGCCGACCGACAGTTGGACCCGCACCCCGCCGCTCTCCGGCAGCACCAGCGGCGCCTGCAGGGTCAGCTCGTCCAGCAGCGGGCAGCCCACCTGGTCGCCGGCGTGGATCGCCAGCTCGACCAGGGCCGCACCGGGCACCAGGACCGTGCCCCACACGGCGTGATCGGCCAGCCAGGGGTGGGTCTCCAGCGAGATCCTGCCGGTCAGCACCAGCCCCTCGCCGCCGGCCAGCGGCAGGGCGGCCCCCAGCAGCGGGTGCTCGGCGGACTGGAGCCCGGCCGAGCGCACATCGCCGACGGCGTCGGCGTTCCGCAGCCAGAACCGCTGGTGCTGGAAGGCGTAGGTGGGCAGGTCGACACCGCCCGCGTCGGGCAGCAGGGCGGCCCAGTCCACCGGGAGGCCGTGGACGTACGCCTGGGCGAGCGAGGCCAGCATCCGCCGCGTCCCGCCCTCGTCGCGACGGAGCGAACCCACCACCAGGGCGGGGACCTCGGCGTCCTCTGCGGTCTCCTCGACGGCGGTGGTGAGCACCGGGTGCGGGGTGCACTCGATGAACGCGTCGTGGGCGTCCGCCAGCAGGCCGCGTATGACGGGCTCGAAGCGGACGGGCCGGCGGAGGTTGGTGTACCAGTACTCCGCGTCCATCACCGCGGTGTCCAACACCTCACCGGTCACCGTGGAGTGGAACGGCACCTCGGACGCCCGCGGCGCGATGCCCGCCAGG
>NZ_SRID01000304.1 GCF_004684805.1 Streptomyces palmae
GCCGCGGTGTAGCCGGTGGCCTCCACCGTCGCGATCAGATCCGCCACCGCCACCTGGTCACCGAAACTGACCTTCGCCTTCTCGGTGGCGTAGTTGACCGTCGCCTCCACCCCGTCCATCCGATTCAGCTTCTTCTCGATACGAGCGGCGCACGAGGCGCAGGTCATCCCGCCAATGGCGAGTTCGACCTCGGCCGTGCCGGTCACCGTGGTGGTCATCTCTGCTCCTCTGGTCAGCTGGTGCGGTCGGGGCCCGGCCCGGTGGCGGGCCCCGACCGCGATGCGGTGTCTGTCGGGCGCCGGTCAGGCGGCGCGGCCGGTGAGCTCGTAGCCCGCCTCGTCGACGGTGCCGGCGATCAGCGCGTCGTCCGGCTCGGCGGTGGCGGTCACGGTGACCTGACCGGCACCGAGGTCGACCTCGACGGACAGCACACCGTCCAGGGCCCCGATCTCCTTGGTGAGCGTGGCCTTGCAGTGTCCGCAGGTCATCCCGGCCACGTTGTAGGTCACCACGACGCCCTCGGCGGGCTTCTCGGGAGTGGCGGCGCTGGTGGCGCAGCTGTGGTCGGGGGTGCAGCAGGAGGAGGTCACGGTGAGCTCTTCACGGACGGTCGACATGGGGTTCTCCTTGAGGTCGGTCATACCCTAGGGGGGTATCTCGCACTCCTGAAACATATACCCCCTCCCCGTATCTCGGCAAGGACCGAACCCTCGATATCTCATACCCGGCGGGGGTATCGGGTCACCCGGGGAGGCTCCGCATGCCGCGCCGCCGGCGGCAGGACAGGCCGGAGCCCTCCCCTCGCGCTGGGCTTGCGGTTGCCGCAGCGTCAGCTTCTACCGTCCTGACCAGGGCCGGAGGTTCCGGCCCTGGTGAATCACTCGTGCGGGAGGCGGTCATGGCCTGGCCCATCGCTGAAGTGGCCCGGATGTCCGGGGTGACCGCCCGGACGCTGCGGCACTACGACGAGATCGGCCTGCTGCCACCGGCCCGCGTCGGCGCCAACGGCCACCGCTACTACGAGGAGCGGCAGTTGCTGCGGTTGCAGCAGATCCTGGTGCTGCGGGCGCTCGGCCTGGGACTGTCCGAGATCGGCCGGGTACTGGCCGATCAGGTGGACGAGGTCCAGGCGCTGCGCGGCCATCACCGCAGGCTGCTGGCCGAACGCGACCGGCTGGACGCGCTGGCCGACACCGTCGCCCGCACGATCACCGAACTGGAGCAGTCCAGGAGGGACGGCACACCCATGACCCGAATCAACCGGCCGGAGAACCTGTTCGAGGGCGTCCGGGCCGACCAGTACGGCGAGAACCTGCGCGACTTCCCCGAGCAGGCCAGGGCGGTGGAGCAGGCCATCGCCGGAATGAGTCCGGCCGAGATCGAGGCCGGACAGCGCGAGCGCACCGCGTGGATGATCCGGCTGGCCGAGCTGATGGCCGCCGGCCGGCCCGCCGAGGCCGAGCCCGTACAGGCCGAAGTCGATGTCCAGTACCGGGCGCTGACCGCGATGCGAGCGGTCTCGGCCGAGGAGTTCCGCGCCATGGGGCGTTCCATCGTGGAGAACGAGCAGCGGCGTACGGCGTACGAGGCGATCGCGCCGGGCCTGGCCGCGTACCAGCGTGACGCCATCGAGGCGTACGCCGCCAACCGGCTCGGCTGAGCCGGACGGGGCCGCCGCCCCGGAACGCCCCGGGTGGCGGCCCCGTGTGACAGCCCCATCGGTCGGGGCTGCCCCGGTGGACGCGGCGGCAGCCCGAGATCGCCGCAGCGGCCACGGTGGTCGGGGCGACCCCGAGGGCCGCCGCGGCGATCCCCCTGGTCACCGTGGTGGCCAGGGGGATCGCCGCGGTGGGCGGACCCTGAGCGGCGGCGCCCGGTCAGGGGGCGGTCGGGCGTCACTCCCGCGCGCCCGCCGGCTCCAGGGCCCGGCGGCGCAGGGCGAGGGAGGCGGGGATGACGGCCGAGAGGACGGCGAGCACCGCGCAGGCGGCGGTGGTCGCGGCGATGGCCGGCCACGGGATCCGGATCGCGGCCGGTACCGAGAGCAGGTCGAGCGCGCTCCACATGCCCGCCAGCTGGAGCCCGGCGGTCAGCAGTCCGAGCAGGGCGCCGACCGCGACCGCCAGCAGGGCCTCGGCGCCCACCAGTTGGAGGAGCTGCCTCCGGGTGGCCCCGGCCAGGCTCAGTACGGCCAGCTCGCGGACCCGGTCGGCGGTCGCCATGACCATGGTGCCGACCAGGGAGATGCCGGTGTAGAGCAGGGCGATGCCCAGGACCAGCAGGAAGCCGAGCCGGGTCGTCCGGTTCGCCTGGGGGCGGGCGGCCCGTACCCACTGGTCCTTGGTCAGCACCTGTCCGCCCGAGGCGCGCACCGCCTCGCGCAGCCCGGCGGCGACCGCGGTCCGCTCCGCGCCGTGCGCGAGGGCGACGTCGACCCGGTCGATGGTGGCGCCGGGGGCGTTGGCCGGCGTGACATAGACCCCGTTGCCGCCCGTGCCGGTGGTCATCACCGCGGCGATCCGCAGCGTCCTGGGCGTGCCGTCGCCGAGCCACACCCGCACGCGCTGTCCCACGGTGTGCCGCTGCCACTCCTCGTTGACGATGATCGAGCTGTCGTCGAGGTCGTCCAGCCGGCCGGCGGAGAACGGGAGGCGGGTGGTGGCGGCGAGTGCCCCCGGGTCGGCCGCGCGGGCCTGCGACGTGGTGAGGGCCGTACCGTCCTCCAGGGTGTGGACGGCGCTCGACGCGGTCACCGCGACCTCCGCGCCGGGCACACCGCGCAGCCTGCGCAGCGTCGGGGCGTCGAACCCCGTCCCGCCGGCCGGGAGGACGACGAAGGCGGCGGTCGTCTGCCGGCGCGTCTCGGCGGCCTTCGCCTCGTCCAGGGTCGCGGTGGCGCCCAGGAGCGATCCGGTGAGGGCGACCGTGACCAGGACCGGCGCGGTGATCGCGGTGGTGCGCCGCACTCCGGCGGCGGCGTTCTCGCGCGCCAGCATGCCGAGGGCTCCGGGCAGCCGGGCCGGCAGCCAGGTGAGCAGCCGGACCAGCGGGCCCGCCGCGACCGGTGCGAGCAGCGCGACCGCGCTGATCAGCAGCATCGGCCGGGTCACATAGGTCTTGCGGTGCAGCAGGTCGCCCGGGTCGGTGGCCAGCGCGGCGCCCAGTGTCCCGGCGGCGGTCAGCAGCAGGGCCGTCCCGCACACTCCGCGGCCCCAGGTCATCGTCCCGCTGTCCACCGACGCCTCGCGCAGCGCCTGGGTGGGGCCGGTGCGGCCGGCTCGCCAGGAGGCGGCGGACGCACCGCACAGCGCGACGCCCAGGCCCGTGGAGAACGCCAGGTGATAGGGCCACTGGGCGTCGCCGATGGTGAACCAGCCGGGGGCGAGGCCCTCTTCGACCACCCAGGCGGCCAACTCCGGCGCACCGTACCGGCCGAGCAGGCAGCCGGTGGCCGAGGCGAGTACGCCGATGCCCAGGGCCTCGGCGAGCACCATCCGGCGGACCTGCCCCGGGGTCGCCCCCGCGGTGCGCAGCAGCCCGAACTCGCGGCGCCGCTGGGCGACCGCGAACGCGAAGGTGGCGGCCACCACGAACACGGCGGTGAAGGCGGTGACTCCCCCGGCCGTGCCGAACAGGGCGTTCATCGCGGTGAGGGCCTCGCCGTCCCGGTCGGGGTCGGCGTCGGCGCGGCGGCGCGCGTCACCGGTGAGGACCTGGGCACCGGAGCCGCGCACCGCGGCCCGTACGGCCGACGGGTCGGCGTCCACCACGAGTTGCACGCCGGCCGGTGACAGCTGGGCGGCCCGCGTGTCGGTGTAGAAGACGGCGTTCTCGAAGGGCGCGACACCGCGTGCGGTGACGGTGCCGACGACCCGTACCCGACCGCGGTCGGTGCGCACCCGCTCGCCCGGCTTCGCCCAGCCGCCGCTGACCGCGACCTCGTCCGCCCCGCGGGGTGCGCGTCCGGCGTCGATCCCGTACCGGGCGAAGGCGGCGGTGGACCAGGGGTGGCCGACCAGGTCGCCGGGGCCGCCCTCGGCCCGTACGGCGAAGGACCGGTCCTCCACGACGGTGCCGAGCCTCGCCAGCTTCGCGCGGATCCCCGCGGGTACCGGGCGCGGGTGCGCGAGCCGCCGCGTACGGTCGCCGTGCGCGGTGGGCACCCGCAGGGTCTCCGCTCCCCTGACCACGACCGGCGCGGCGGCGAAGCGCTCGGGCTTCCGGTCGGGGGCGTCCAGTGAGGAGTCGAGCGCCAGGCCCATCACGGCGATCAGCCCGACGCCCAGCGAGAGCGCGAGGAAGCTGCCGGTGAGCGAGGTCCAGCGGGTGCGCAGGGTGCTCAGGGCGATGCTCAGCACGGTACGGCCTCCAGGGTGGCCATGCGGCCGGCGATGTCCTCCGCGCCCGCCCCGACCAGCTCGCCGTGGACACGTCCGTCGACCAGGAAGACCACGCGGTCGGCGTACGAGGCGGCCACCGGGTCGTGGGTGACCATGATGATCGTCTGGCCCTGGCGGTCGACCATGCCGCGCAGCAGTGCCAGCACCTCGCGGCTGGTCCGCGTGTCGAGCGCGCCGGTCGGCTCGTCCCCGAAGAGCACCGCCGGGCGGGTGATCAGGGCGCGCGCCAGGGCGACCCGCTGCTGTTGGCCGCCGGACAGCTGCGTCGGCCGGTGCCGCGCCCGCCCGCCCAGTCCGACCTGGTCCAGCACCTCGCGTACCAGGGCTGTGGAGGGGCGGCGGCCGGCGAGCCGCAGGGGCAGCGCCACGTTCTGCTCGGCCGTCAGCGAGGGCAGCAGATTGAACGCCTGGAAGACGAACCCGATGTGCTCGCGGCGCAGCAGGGTCAGTCCGGTCTCGGTCAGCTCGGTCAGCTCGGTCCCCGCCACGGTCACCGACCCCGAGGTCGGCCGGTCCAGACCCGCCGCGCAGTGCAGCAGGGTCGACTTGCCCGAGCCGGAGGGCCCCATGACGGCGGTGAACGTGCCGCCGGGGAAGCGGAGCGAGACCTGGTCGAGCGCGGTGACGGCACCCTCCCCGGACCCGTACCGCCTGCTGACCCCGCGCAGCCGGACCGCCTCGCCGCGCCGTTGTCCGTTCATCCGTCCCCCACTGGTTGCCGTGGTCCGCCCGTGGGGCGCCACTGATCGCCTGGTGTCCTTGCGGGCTCCACGAAACCGTGCGCGGGCATCGCGGCGCAGTGAGGCGGGACCGAGACTCGGGGTAGGGCCAGGCATACCCCCGGGCCTCCGGCTGGGCCGATGGCCGCGGCCCGGACGGGGCCCCTACGGTGATCGCCATGCGGTCTCGGAATGTGTGGCAGGCCATGTCCCGGCCCGGTTTTCTGCTGTCGCCCTGGCCCTGGCGTTCGGCCGGGTACCTGCTCAGCGGCGCGGTGACCGGCGCCGCCGTCCTGGTGGCGATCGTGCTCCTGGCGGCGGTCGGCACCGTACTCGCCCTCGTCCTGGTGGGCCTGCCGCTGCTGGTCGCCACGGCCATGGCCGGCATCCCGGTGGCCGCGGCCGAGCGGCGCAGGCTGCGTCTGGTCGATCGGGACCCGGCCCCCGACCCGCGTCGGGCGCCCGCCGACCGGGGTCTGCGGCCCTGGCTGGTGACGCGTCTGCGGGAGCGGGCGACCTGGCGAGAGCTGGGGTACGCCCTGCTGTTCGCGGGGCTGCTGTGGCCGGTCGACGCCCTGGCGGTCGCCATCGCCCTGCTCTGCCCGCTGTCCCTGGTGGCGACCCCGCTGCTGATGGCCGCGGTCGGCGGGGGCCGGGAGACCAAGGTGCTCAAACTGTGGACGGTCACCACCTGGCCCGCGGCCTTCGGCTTCGCCCTGCTCGGGCTCGTCCTGCTGGGCCTGTGCGGCTATGTGCTGGGCGTCGCGGCCGGGGCGCGGGCCCAGCTGACCCGGTCCCTGATCGCCTCCCGCGAGGTCGAGTTGGGAGCGCGGGTCGTCGAACTGTCGCGGTCCCGGATGCGGTTGGTGGACGCCTTCGAGGCGGAACGGCGGCGCATCGAACGCGATCTGCACGACGGGGCGCAGCAGCGCCTGGTGGCCTTGACGATGACGCTCGGCCTGGCCCGGCTGGACGCACCGCCGGGACCGCTCGCCGACCGGCTCGACGCGGCCCATGCGGAGGCCGGCAAGGCCCTCGCCGAACTGCGCGAACTCGTCCACGGCATCCATCCCAAGGTGCTCGCGGACTACGGACTGCGGGCGGCCGTCGAGGACGCCGCCGACCGCTCGGCAGTCCCCGTGGAGGTCGACCTGGCACTGTCGGAACGGCTCCCTGAGGCCGTCGAGTCCGCCGCGTACTTCGTGGTCTGCGAGGCGCTGGCCAACGTCGCCAAGCACAGCGGGGCGAGCCGTGCCGAGGTGCGCGGTGAGCACCGCGACGGACGGCTGTTCCTCCAGGTGCGCGACGACGGCCGGGGCGGCGCCGAGGCCGCGGCCGGAAGCGGGCTGACCGGGCTCGCGGACCGGGTCTCGGTCCTGGATGGCAGACTCTCCCTGTCCAGCCCGCCCGGCGGACCGACCCTGCTGCGTGTGGAGTTTCCTTGCGAGTGGACCGAGCGCTTCGCATAGTGCTGGCCGAGGACGGCGTGCTGCTCCGGGAGGGGCTGGTGGGCCTGCTCCAACGCTGCGGGCACCAGGTCCTGGCGGCCGTCGGGGACGCCGGGGCGCTGATCACCGCGGTCGAGGAGCACACTCCCGACATCGTCGTGACGGACGTGCGCATGCCTCCCGGGTTCCAGGACGACGGGCTGCACGCGGCGGTGCGGCTGCGGGAGAGGCGGCCCACGCTGCCCGTTCTGGTCCTCAGCCAGTATGTGCAGCGCGCCTACGCCTCGGAACTCCTGGACTCCGGCGACGGATCGGGCGTCGGCTACCTCCTCAAGGACCGGGTCGGCCAGGTCGAGGAGTTCCTGGACGCGCTGCGCGAGGTCGCGGACGGCGGCACGGTGGTCGACCCCGAAGTGGTACGCCAGTTGCTGCGCCGCCGCCGCGACCCGCTGGAGCGGCTCACCCCGCGCGAGCGGGAGGTGCTGGCCCTGATCGCCGAGGGCAGGTCGAACGGCGCGATCGCCCGTGAACTGGTGGTGTCCGAGGCCGCGGTCGGCAAGCACATCGGCGGCATCCTCACCAAGCTCGACCTGCCCCCCGCGGAGGACACCCACCGGAGGGTGCTGGCCGTCCTCGCCTACCTGCGGGCCTGACGCCAGGACGCGGGACCCGACGCGGGCGGCCTGCTGCGGCTGGAGGTGGCATTCCAGGATCTGCGGCACGCCGAGTGGGCGCTGTGGCAGCTCGGTACGGACGCGGAAGGCCCTGGCCCCGGTGTCACCGCGCACCGCCCTTCGCCACCGCGCCGCCGCGATCGCCACCCGCTACGGGGCCGCGGTCCTCGACGCGGCCTCCCGCGAACGGCCGTGACCGACGCCTTCGACGCGCGCCTCATCCGGCACGGTGTCGTCTGCCGCCGCATGGCGCGTCTCGGCCCAGCGGACCGCGTAGGGCATGGCCAGTCCCGCCAGGACGAAGACGCCGCCGAGTGCCAGCCAGCCGGGAGCCTCCCAGCTGATGCAGAACAGGGCCAGGATGGACGGCGCCAAGGAGTTCGCCACACCGATGCCGGTGGCGTTGAGCCCGGAGTACTGGCCCTGGGCGTGGGCGGGTGCCAGTCCGAAGCTCAGCTCCAGCGAGGCGGCCGCATGCCACAGCTCGCCGATGGTGTGCATGGCCACCCCGGTGATGATCAGCACGGTGGCGAGCCAGGCCGGCAGCCCCGCGGCGAAGGCCACCACGGCCATCCCGAGCAGGAACGCCACTCCGGAGCGGGCGGCGGCCCGACCCGCCGAGGGGTTGTCGGTGACGTTCCGGCCCGCGCGCACCTGGAACGCGACCACCAGCAGCGTGTTGAGGACCCCGCAGGCGCCGACCAGCCAGTGGGGGGCCTCGCTGTGTCCGACGATCCACAGCGGCAGTGCGAAGACCAGCACGTGCCCGTGCAGCGACAGGATCGAGTCCAGCAGGGTCACCACGATGAACGGGCGGTCCTTCAGCAGGGCCCACCGGCCGGCCGTGGGAGTCTGGGAGGCGGGCCCGGATTCGCGCAGCGGGGGCAGGTGGGGCAGCCGGCCGACGACCGCCGCGCAGAGCGCGAAGCTCACGGCGTTGCCGATCACCAGCGCCGCGAAGGCGCTCTCCGTGCCCACCTGCACCGCCACACCGGCCAGCAGGGCACCGCAGGCCCCCGCCAGGTTGCCCAGTGCCCGCAGGTACGTGCGGAACCTCGTCGGTTGCGGGCCCGCCAGACCGCGGACGAGCGGCCCGCGGGCCGCCGCCCCGGCCGAGGCCGCGACCTGGGTGAAGGTCATGACCACCACGAACGCCCAGAAGGAGTGCACCACCACCAGCGCCGCCATCGCCACGGCCTGCGCGCACAGGAGCACCAGGTAGGTCTCCCTGTCTCTTATGCACATCTGACGCTGCTGACGATCGCATAA
>NZ_SRID01000305.1 GCF_004684805.1 Streptomyces palmae
ACCCCCGCCACCCCGCCCTCTTCGACCACGAGTACGACCACATGCCCGGGCCGGCCATCGCCGAGGGGCTGCGGCAGGCGGCGCTGGACGCGGCCTGCCGGGCCGGCGCGCTCCCCTCGCCGCGGGCGCTCGCCGTCGGCTTCGAGGCCGCCTTCCTCGACTTCGGGGAGTTCGAGGCCGACCTGGAGTGCACCGCCGAGGTCGGCACGGCCACCGCCGACGGCCGGGTGCCGGTGGCGGTCGGCCTCCACCAGTTCGGCAAGGCCATCGTGACCGGCAGCGTCGAGCTGCTGCCCGAGCCCGGTGCCCCGGCATCCCCCGCACACCCTCACGCCCACGCCAAGGAGTTCTGATCCATGACAGTTCAGCGAGCAGGTAGCCGCGGCCGGGTGGCGGTGGTCGGTTCGGGCATATCCGGGCTGGCCGCGGCCCTCCGTCTGGAGCTGACCGGCCACCAGGTGGAGCTGATCGAGGCGGAGGAGACCCTGGGCGGCCGGTTCGGGGTGGCGCGCCTGGGCGACCGGCCGGTGATGACCGGCGGCAAGAACATCGGCCGCCGCTACTCCGCCTTCCGCGCCTTCACCGCCGAACTCGGCGTCGACGCCTACGAGTCCTTCGGCTACAACGCGTCCCGGATCAAGGACGGCAAGGTCCTCACCCTGGACAGCGAGCGCCGCGGCCAGACGCTGAAGAACATCCGCGCGATGGGATCCACCCGGGACGTGGCGCGGATGGCCGCGATGGCGGCGCGCATCCGGATGGACGACACCAACCGCTTCCTCGGCTCCCGCTACTTCACCCGCCTCTCGCGCCGCCACGACCGCGCCCCGCTCAGCTCCTACTTCGGGCGGCAGATGACGGAGATGCTGGTCCGCCCGATGGTGATCCGGAACAACGGCGCCGAGCCCGACGAGGTCTACCCGGGCACCTTCGGCACCAACCTGGCCATGCTGATGGACCACTACGACCAGCTGGGCGGCGGCATCCAGCCCGCGCTGGACGCCATGGCCAAGCGGGTCACCGTACGGCTGGGCACCCGGGTGGAGGGCCTGGTGATCCGCGGCGGGCGGGTCACCGGGCTGACCGTGTCCGAACACGGCGCGCCGGCCGAGGAGCTGGGCTACGACGGCGTGGTGCTGGCCACCCCGGCCTACGCGACGGCGAAGATCGTCGGCTCCGAGCGGCCCTCGCTCGGCCGCCGCCTGGCGGACGTGCGGTACTTCCCGGCCACCGTGGTGCTGGTCGAGTACGACCGGCCGATGTTCACCCGCGAGGTGCGGGCGCTGGCCATGGACGACGGGCCGTGCAGCAACGCCGGTTCGTACGGCATGGAGGAGCGGCACATCGTCCGCTACACCTACAGCGGGCGCGGGGGCCGGCTCACCGACCTCTCCCCGGCGAACATCGACGCGCTGACCAGCCGCACCGAGGAGGTGCTGCGCACCCATCTGGGGGCGCCGCGCGCCGAGCGGGTGGCCACCCTGGTCAAGCACTGGGACGCCGCCTACTCCGGCTACCTCCCGCTGCACGCGGACTTCCTCGCCGAGGTCCGCGGCGCGGTCTCCGCGCTGCCCGGCCTGGAGCTGGCGGGCGACTACATCCAGGGTGTGTGCATCGAGGCGTGCTGCCGCTCGGGCAACGCCGCGGCGGCCCGGCTGGCCTCCTATGTGGCGGGGGCCCGGTGAGCCCTCTGGCGGTGGTCACCGGGGCCTCCGCGGGCATCGGCGCCGAGTTGGCCCGGGGGCTGGGCGCCCGCGGCCACGACCTGTGGCTGGTGGCGCGCGGCGCCGCGGCCATGGAGGAGCTGGCGGCGCGGATCCGGGCCGACCACTCGGTGAAGGTGCGGGTGGTCCCCTGCGACCTGGCCGACCCGGCCGCGCGGCAGCGGCTCGCCATGGAGCTGTCGGTCACCGAGGTGGACGTCCTGTGCGCCAACGCCGGCTTCCCGACCTGCGGTCCGCTGGCCGCCAACGACCCGGCCAAGGAGGCGGCCGAGGTCCAGGTCAACGTGGTGGCGCTGCACCAGCTGACGCTGGCCGTGCTGCCCGGCATGCTGGCCCGGCGGCGCGGCCGGATCCTGGTCACCGGCTCCACCGCGGGCCGCCAGCCGGTGCCCACGGCGGCGACGTACTCCGCCAGCAAGGCGTTCGCCAACACCTTCGCCGAGTCGCTCCACGCCGAGCTGCGCGGCACCGGGGTGAGCTGCACCCTGCTGGCGCCCGGCCCGGTACGGACCGGCTTCTACCAGGCCGGCGGCATCCCGGGGCTGACCGACCAGAAGATCCTGGCCTGGCTCACCCCCGCCCGGGTGGCCGCCGCGGGGCTGGCCGGACTCGCCCGCGGCCGGCGGGTGGTGGTGCCCGGGCCGGTGGCCAAGGCACAGAACCTCGCGGGCCGCCACACCCCCCGCGCACTGCTCTTCCCGGTGCTGCGCACCACGATCCTGCCCCGACTGCGCCGGGCCCGGGGCGTCCGTGCGACCGCTGACGCTCTCCCGAAGTGAGGAACCGAGGAAACCATGGACGGTAGAGAACACCGCTGGTTCATGCTCATCGCGTCGATCGTGCCGCTCGCGGCCGTACTCGGGGCGATGGTGCTGCTGTGGAACAGCGTCTTCCACTGGTCGGACCTGGTGGTCACGCTGGTGATGTACGTGATCTCCGGGTTCGGCATCTCCACCGGCTACCACCGGATGCTGACCCACCGGTCCTTCGAGACCTACAAGCCCATCCGCTACGGGCTGGCCACCGCCGGAGTGCTGGCCGGCCAGGGCCCGCCGATCATCTGGGCCGCGCACCACCGCAAGCACCACCGGGTGTCCGACAAGCCGGGCGACCCGCACAGCCCGCACCTGGACTTCCCGCCCGGTTTCAAGGGCATGATGGCCGGGCTGTGGCACTCCCACCTGGGGTGGCTGTTCGACACCAAGCTCACCTCCGACCCGATGCGCTACTGCCCCGACCTGGTCCGGGAGAAGCCGCTGCGCTGGCTCAGCGAGAACCTGCTGCTGGTCACCCTCGCCGGGGTGGTGGCACCGGGCCTGCTGGCCTACGCGATCACCGGCGGGAGCGTCCAGGCGCTGTTCACCGGCATGCTGTGGGGCGGCCTGGTCCGCATCTTCCTGATCAACCACGTCACCTACGCGGTGAACTCCATCGGCCACTACTTCGGCCGCCGCCGCTTCGAGACCACCGACCACTCGCGCAACGTCTTCTGGCTGGCCATCCCCTCCTTCGGCGAGGCCTGGCACAACAACCACCACGCCTTCCCCCGCTCGGCGCACCACGGCATGAAGTGGTACGAGGTCGACCCCAGCGCCATCCTCATCTGGGGCATGGAGAAGACCCGCCTGGCCTGGAAGGTCATCCGGATCGACCCGGAGCGGATGGAGATGCGGGAGGCGGGCGTCAGCCGGGTCTCCAGCGCCTCGGCGGACAAGCGGACGCTGCTGGAGAGCCAGCAGAAGATCGCGCCGATGGCCGACCGCACCGCCGAGGGGGAGTCCCTGGTCGACGTCGAGTAGCCGGCCGCACAAGCCGAGGACAGCCGTCGACGGACGGACAGCGGGTCGAGAACCGGGAAGGCACCATGCGCATCGACTTCTGGAAAGCCCTGACCAACGGTTCCGCGCGCGGGGTGCTGCACGCGTGGAACGGTGAGACCTTCGAGCACACCCCCTGGCGCGAGGTGGCGGCCGACGCCCACACCATGGCGGCCGGGCTGCGGGCGGCCGGGGTACGGCCCGGGACACGGGTCGCCACCATCCTCACCAACACCCCTCAGACGGTGCGCGGGCTGCTGGCCGTCTGGCTGGCGGGCGGCGCGGTCGCCTCGCTGCCGCTGCCCACCCGGGGCCAGAGCGTGGAGAACTACGGCCACCAGGTGTCGGCACTGGCGGGCGGCCTGGAACCGGCCGTCCTGCTGGTGGACGACTGGCTCACCTCCATGGTCCCGGCCGATCTCACCTCCCAGGTGCCGGTGCTGGGCTGGTCGGCGCTGCGCGAGGGCGGGGCCGCGCCGATCGAACCCAGCCCGCCCGGTCCCGAGGAGATCGCCTTCATCCAGTACTCCTCCGGCTCCACCAGCGTGCCCAAGGGCTGCGCCCTGACCACGCGCGCCATCGAGGAGCAGCTGGCCATCATCCTCCATCTGACCGGTGGCCGGCCGGGGAACGACACCGTCGCCTCGTGGCTGCCGCTCTCCCACGACATGGGGATGTTCGGCTGCCTGCTCTACTCCTGGGCGTACGACTTCGACTTCGTACTGTCCACCCCGGAGCGGTTCGGCATGGCGCCGCGCTCCTGGTTCCGGGACATGTCCGAGTACCAGGCCACCATGACGGCGGGCACCAGCACCGCCGTCTACCTCGCCGCCCGGGCCCAGGGCCGGGCCGAGCTGCCGCGCGAACTGCGGCTGCGGGCCGCGGTGATCGGCGCCGAGCGGGTGGAGTGGCAGACGCTGACCGCGGCCACCGAGAAGTTCCGCCCGTACGGTCTGACCGACACCGCCTTCCAGCCCGCGTACGGGATGGCCGAGGCGACCCTGGCGGTCACCGGCAAGCCCTGGGCGCAGGCGCCGGTCTCCCGGGTCTTCGACGGCGCCGCCCTGGTGGACGGCAAGGTCATGGAGGTCGAGGAGGACCACCCGCGGGCCACCCGGCTGGTCTCCAACGGAGTGGCGCTGCCGGGCGTGGAGGTGCGCGCGGGGGACACCGGGGAAGACGGCCTGGTCTCGGAGATCATGGTGGCCTCCCCGAGCCTGGCACAGGGCTACTACAACGACCCGGCCCGCACCGCGGCCCGCTTCACGGACGGCTGGCTGCACACCGATGACCTGGGGTTCCTGCTGGACGGCGAGCTGTATGTGGTCGGCCGGGCGGACGACATGATCTCGGTGGGCGGCCGGAAGATCTACGCGGGCGAGATCGAGGCGGCGGTCGGCTCGCTGGAGCAGGTCCGCAAGGGGTGCGCCGCGCTGGTCGACCTCGGCGGGGCCGCCGGATCCCGGCTGGTGCTGATGATGGAGGCCCAGGGCAAGCCGCAGGACTACGCGCCCATCGCGGACAGCGCGGCGGCGGTGGCCCGGGAACGCTCCGGGGTCGCCCTCGCCGCCTGCCTGTTCCTGCCGCGCGGCACCCTGCCCAAGACGCCGAGCGGCAAGATCCAGCACTACCGCTGCCGCGCGATGCTGGAGGACGGCAGCCTGGAACCGCTGGCCACCGTGGAGTACTGACGGGGCGTCATCGCACGGGACGCGTCGCGGCACGCCCGCGGCCCGACCCGCCGGGCGGGCCGGGCCGCGGGGGGCGGCTTTGGCAGGATGGTTCGTATGACCAATGAGCTGCCCCACGTGATCGCTGAAGTCGCCGAGGCCGAGAAGCAGGCCACCCGCAACGAGCTGGACCGGCTGGACCGCGGAAAGGCCACCGGGCCCGCGCGCTATGACGTCGAGTTCGTCTACGACCATGACGGCCGCGGGGCCGGGACCATCGCCCGCTTCGGCGCCCAGTCCCCGGTGCCGATCCCCGCGATCGGACAGACCGTGCACCTGCACGGGCATGGCCCCTTGGTGGTGCGCGCGGTCGACACCGGATACGAGGTGAGCGAGGAGGACGGCGCGCTGTACACCGGGACCACCGTGGTGGTGGCGGTCCCCGCCGAGGACTGACCCGCGGGGCCGGCCCCGGCCGGCCCGGCCCGGGCGCGGGGCCGCCGGCGCCCCGGCCGGGGCACGGATGGCCGTCGGGGCACGGCACGGACGGCGGGCCGGCTCCCGACCGAAACACGCCGCGGTCGGCGGGCCGATGCCCGCCCCGGGCAGCGGGCCGCCGCGAACGGCTCGATGACCGGCCCGCTCCCCCGTCCTCCGGCGGCGCCACCCCCGGGGGCGGTCCTGCGCGCGAGGGCGGGCCACCGGACCTAGCATGAAGAGCGGGGGACGGAAGAGGACTCCGCATGGCCGCTGCTGATACAGCCGCGTCGATGGACGGGCCGTTCGAGATGGCACCCGCCGCCTGGATGATGCTGGACGGCGCGGGTGTCGTGGTCGGCTGGACGCCCGCCGCAGAGCACCTGCTGGGCTATCCGTCCGCCGAGGTGCTGGGACGCCCGGCCGCGGTGCTGCTGGCCACTCCCGAGGACGCGGCCGGGGCCGCCGACATCGCCGGCCGGGCGTGGCAGGGGCCCGGCTGGTCCGGCTCGGTGACCGCCCGGCACCGGGACGGGCACCAGGTGGACCTGGGGCTGCGCATCTCCGCGGTGGCCGAGGCCGACGGCGACCGCCGCTGGCTGGTGACCGCGACCGACCTGGCCGGCGCCCCGACCTGGGGCCACCAGGTGATCGAGGGCTTCTTGACCCGCTCCCCGCTGGGCATGGCGGTACTCGACCCCCAGATGCGCTACCTGTGGCTCAACGACACCCTGGAGCGGTTCGGCGGGGTGCCGCGCGAGCAGCGGCTGGGCCGCCGGCCCTCGGAGGTGCTGAGCCCCTCGTACACCGAGCCGCTGGAGCGGATGATGCGCCAGGTGCTGGCCACCGGCGAAGCGGTGACCAACTACGAGTACCAGGGGCACACCCGGGACGGGGGCCGGCTGCGCGCCTTCTCCAGTTCCTTCTTCCGCCTGGAGGACTCCGACGGTCGGGTGCTGGGCGTCTACTACCAGGTCATGGACGTCACCGACCGGTGGCGGGCCGAACGCCGGCTGGCGCTGCTCAACGAGGCCGGCGCACGGATCGGCACCACCTTGGACGTGCAGCGCACCGCCCAGGAGCTGGCCGAGACGGCGGTGCCCCAGGTCGCCGACTTCATCACCGTGGACCTGCTGAGCGCGGTGCTGCACGGGGACGAGCCGGCCACCGGACCGGCCGAGATGCGCGGACAGCTGCGCCGGGCCGCCCAGCTGTCGGTGCACGAGGGCTGCCCGGAGTCGGTGGTGGCCATCGGCGACCCGATCGGCGCTCCGGAGCCGGCCCCGTACGAGCGCTGTGTGGCGGACGGCGAGGCGTTCCGGGGGGTCGTGGACCCGGACTCCCCCAGCCCCGGCTGGATGGCGCGGGACCCGGCCCGGGCGGAGAAGGTGCGGGAGCACGGGCTGCACGCCGGGATGTGGATGCCGATGCGGGTGGGCGGAAAGCTGCTGGGCGTGGTGACCTTCGCCCGGTCGGTGAACCCCGAGCCGTTCGAGGAGGAGGACCAGCAGTTGGCGCAGGAGCTGGTCGCCCGGGCCGCGGTGGCCGTGGACAACGCCCGCCGCTACACCCGGGAGCACGCCCTGGCCCTGGCGCTCCAGCAGAGCCTGCTGCCGCGGGAGGTGTGCAGCGGTACCGCGGTGGAGGTCGCCAGCCGCTATCTGCCGGCCGCCGGGGTGCAGGGCGGGGTGGGCGGCGACTGGTTCGACGTGATCCCGCTGTCCGGGGCGCGGGTGGCGCTGGTGGTGGGCGATGTGGTGGGGCACGGCATCAACGCGGCGGCCACCATGGGGCGGCTGCGGACCGCGGTGCGCACCCTGGCCGACATGGACCTGCCGCCGGACGAGCTGCTGGCGCACCTGGACGACCTGGTGATCCGGCTGACCGAGGAGCAGGACCCCTCGGTGGCCACCGCGCTGCTCGGCTCCACCTGCCTGTACGTCGTCTACGACCCGCTGACCCGGGTGTGCGCCATGGCCCGCGCCGGGCACCCGCCGCCCGCGGTGGTGGAGCCGGACGGAACGGTCTGCTTCCCGGAACTGCCCGCCGGGCCGCCGCTGGGGCTCGGGGCCATGCCCTTCGAGGCCGCGGAGGTGGAGCTGCCCGAGGGCAGTCTGCTGGCCCTCTACACGGATGGGCTGCTCGCCTCGACCGGGGAGGACGTGGACGAGCGGATGAGCCGGTTCGGCCGTGCGCTGGCCGGGCCCGACCTGCCGCTGGACCGGCTGTGCTCCCGGGTGATCGATTCCATGCTGGACGGCCCGCAGGAGGACGACGTGGCGCTGCTGCTGGCCCGCACCCGGGGGCTCGCGGCGCATCAGGTGGCCTCCTGGGACCTGCCCGCCGACCCGGCGGTGGTCGGCAACGCCCGGGCGATGGTCGGCCGCCAACTCGCCGAGTGGGACCTCGACGAGCTGGGGATGACCACCGAGCTGGTGGTCAGCGAGCTGGTCACCAATGCGATCCGGCACGCCACCGGGCCGATCCGGCTGCGGCTGATCCGGCAGGCCGCGCTGATCTGCGAGGTCTGGGACGGCAGCAACACCTCCCCCCGGCTCCGGCACGCGCGCACCACCGACGAGGGCGGGCGCGGGCTGTTCCTGGTGGCCCAGCTGACCCGCCGCTGGGGCACCCGCTACACCTCAGGCGGCAAGCTGATCTGGGCCGAGCAGGACCTCCCGGGACCACTGCCCACCCTGGACTGACGGGCCGGACCCGTCCCGGCCCGACGGCCGGGCCCGCCCGCGCCCCAGGACTCAGGCACCCCGCCGGCAGCGCACCCCGGACGACCGGGACGACGCCGACTCCCCGGGCCCCCGGATCACCCCGGGCA
>NZ_SRID01000306.1 GCF_004684805.1 Streptomyces palmae
TGGGGGTGGTGCTCGAGCCCGAGGCGCAGCCCTGAACGGGGGGTGGTGTCCCGGGGCCGGGACGGGAACCGGCCACCCCGCGCCGCCTGCGCTCAGCTCAGGGTCCGGCCAGAGGTTGTCCCGGTAGCTCTCCCGCTCGTACTCCTGTGCGCTCGGGGACGGTCACCGCGCCCGTGCGCGGCATCGGAGCGGTCGGCAGGTGCCATCCGTTCGGCCAGCACCCGCAGCGTCTCCAGGCCAGCCAGCACCTCCTCGCGATTGTCCGACACCTTCATCCACGCCGGCAGCCGAGCGCACATCGACATCGTCGGCCGCACTCCGCCACGCTCTCGCAATCGCGCCCCGACATAGGCGGACAGCTCGGCGACGTGCTCCTCGTTGTAGGCCCACAAGATGTGACCGGCGCAACGGGTCTGCAGCCATAGCGGCCGCTGGAAGAACGGATCCTCGCTGCCACCCAGCACCGCGCCGACCAGCCCAGCCCCCTGCACCTCAGGTTTCCAGTCGGTGACGGCACCGCACCCTCCGCAAACCAGACGACGCGGCTGGAACAGGAGCTCGCTGAAGTATCTGGGATCAGAAAGGCCAGGCCGAGGGATCACGAGAGCGCAGCCCCCGCATCGCGGACAGACCACAAGCATCCGACCCGCGAACCGAGCCAGCCAGGCCCCTGAGTCATAGTGACGAGCGAGATCAGTGCGCGGCGTGGAATCCATGACGGACACCATCGCAGGTCCGCGCTACGAGCAGCTACCGGGTTCTCGAACATGCTCCCCAGGTCGCTACCAGCCACTTTCGACACACGGCCTAGCTTGATCTTTAACCTGTGCGGCGTGGGCGAGGAGATGCAGACTTCTTCGTTTTTCGGTTTCGTGAGGCCCGTTTTGCGGACCGTGTGGATGTCGTGGCGTGGAGTCGGCCGGGCGATCGACGGTTTCGGCCCGGACGTCGTCCTCACCGACCAGCAGGCGGTAGCGGGCGCGCTGGTCGCCGAGCGCCGGGGGATCGTGCATGTGACCTCCGCCAGCACCTCCGCGGGACTGGTCGACCCGCTGGCCGGGATGCCCGACGTACGGGCATGGCTGACCGGGCTGCTGGACGGCTGCGCGCCCGGATCGGCGCTCCGGGGTGTGGCGGCGATCCCCGCTTCTCGCCGTACGGGACCATCGCGTTCACCGGCCGGGCACTGCTCGGGGACAAGCCCCTGCCACATGACCGGGTGCGCCTGGTGGGTCCGGCCGTCGCCCCGGGCGGCACCGGCGGCTCGGACTTCCCCCGGGCGAGCCTGGCTCCGGACCGTGCGAAGGTCCTGGTCTCGCTCGGTACGGCGAACGCGGACGCGGGCGGCCCGTTCCTGGCCGCGGCGGTCGAGGCCCTGAACAAGCTCGCCGACCGGGTGCAGGGCACCGTCGCGCACCCGGGCCGGCTGCTCACCGGCGTACCTCCGGGGGTGCTGGTGCGCGGTTACGTCCCGCAGCGGGCGCTGCCGCCGCACCTCGACGCCGTCGTCTGCTACGCCGGACACAACACCGTCTGCGAATCCCTGTGGCATGGGGCGCCGCTGGTCCTCGCCCCGATCCGCGACGACCAGCCCATCGTGGCCCGGCTGGTGGTGGACGCGGGCGCGGGGGTGCGGGTGCGCTTCCAGCGGGTGGACGCCGCCGGGCTCCGCGCCGCCGTCGAGACCGTCCGCGACCCCGCCGCGGCCGGGCACCTGGAGGAGATCGCGGAGCGGTACGTCGGCGGGCGGGCCCGCACGCGCGGGCCGGGTCGAGGGGGCTGAGCGGCGCCGGTCGGGGCGCGGTGCTCTCGCGGCTCGCCGTCAGGTCTGCGCGCGGATGGCCTGGACGACCAGCCGTGCCGCCGGGCTGGGTTCGTGGCGGTCCCCGCGGTGCAGCAGATCCAGGCGCCGGGCACCGAGCATCGGCGCGTCCAGTAGGTGGACCGCGCTCTCGTCGCGGCCCGCCAGGGCCAGCGCCGGGACCACCGCCGCCGCCAGGCCCGCGGCGAC
This sequence comes from Streptomyces palmae, assembly GCF_004684805.1. Classification (GTDB taxonomy): domain Bacteria; phylum Actinomycetota; class Actinomycetes; order Streptomycetales; family Streptomycetaceae; genus Streptomyces; species Streptomyces palmae. The sequence goes on from NZ_SRID01000306.1 coordinate 2,012, forward strand.
GACGGCCAGCGTGGCGGAGTAGTCGAGGCATTCATGGACCCGCTTGAGCGACGCGCCGTGGTGCACGGCCACGCGGTCGAGGGCCCGGCGAGCGGCCGAGCCCGGCGGGCCGCTCAGCCACGGGCGGTCCAGCAGCGCCTGGACATCCGCGACCGGGCCCCATACGGCCGGGACGGCGATCCGGTACGGGTCGTCGAGCAGATGGACGGCACACGCTCCCCGGACCTCGGTGGGTCCGTCCGCCGCGTCGCCCTCGATGATCAGCAGGTCCAGGGCGCCCGAGCGCAGCGCCGCCTGCCCCGGCTCCGGTTCGATCTGCCGGATGCGGACCTCGACCTGGGGGTGGGTCTCGGCGAGCACGGCCGCCGCCGGGGCGACCAGGTTCGCCAGCACCGTGACGAAGACCCCGACCTCGACCGGACCGCTCACCTGCCCGGTCAGGGCGCTGAGTTCGCGTTCCGCGTCGGCGAGCACCTCGGTCAGCCGCCGGGCGTGCCCGGCCAGCAGCCGTCCGGCGGCGGTGAGCCCCACGGTCCGGCGCCCGCCGAGGCGTGACCGGTCCAGCAGCGTCACCCCGGTCTCCGCCTCCAGACGGGCGATGTGCTGGGACACGGCGGACGGGGTCAGGTGCAGGACCTGCGCCGCGGCGAGGACGCCTCCGGAGTCGGCCACCGCTCGGAGCACGGCGAGTCGCCGCGGGTCTATGCGCATGTAGTGAAGCTACACGCGTGATGAAGAAAGACTCGATGGAACTTAACCCGCGCGGGGCCCAGGATGGGCGTCATGAGCGATTTCCGCGCGTCGATCGACGCCGACGTGACCTTGGCGAACGGCGGTTCCCTCCAGGTGCGGGGCTACCCGCTGGACGTACCGGGCTCCGATACGACGGAGCAGCGGCTCACGGAACTGCTCGCGGCGGCCCTCCGGCTGGGCCCGGACGACCGCGTACACCTGCCGGCCGGGGCTGGCGCCGGCTCCTCCGGGCCGGGGCGGCGGGCGGAGGCACCGTCCCGGCTGGTGGACCTGAGCCATGTGATCAGTGAGGGCATGGTCACCTTTCCGGGGCTGCCCGGACCGGTCATCAGCCCGCATCTGACCCGCGAGGCGTCCCGCGACCACTACGAGCCGGGGACGGAGTTCGCCATCGACCGGATCAGCATGGTCGGGAACACCGGCACCTACCTCGACAGCCCCTTCCACCGCTACGCGGACGGCGCCGACCTCGCCGGTCTGCCGCTGGAGTCCGTGGCCGACCTGCCCGTCGTCGTGGTGAGCGGGCCGCCGGACGGCGAGCGCGGGTTCGACGCCGCCGCCTTCGACACCGTCGACGTGGCCGGTGCCGCGGTTCTCCTGCGCACCGGCTGGGACCGGCACTTCGGTACGGAGGACTACGCCCGGGACGCGCCGTACCTCACCGGCGAGGGCGCGCGGGCGCTCGCCGGCGCCGGGGCCGCGCTGGTGGGCATCGACAGCGTCAACATCGACGACATGAGCGGCTCCGCGCGCCCCGCGCATTCGATCCTGCTCGACGCCGGTGTCCCGGTGCTGGAGCACCTCACCCGCCTGGACCTGCTCCCGGCCTGCGGCGCCCGGCTGCACGCCGCCGCGCCCCGCGTCCGCGGCTTCGGCACCTTCCCGGTCCGTGCCTACGCCGTCGTCCCGGCCTGAGGCTATCCGCGCCAGACGCGGAGCAGCAGGTGCTGAGTCTCACGCCATTGCCCTCAGGACTTCTCATTGAATTGTCTGAGGGCAGAACTCGATCTTGGCCAGAATTGCCGTCTATCGGGAGGCCTGAAGTGAGACACCACGTGAGAATGAGTGCGGCGCTCTCATGAGAAAGGCCTGTTCGCTGGAGTGAGATTCAGTATACGAAGTGCCCCGTGAGCTGGGCCTTTGCGCTGCGTTACCTGCTGCGCTGGACCGGCGCATGCCCCACCTGCCACCGCGACCTACCCGCCCGGCTCCGAACAGGCCACCACGGCACCCCCAACCAGCACCTCGCGGCATCGGCATGGGGCGCGAGCACCGCCCACATCACCGACAACGCTGACAATCAAGGCCGCAGTCTGCCTTCGATGGGCTGTTCGGGGCGAAACCCCCCCAACGTGGTGCAGCGGGACGCGACCACCTGAGAGAAGGGCTCTTCAGGGCGCCGTCCGGGTCCGCGCACCCCGGGCGTTGCGGCGCCCGGCCTTCACCGGTCCGAAGGTTTCCCGGTCGTTCAGGAAGCCCTCCAGGGCGAAGGTCGCGGCGCCGAGGCTCACCGGGTTGTCCGGGACGGTGCTGCGCTGCAACCGCACGGCCTCGGGCGGTTGGGGTGCCGCCTGCCGCGCGACCACCTCCCGGGTATGCCGGAGCAGCGGTTCGCCCAACCGGTCCGCGAGCCAGCCCCCGACGACGAGTGTCTGGGGGTTGAGCAGGTTGAACAGGTCGGCCAGTGCGGTGCCCAGGTAGTGGGCGGTCCGCGTGATCGTCTCGACGGCCACCGGGTCGCCCTGGGACTGTGCCCGCGCGACGGCCTCGACAACGGCCGACTCGTCGGGGTCGCGCAGCAGCGGGCTGTCCGGGGACAGCTCGCGCACGGTCCGGGCGACGCCGGAGGTGCTCACGTACGCCTCCACGCAGCCCTCCTTGCCGCATCGGCACTCCCGCCCGCCCAGGACCAGGCAGCTGTGGCCCCACTCCCCGGCGCTGTTGGTGGCGCCGCGGTACAGCGCTCCGTCCACCGCCACCCCCGCGCCGACGCCCGCCCGGAGGGTGACCACCACCAGGTCGTCGACGTCACGCCCCGCGCCGAACCACATCTCGGCGACCGTGCTCGCCTTGAGCGGGTTGTCCAGATAGAGGGGCGTGTCGAGTCGTTCGGCCAGCAGGGCCCGCAGCGGAACATCCCGCCAGGACCAGTACGGGGAGTACACCGAGACACCGCCCTCCCGCTCGACCAGGCCGGGAACGCTGACGCCGGCGCCGAGTACCCGGGACGAGGGGGTGCCGGTGGACGCCAGCAGCTCCCGCACCCCGGTCACGATGGTCTCCACGACATCGGCCGGTGCGACCTTCGCCCCGGGCAGCGGCAACTCCACGCTCCGCAGCACCGTCAACGACAGGTCGAACAGCTGGGCCTGGATGCCGGTCTCGGCGACGTCGATGCCGAGCAGGACCCCGCGCTCGGCGTTGACCGCCAGCCGGGCTCGCGGGCGTCCGCCGCCCGACTCCTCGTGCCCGGCCTCCACCAGCACCTCCACCTCCAGTAGCTCGGCGACGAGGTTGGCCACGGTGGCGAACGACAGCCCGGTGGCCGCCGCGATGTCCTGCCGGCTGACCGGGGCGGGGGCCGCGTAGACACACCGAAGGGTGTCGAACCGGTTGCGGCGCCGGATGTCCTGAGCGGTGCGCTTGACCACCGTCGCGTCCTCTCGTCGGGTCGAGGTGTTCGCCAAAGGCGACAAGCCTATTCGGAGCTTGGACAGACTATTTACAAGGGTTAGACGAAGCCTTGGTCACGCCGACGTGACGAGGAGCAACGACATGCGCATGACCGCGGTGCCCTGCCCGCCCCCACCGGGGCGGCTGACCGAGGGGCCGGTGTGGGATCCCCGCCGGCAGGAACTGCTGTGGGTCGACATCACGGCGCACCGGATCCACCGGGGCACTCTGGAGCGTCGGGGTCTGTGCTTATTGGCAGCGCGGAGGAGACACATCCGCCGTGGCGGCGCGGCCGGGAATGCGCCGCCCGGTACCACCCCGAGCCGGTGCACTGATGGCCGGAACTATGGCCCATGTTGTTATCGCTGCCAACAGTCTTGCTGCCAAGACGTCGAAGGCCTGGGAACCACCCCTGCTCGCACAAGATGTTGGCGATATCATGATCATGGAGCAGACGAGGGAAGGGACCTATGGCCAAGCGAAGTGCCGACGGCGGGGAGCGACCGCCCGGAATGGCGGATGTGGCGCGGGTCGCCGAAGTGTCGGCACAGACGGTGTCAAGGGTGCTGTCCGGGCATCCGAACGTGCAGGAGCACACACGTGCCAAGGTCATGGCCGCCGTGGACCAACTCGGATACCGCCGGAACAGAGCCGCGCGCATGTTGTCCTCGGGTCGCAGCCGCGCCATCGGCGTGGTGAACCTTCAGACCAACTTCTCCTCACGCGCGGCCGTCACCTCCGGCATCAAGGACGCGGCCCAGGCCGCCGGCTACGCGGTCAGCACGGCCACCACCACGTCTCTCGACACGTTCGCGATCGACAGCGCGCTGTCCCGGCTGGCCGACCAGGGCGTCGACGGAGTCATCCTGGCGGTGCCGCTGATCCACAGCAGCGAGCGCATCGAGCAGTTCACCCGCTCCACGCCCACCATCACCATCGACGGATCGCGCACCGAGTCGGCCGAAGTGGTGGCCATCGACCAGGCGTTGGCGGCGCGCCTGGCCACCGAGCATCTGCTGGGCCTGGGCCACGACACCGTATGGCATGTCGCCGGCCCCGAGGCCTGGCTGGACGCCACCAGCAGGCGCGAGGGCTGGCGTGCGACGCTGGAGGCGGCCGGCCGGTCGGTACCGCCGCCGCTGGAGGGAGACTGGTCCCCGGCGTCGGGCTACCGCAACGGACTCATCCTCGGCAGGATCCCGGACGTGACCGCGGTCTTCGTGGCCAGCGACGAGATGGCGTTCGGAGTGATCAAGGCGCTCCACGAGCTCGGCAGGCGAGTCCCCGACGACATCTGTGTGGTCGGCGTCGACAACATCGATCTCGCGGAGTACTGCTCACCGCCCCTGACCACCGTCGCGCAGCCGTTCGCGCAGATGGGCGCGCTTGCCGTGGCGCACCTGCTGAGACACCTCGAGGACCCCGACGCCGCGCCCGAACCGACCGTTGTGGAACCCGAACTCATCGTACGAGCGAGCACCGCGCCGCGCGCCGCGACGGAACCGGCTCCGGCTTCCCCCGCACGGCGCTCCAACGCCATGGCCGCGCCGTCGCAGGAATAGCGCGGGGCTATCCCACCCGCGTCCCGGATCCCGGACGCGGGTCCTCTCCCTTCGGCGGTGATCAAGGTCATCACGGACATTCCGTTCCCGGGGAGCGGCGTGCGGCTCTTCAGCCGTGGGGGTGCGGCTGGTGCGTCCATGGCGTGGGCAGCCGCCCTTCGCCGGTCAGCATCTGTGTCGCGAGTGCGCGCAGGGCCGCGGCGAAGACTGCCGGGTTGCGGAGGAACTCCATGTGGATGCCGGGGAACTCGGCCCAGGGCACACCGATCCGGCGGGCGATCTCGGCCGCGGGCCGGGCGTAGTACGCGCCCCGGTCCGCGGCGCCCGCGCCGAGCACGATCGGAAAGGGCGCGCCTTTCAGTGCGGCCGTGTCGGGGTGGAAGTCGGCGAAGCCGGGCCACTCCGTGGCGAACAGGTGGTCCTGGTTGTCCAGGAACCGCTTCCAGAGGTCGTCCGGCCAGCGGTAGGTACCCTCGCCGCGGGTCGTCTCCGCGAACCGTCGTCCGGCCGCCGCGGCGCCGGCCTCGGCGTAGAGCGCGGCCATGTCGCGGAAGAAACGGCGGTCGGGGTCGCCCTCGGGCAGGACGTTCACCGCGGGCGGCTCGTGCGCGACCAGGCCGGTCAGCACCTGCGGGTGCAGCGCTGCCAGCGTGAGGCCGATGATCGCGCCGCCGCTGTTGCCGAACACGAGAGCGTGTCCGCCTGCCACCGACTCGATCAGTCCGCGGGCGTCGGCTGCCTGCCGGGCGAGGTCCATCGGTTCGGGAGACCGGCCGGTGCTGCGGGAGTTGCCTCGCCGGTCGTAGGTGATCACCGTGAAGGTGTCGGCCAGTTCCTGGGCGACAGCGCGGTAGTACCCGGCGTCGCCTCCGGCTCCGCTGATCATCAGCAGCGCCGGTCCGCTGCCGCGGACTTCGTGGTACAGGCGCGCCCCGTCGCCCTCGAACATGCCACTGCGCATGGCTGGACTCCGTCTCGTGGTGAAGCGTCGGTTGCGTGCGTTCAAGTGGCCGGTTCGTCGAAAGCCAAGGGCCGCGCGCGGCGTGGCAGTCAGGCGGCAGGCGGGGGTCCGACCCGCGGTGTGTCAGGACCGGGCGAGGCGGGGGAAGAGGCGTTCGGCGTTGCCGCGGTTGACGGCGTGGAGCTGGTCGGGATCCCAGTGGGGATAGTCGTCCACCCCGGTGTCGAAGCCGGTGGCCCATGCCTCGGGAATCATGGGGAAGTCGCTGCCGTAGAGGACGTGGCCGGGTGCCGCGAAGGCGAGCAGTGAGGGCAGGGTGGCCGGGCCGGCGGAGACGGCGGTGTCGAAGAAGAAGCGGCGGATGTCGTTCAGCAGGCCCTCGGGGGTGGAGTCGAGGTGGAGCCGGGCGGCGACGGCGAAGCGGTGGGCGGCGTAGGGCAGGAAGCCGCCGGCGTGCGGGAGGTTCATCGTGATCCGGGGGTAGCGCCGTGGCACACCGTTCAGGGCCAGGTGGAGGGCCGTGCGGGTGGTGTCGTAGGGGAAGTCCACCAGGG
>NZ_SRID01000307.1 GCF_004684805.1 Streptomyces palmae
CGCCCTCGGCCTCGCCCTCTCGGCATACCGCCCAGCCGGCGCGCACCCGGCCCCCGGCGCCCGCCGTCCCGCCGTCCGCCCGGCCCGCGCCGGACCCGGCACCGTCCCGGGTCGCGCTGCCTCCCGCCTACCACCGGCCCGCCGGGCACCAGGTCCGGCACCACACCTCGCCGGTCACCGCGACGTTGCTGCTCACCGCGCCCGCCGTGCTGGCCGCGGCCACACTCCGCCCCCGTTCGCGCGCCGGCTCCCGCGGCCGGCGGCGCGGCTGACGACCCTGGAGGTCTGCCATGTCCGAATGGCTGGTGCTGCTCCTCGCGATGGCCGCGGTATGTGCCGTGGTGCTGGCGATCACCGTGCTCAAGGAGCGCCGGGTGGGTGAGGACTACGACCCCTCGGAGACCCCGGATGTCATCGAGTACATGACCATGATGATCGGGGTGGTGTACGCCATCGTGCTCGGTCTGGCGATCGCCGGAGTCTGGGAGTCGCGCGGCGCCGCCCAGGACGAGGTCCGGCGGGAGGCGCAGGCCCTGTACGAGGTGAGCGAGCGGGCCGCCGCCTATCCCCCGCCGGTGCGGGACCGCATCCGAGCGGACGTCGAGGCGTATGTGGACCATGTGGTGCACCGGGAGTGGCGGGTGATGCTGGACGAGGGCGAGCTGACCGAGCGCGGCGACGATCTGCTGCGCACTCTGCGGCTGGACGTCGTCCGCCATGAGCCGCGGGGCGAGGTGGAGGCGCAGACCTACCAGCCGCTGGTGGACCAGGTGGCCGCGGTGTCGGACGCCCGCGGGGCCCGGGAGCAGAACGCGGGGCCCGCGCTTCCCGGGGTGGTCTGGTTCGGGCTGGTGCTCGGGGCGGTGGTGACGGTCGGCCTGGTCTTCACCCTCCAGATCCGCCGATCACCACGTGAGCTACTGCTGTCCGGGCTGTTCAGCATGCTGATCGCGTTCCTGCTGTTCCTGGTGTGGGACCTGGACGCCCCCTTCGGGCGGACGGTGGCCGAAGGCACCCAGGCGTTCACCGACCTGTTCCCCGGCTGACCGGCTGCCCGCACCTGCCGGCTGCGGCGCATGCCAGGGCCCGACACACGAGACCGCCCCGGGACCTCGTCTCGGGGCGGTCTGGCGCAGCGGGCTGCCGGGTCAGGCCTTCTTGACCACGCTGGACTTGAGCTGCATGGCCCCGAACCCGTCGACCTTGCAGTCGATGTCGTGGCCGTCCACGCCGTCGACCAGGCGGATGTTGCGCACCTTGGTCCCCGCCTTGATCCCGGTCGGGCTGCCCTTGACCTTCAGCGTCTTGACCACCGTCACGGCGTCACCGTCGGCGAGCACGTTGCCGAACGCGTCCTTGACCACCTTGCCCCCGGTGTCACCCGCGGACTCCTCGGACGGCGACCATTCGTGCCCGCACTCGGGGCAGACCAGCAGCGCACCCATCTCGTAGGCGTACGCACCGGAGCACTCGGGGCAGGCGGGGAGGTTGTCACTCATCGCACCAGGGTCTTTCGGTCAGTGGGCTGATATGCGGGACACACGGGGGGTCAGTGGGTCGGCTGCCGATCGGCCGGGCCTGCCGCTTTGGGGCCGGAACGCGACCGGCCTGGTCGGCGGTCCCGCGGGCCGGGCGGGCGGCTCCTCGGCTTCCCCGTCCCGCGCCTGCCCGCCCGGGCGGACACGACTGCGCTGTACCCGCGGCTACCGGGCGGGCGGGCACAGCCACATCAGCATGTATGCAGTTGCTAAATTTTGCAATTCCTCGTGCCCGGGCTTCTACGGCTGGTGCGAGGTGGCGGTGAGGAAGTCCAGGACCAGGGGGCCGGCGTGGGCGCGGGCTTCCTCGAAGTAGGCGTGGCGGGCGTCGGGGATCAGGTGGAGTCGGGCGTCGGGGATGCGGTCGGCGAGCAGGAGCGCGTTGGCGGTGGGGTTGAGCAGGTCGTCGGTTCCGTGGAGGACCAGGGTGGGAGCGCTGATACCGGGCAGGAGGTCCCAGGCGTTGTGCCGGTTGCTGGCCGCGAGGTGGTGGCGCCGGGAGTGGGCGGGCATCCGGGGGTCGCCGAGGGTGTGGTGCGGGCCGGGGTGGTCGGCGAGCCAGCGGGGGGTGTACATGAGCTCCAGCAGGGCCTGCCGCGCGGCTCCGGGCTGGGACCGGGCCAGGGCCTGGCGGACGTCGTTGTCGCGTTCGATGCCGTGCGGGCCGCCGGGTGAGGTGCAGCCGAGGACCAGGGCGCTGACCCGGTGCGGATGGCGGGCGGCGAGTTGCTGGGCCACCCGGCCGCCCATGGACGTGCCGTAGACGTCGGCCCGGTCGATGCCGAGGTCGTCGAGGACGGCGATGACGTCCTGGGCGAACAGTTCGGTGCTGTGCGGGGTGTCGGGCTTGTCACTGTCGCCGGTGCCGCGGTAGTCGAGGGTGAGGGTGCTGCGGGCCAGGTGGAAGTCGGCGCGCACCGGATCCCACCAGTGGTGGTTGTTGGCCTGGCCCGCCAGCAGGACGAGTGGCGCTCCGTCGCCTTGGAGCTGGTAGGCGATGCGGGTGCCGTCGGGTGTCGTCGTGTACGTCATCGGCTGGCTTCCTCGGCTCCGGTGTGAGCGGTTTCCGGCAGGGGTCCGCCGGGTCTGCCCCGCGAGAGGCTTCACCATGCCGCATGCTCACGGTCAGGCGCTCTCGTCGACGCTGTCCTTGAACTCGACCGGGGGCAGTTCCTGGCGGCGGGTGATCTTGAGTTTGCGGTAGACCCGGGTGAGGTGCTGCTCCACGGTGCTGACCGTGATGAACAGCTTGGCGGCGATCTCGCGGTTGGTGTACCCGTGGGCCGCCAGTGCCGCCACCCGGCGCTCGGAACCGCTGATCCGGGAGGCGCCGGGCACCCCGGCGAGTTCCGGGACGTCCTCCTCGGCGCGGGCCGGGGCCACCGTGTCGCGCAGCGGCTGGGCACCGCAGTCACCGGCCATCCGCCACACCCGGCGCCGCATCATCGCGGCCCGCGCCTCGTCCCCGGCGGCCCGGTGGGTGTCGGCCAGATCGGCCAGTGTCCGGGCGAGTTCGTGGACGTCGCCCGAACGGTACAGCTCGTCCACCGCCTCGGTGAGCAGCCGGCGCCGGTCGCGGGCCGGGGCCACCGCGGCCAGCAGGCGTCTGGTGGTGCCGCGGGTGCGGGCGCCGGCCTCGTGGAGGGCCGCGTGCTGTTCCTCGAGGAGCTCCTTGGCCTCGGCCTCCCGTCCCAGCTCCAGTAGCGCCTCCGCCGCGTCCAGTCGCCAGGGCAGCAGGGCGGGCCGGTCGACGTCCCATCGGGCGGCGAGCCGTCCCATGCCCAGGAAGTCGTTCAGTGCGGCGTGCCGGCGGTTGGCGGCCAGGTGGTAGCGGCCCCGGGCCCGCAGATAGGGCAGCATGTCGAGGCCGTCGGCCGACTCGTCCGGGACCGGCGCCGCCAGCAGCGCCCCGGCCTCGGCGTACCGGCCCATGGCGGTGAGCGCCAGGACGCGGGTGACGACCGGGCCCATGCCGTACCCGCTGCGACCCGCCGTCGGGGCGTGGCCGAGTGCCAGTCGGCCGTACTCCTCGGCCTCGGGGAACCGGCCGCGCAGCAGTGCGGTCTCGGCGAGCAGCGCGCAGCACAGCGACTGCCAGCCGGGCGCGCCGCGCCGGCCCGCCTCCTGGTAGAGCCGGCGGGCTCGGACCGCCGCCCGCTCGGGCCGTCCGGCGAAGGCCAGCAGCCTCAGCTGGTTGACGATGTCCGGCAGGGTGGCGTCGACCAGTGGGGAGGCGTCCAGCGCCTGCTCGGCCTCGGCGGCCAGTTGGGGGTCGGCGGGGCGGTCCGGCGGCAACCACAGGAGGCCGGCCGCCAGCAGGGCGGGCGCCGCCGGTGGCGCGGCCGCCGCTCCCTCGGCGGTGGAGCGTGTCGGGTCGGCGCCGAAGCCCCGGGGGCAGGTGTGCAGCAGCGTGGCGCCCGCGGCGTGCGGGTCGCCACCGGCGCCGGCCAGTTCCGCCGCCGTCGAGGTCCTGCCGTGCAGCAGCAGCATTCTGACCAGTTGTTCGCCGGCGGTCCCGGGGAGCAGTCCGGCCCGCTGGGCGCCGACCGGGCCGGCCAGCCGCTGCTCGGCGTGGAAGGGGCTGAGGCGCCAGGTGACCTGGGTGATCCGGGCGTCGATGGCGGCCCGCAGTTTGTCGTCCCGGCAGCCCTCAGCGGCCAGTTCGAGGTAGTCGACGGCCAGTTGCGCGCGGTCCTCGGCGAGTGCGTCCTCGGCCGCGCCCTGGAGGACCGACCGGCTCCATGCCTCGTCCACATGGCGGGCCGCCAGCAGGTGCGGGGCGACGACCGGGGCGGGCATCGCCGCGGCGTGCAGCAGCCCGGCCGCCGCCCGGTGGAGCGCGGCGCGGCGGGCCGGGGGCAGTTGCTCCCGCACGGTCGCGGCGGCCACCGGGTGCCGGAACTCGTAGCCGTCGAAGACGCCGGCCTCGTCCAGGGCCCGTACGCGCTGGGCGACCGCGGCGGCGGTGGTGCCGAGCAGCCGGGTGAGCAGGTCGGGGGTGCTGTACTCGCCGAGTACGGCGACGGCCTCCGCGATCTCGCGGGTCCGCAAGCCGCCGCGGTGCAGGCAGGCGAGGACGGCCCGGGCGAACGGGCCGCCGACCGCGGGCCGCGGGGTCCCCGCGGCCCGCTCCGGATCGGCCTGGTGCTCGGCGAGCAGGGCGCGCAGCAGCAGGGGGTTGCCGCCGCTCGCCGCCCACCAGGGGTCGCCGCGCCGCGGTTCACCGGTGGCCTCCCGCGGCCGGTCGGCGAGGAGGAGGGCGACGCCCTCCGGGCTGAGCGGGCGCAGCCGCAGACGGCGGAAGTTCTCCTGCCGCAGCAGTTCGGTCTCGAACACCGGATCCCGGTCGGGGTGGTCGACGGATTCCGCGAAAATGAGGGTGAGTCCGGCACATCGGATTCGCTTGGCTATCGCGAGAAGATATCGCAGTGATAATCCGTCGGCATGCTGGACGTCATCCGCGCACAGGATGATCCGTCGTCCCGAGGCGGCGTCCGCCAGCGCGGCGCCGAGCTCGCGCACGGTGTCGGCGTGGACGCTGCCGGTGGCCCGGATGCGGGGTTTCGCCCGGGGAAAGGCGCATCCGTCGAGGAGTTGCCGGAGCAGCCCGGGCGCTCTGAGTCCTTCCTGGTGAACGCCGGTCGCGCTGAGGACGAAGGCGCCGTCGGCGGCTGCCCGGGTCGCGGCACATTCCAGTGCGGCGCTTTTCCCGCAGCCCACCGCGCCTTCCAGGAGAATGATCTGTGAAGCGCCGTTTGCGCTTTCGGAAACGCTGCCCAAAAGCGCTTCCACTATCTCGTCCCGCTCGATAAGCAAACCTGCTCCCCCGTGCCGCGATCCGGTCTCGTCAGTGTAGGCAGGGGGTATCCGAGGCTGTCGATCAAGCACGTGGCAAGAATCGGAATTGGCCGAAAACGCACTCCGGGCCCGGGCGTGGGCCCGGACCCGGAGGAGGCGGCGAGAGGTCTACTGGTCCAGGGTGATCACCTGGGCGGGGCAGTTGCGGGCGGCGGTACGCACCGCTTCGTGCTGGTCCGCGGACGGGCTGTCCTGCACCAGGACCACCACCCCGTCCTCCTCGCTCTGGTCGAAGACCTCCGGCGCGCTGTACGCGCACATCCCGGAGGCCACACAGCGATCGGCGTCGATCGTCACCTTCATGGCCGTCATCGTCCTTCTTCGGCGGGCAGGATGGCGTCCCACGCTACGGGCAGCGCGGCGGGCCCGTACACCGGGGTTCCGGTCTTGAACCGGATGTCGGACAGCGGCACAGCCAGGCGCAGCGAGGGGACGCGCCGCAGCAGGGTCCGCAGGGTCACGGTCAGCTCCAGCCGGGCGGTCTGCTGGCCGATGCACTGGTGCGGTCCGTAGCCGAAGCCCAGGTGGCCGTCGGTCGGCCGGCCCACGTCCAGCCGGTCGGGGTCCTCGAAGGCGGAGGGGTCCCGATCGGCGGCCTGGACCGCGAGGACCACGAAGTCCCCCTTGGCCACCGGGTGTCCGCCGATGTCGGTGTCCCGCACGACCTCCCGGGTGAGTCCGGGGGCGCCTCCGAAGTAGCGGGCCAGCTCCTCCACCGCGGCGGGCACCAGGGAGGGGTCCGCGCGCAGTCGGTCCAGTTCCCCGGGGTGGGACAGCAGGGCCAGCAGACCGTGCGTCATCACGGTGGCGGTGGTGTCCCAGCCACTGGTCAGCAATCCGGCGCTCATCCGCATCAGTTCGGTGTCGGTGAACGGCTCGGCGGCGCCCGCGCTGCGCTGGATCATGCGGCTGATGGCGTCCTCACCGGGGTTCTCCCGGCGTTCCCGGATCAGCCCGTGCACGTACTCGAACAGCGGCTGGGTGCCGGCCTTGAGGCCGCCGGCGCTGGTGGCGGAGCCGAACATGGCCGCCGCCGAGTCGTGGAAGAGCTTCCGGTCGGAGTAGGGCACCCCCAGCAGTCCGCCGATCACGGTGGTGGTCACCGGGATGGCGAAGTCGGCGTAGAAGTCGGCGGTGCCGCCGGCCGCGGCCATCAGGTCCAGCCGTTCGTCCACGACCCGCTGCACCGTCGGGCGCAGCTCCTCCAGTCGCTTGGGCATGCCGATCTCGGGGCCGAAGTGCCGTCGGAAGCGCTGGTACTCGGGCCCGTCCATCCGGGTGAACTCGCCCTCCCCGATGGGCAGGTCCGGGTTCATGTGGGCCAGGACGTGGGCGGCCTGGCCGGGCCGGCTGCTGAACCGCTCGGAGTCCCCGAGCACCTCGCGTACGTCCTGGTAGCGGGTGACCAGCCAGGCGGTGATGCCGGTGGGGCACCGCACCCGGGTGAGGCCGGGGCGCTCCCGGAACGCGGCCATCTCGGGCGGCGGCCCGAAGGGGCACTCCTCCAATCGGGGGACGGGGAGCGCCGGAAGTTCTTCGATCTGGTGCGGCAAGGGATCTCCCTAGGAGTCTTCACGCAGGTCGCGGCGGAGGACCTTGCCTCCGGCGTTGCGCGGCAGCGAGTCCATGAACACGTAGGCCGTGGGAATCTTGTAGTCGGCCAGCCGCTCGCGGAGGAAGAGCATCAGCTCGCGTGCGCCGGGCCGGGTGCCGGGCCGGGGCACCACACACGCCCGGACGGCCTCACCGCGCACCTGGTCGGGTACGCCGACCACGGCGGCCTCGGCCACCGCCGGGTGCTCGCTCAGGGCGCTCTCCACCTCGGCCGGGTAAACGTTCTCCCCGGCGACCAGGATGACGTCCTTGATGCGGTCCCGGATGTAGAGGTAGCCGTCCTCGTCGAGGAAGCCGGCGTCCCCGGTGTGCAGCCAGCCGTCGGCCAGGGTGCGCTCGGTCTCCTCGGGCCGCTGCCAGTAGCCGGCCATCACCGCGGGGGTGTCGATGCGGATCTCCCCCACCTCGCCGCAGGGCAGCGGTTCGCCCGCGGAGTCGACAACCTGCACGGCGACGCCCGGGTACGGCCGCCCGGCCGCGGTCAGTCGCGGGCTTCCCGGGACGTGCGCGGCCGGCGGCAGGCAGACCGCGGAGGCGCAGGTCTCGGTGAGCCCGTAGATCTGCGCGAACCCGCAGCCCATGGTCTCCAGGCACTGCTTGAGCAGCGGTTCGGGGATGGGCGAGCCGCCGTAGACCACCTTGCGCAGACCGGTGAAGTGCCCAGGTCCCACGCCGGGTTCGGCGAGCAGGATCTGCAGCATGGAGGGGACCATCAAGGTGGTGGTGATGCCGCCCTCGGCGATCAGTCCCAGGGTGCGCTTGGCGTCGAATCCCTGGGAGAGCACATTGGTGGCCCCGGCCCTGAAGCCCTGGAGGAACCACCAGGGCCCGCCGATGTGGTGGCCCGGCAGCACGTGCAGGATCCGGTCGTCCTCGCGCCAGTCGATCCAGTCCAGCTGGTGGCGGGCCAGCAGGTCGTTGACGGCCCAGAAGCTGCCCTGGGAGAGCACCACGCCCTTGGGGGCGCCGGTGGTGCCGCTGGTGTAGATCTGGGCCAGGGCGTGCCGGGGGCCGGTGGCGCTGACCGGGTCGGTGTCCGGCTGGTCGGCCTTCCAGCCGAGGAACCCGCTGCCGTGCGCCGGATCGGCGTCCAGGGTGAGGACGGTGCGCAGGCTCTGCGGCCGGGGGGTCAGGGCGTCCACCGCCGGCAGCCGGTCGGTCTCGGTGAAGAGGATCTCGGCGCCCGAGTCGCGCAGTACGTGCCCGATCTCGGCGGGGGTGAGCCGGGGGTCCACCGGGACCAGCACGGCGCCGGTCTTGGCGCAGGCCAGCAGCAGGTCGTAGTAGTGCTCGGTGTCCTTGGCCAGGTAGGCGATCCGGGCGCCGGGGGCGAGTCCTTCGGCGCGCAGCGCGTGGGCGGTGCGGTTGCTGCGCAGATGCAGTTCGCGGAAGGTCAGCCGCCGTCCGTCGCATTCGACGGCGATCCGGTCGGGCCGGGCCTCGGCGTGGTGGGCCGAGGTGGCGGCGAGGGTGGGGAAGCGCGGTTCGGGGC
>NZ_SRID01000308.1 GCF_004684805.1 Streptomyces palmae
ACAAGAGACAGCCCACCCCCTGCCCCCGGGCTCCACCGTGGTCCTCTACACCGACGGCCTCATCGAGGATCCCGCCGGCTCCGTCGACGAGGGTCTGGCCGCGCTCGCCGAACTCGCCACCACCCACGCCGACCTGCCCCTTCAGGACTTCGTGAACACCCTGGCCGATCACCACCCCAGCGACGGCCACGACGACATGGCCATCCTCGCCCTCCGCACCCCTGCCCCCGACACGGCTCCACCGCACGAGGACCCGGCTCCGGAATCCTGACCGTTCTCCGCCCCAACGCGAGTTGGCGGCCACGCAATTCGTGGCCGCCTCAACTCACGGGAACCGGTCAGGTTCAGGCGTTCTTGATCGCCGAGATGTCGAAGTTCAGCTTGATCTTGTCGGAGATGAGGACGCCGCCGGTCTCCAGGGCCGCGTTCCAGGTCAGGCCCCACTCGGAGCGCAGGATCGTGGCCTTGCCTTCGAAGCCGACGCGCTCGTTGCCGAACGGGTCCTTCGCCGAGCCGTTGAACTCCAGGTCGATGGTGAGCGGCTTGGTGGTGCCGAGGATCGAGAGATCACCGGTGATGCGGTAGTCGTCGCCGCCCAGGTACTCGGCGGACGTCGAGCGGAACGTCATCATCGGGAACTCGTCGGTCTTGAAGAAGTCGGCGCTCTTGAGGTGACCGTCACGGTCGGCGTTGCCCGTCTCGATGCTCTCCATCCGCACGTCGAAGGAGGCCGTGGACTTGGACGGGTCCGAGCCGTCCAGGTGCAGCGAGCCAGTGAAGTCGGTGAAGCTGCCCTTCACGTTCGTCACCATGGCATGCCGCGCGACGAAGCCCAGCGTGGTGTGGGCCGAGTCGACGGTGTAGTCGCCGGTCAGCGCGGTGAGGTCGGGGCCGGCCGAGGCGACGGCAACGGCGGGGGTCTCGTTCTTGCGGCTGAAGATGCCCATGACGTGCTCCTTGGGGACGGGGCGGTGGGGGTGCCCGAGTGCTGTAGTTGAATCATCAACTACGTCGACTGTAGCCCAATAAATTTGAACGTTCAACTGCATGCCCATGATTTCTTTCCGCGACTGATTGATGACTCCCTGCGGTCACTGCCGAGTGGCCGGCAGCCGTCGCCGAGCCCACCCCATGCGCGACAAGCCGGGCGGGGTCCTCTGCCGCTCGACGGCGGCACGCGGGTCGGCCTCAGGCCCGGGCAGTGGGCCCACCGGAGCGCGGGGCGTCCTGGCGAGCGCGAACGCCCGGCCCCGCCGGACCGGGCGGGCGGCCCGCGTCGCCGACGCTCCTCCACGATCTTCGCGGGCCGCGCGGGCTCTCGGACGAGGCCATGCGGAAGGGCGAGTGCGCCCTCGCCGTCACCGCCGGCCCGGAGCGCCCCTCAGGACGAGCGGGGAGACAGCGGAAATTCCTGAGCGGTGGGTGTGACCTTGCGCCATGCTCACACGGTGATCTGCGCTCTCTTCACGGTCCATCGTCTGGATCCACGGGTGCTCGCCCGCGCCCTGGCCGACGTCACCGGCGTCCCGGACGAATCGGTGGACGTCGCACGCGCAGGCGATATCGACCGTGATTGGGGCGCCCCCGTTCTCTGCGGTTACGAGATCCTCCCAGCCGGTGATCTGGCCCTGGTCCTCGACATCTACGTGCAGGACACCGTCGCCCACCACCTGACCGAGCTCACCCTCGCGGCGCAGCTCGCCGCGGCGGCGGGGACCACCATCCTCTACCCCGCCGAGTCCTTTCCTCCCAGCGCCTACTGGGCGGTGACCCCGGACGGACTCGCGACGCGCGCACGTGTCTATCCATCGGATGACGAGGAGCCTTCCTACATGGTCGACGCGGTGCGAAGGCCAGTGCCCCATCTACCGAAGGCGCGGGTGGAGACCATGCCCGAGATCGCGAGCGAGCGCCGGGCAGCCTTGAACGGCGTGACGCACGCCGACCTGACCAGACTTCTGGGGCTCTACCACCGGTCAAGGGACGGCAGCCAGGAAGCATCGCTGGAAGCCGTCGAACTCGTAGGACGAGAAGGCGGCTCGTTCGTCGTCTCCTCATGGACGGACTGGACGCTCCGCATCGAGTCGGGCGACTGGCCGAAGCTGCCTCCTTGGTGTCATCCGGTGGATCAGTGGGAGTTCCGGGACCTGGACTTGAGCGGCAGGGGCGGAGCCGTGGCGCTCGGACGCTGCCTCGGGGTAACAGAGCTTGCCGACGAGGCCGGTGAGGTACGGACGGTGTCCCTGGGCTTCCCGCAGGGCTCGCTGGTCATTACAGGCGGCGAATCCGTCGCCGTCCGCTGGGAGGCGTAGCGCCCGTCACTTCGAGCCCGGGCTCGGCCTTCGTCAGCACCGTGCCGGGCCCCGGCTCAGGGCGCTCGACGAGATCGACTTCCCGGCGAAGGGCTTCGCGCTTCGCCGGGCTGACCCTGCGGCTGTACGCCCCGGGCGCCGACGCGTGGTCCCTGTACTGGGCGAGCAAGCGCACCGGCACCCTCTTCCCGCCCGTCACCGGCCGCTTCCAGCCGGATGGCACGGGCGTCTTCCACGGCGACGACGAACACGAGGGCCGCGAGGGCCGCGAGCTGAGGGTCCGCTTCGTCCGGTCGGAGATCGCTGAGACCACCGCCCACTGGGAGCAGGCGTTCTCCGTGGACGAGGGGCGGACCTGGCTCACCAACTGGCACACGCGCATGACTCGCCGGACCGACTGACGGAACCGGACGAGCCCGCCGGGAACCGGTTCTCTCGAAAGAGGGGGCCGGAGTCGGGGGTCAGTTCAGGGCCGGGTCGCCGCCCGGGCCCAGGGACTGGCGCTCCTCCACTTCCAGTTGGGCGGCGACCGCGTCCGTGCGCTCGCGCAGGGCCCGCACCCGGTCCGCGGTCTCGACCCGCATGGCGCTGGGGTCCGGCGGCACCACGGTGACGCCCATGGACTGGGCCGTCACCACCAGGCTGTAGGCGACATCCGTCTGGTGCGCCAGCAGGGCGGTGGAGAAGAGGTTGGCACGCAGCGTCTTCTCCCGGCCCAGCCGCCCGCGGTAGACGATCTCGCAGGCCACGTTGGTCTCGTCCAGGCGCTGCTCGGCGGCCTTCTCCAGGGAACCGAGGACCACGGTGGCCAGACCGTCGATGATCTTGGTGACCGCCCACTTGCGCCCGGGTATCGGCGGCAGCAGCTCGCGGATGCGGTCTATCTCGTTGTCCAGGGCTTCGGTGGTCATCGCGGCGAAGCCGTTGTGCAGTTGGATCCGGACGACCTTGTCCCAGGGGATGTCCTCGCCGTCGAAACCGACGGACTCGGGGCCGAAGCGCACCGCGCCCAGGCTGTCCAGCGAGCCCAGCGCCTTGGCGGTGACCGCGGGCACCCGCTCGTGGTGGCAGACCAGGGCGCCCAGCGAGAACTCCCACTCCTCGGCGGCCGGGGCCGCCGGGGCGGGCAGGGTGCCGAGCACCCGCAGCACCCAGTCGCCGCCCGCGTTCGCACTGCCCCGGCTCGCCTGCGCGCCGCGGTTCATGGCCTCCTTGCCCACCGTGGTGGCCACCGCCGTGACCCTGTCGCCCACTCCGCGCAGCCTGTCCCGCATCCCCATGGCTTCGCCGCCCCTTCCCTCGTCGGAATTCCGCCCTACCCGCCCGTGACTTAGGGCCGGTGACGCCTCGTCTGCCGCGCCGGACCGGATGGGGCCGGCGACGGTCGGGAGTGATCTTCTCACTCACTTCTCTTCACGCCTGGGACGCCTGTTCGGTTACAGATGAGGGCGGGGGATGTGGGCGGTGGTGGTGGCCCCGGCCGCGGCTACACCGGGACCACCGCGGACAGGAAGGAGTCGAGCGCCTGGAACCACCCCTCCGGCTGCTCGTAGTGGATGAAGTGGCCGGCGTCGGCCACCTCCGCGTACTGCCCGCGGGGCAGCACCCGGACCATCTCCTGGGCCTCGGCCCGGCCCAGCTGGCCGTCGAGGCCGCGAATGACCAGGGTGGGGCACTCCACCAGGGCCAGCTCCTCCCAGTGCGCGTCGTGCACCCAGGTCTCGCGCGAGGCGAGCATCTGGGCGGGCGCGAAGACCGGGCGGCAGCCGTCCGGGTGCTCTGTCATCACATCGGCGAAGAACGCCCCGCGGGAGGGGTTGGGGCGCTCCAGCCAGGGATCCTCCGCACCGAACCAGGTATGCACGTCGGCCAGGGTGGGGAACGCCGGCCAGGAGGCGAACCAGTCGGCCCACTCGCGCTGCGAGGCGGCCCCGAGCGCGGAGGCGCGCATATCGCTGATGACCAGGGCGCGCACCAGATCAGGTCGGCGGGCGGCGAGCTGCCAGGCGGTCAGCGCGCCCATGGCATGGCCGACGAGGGTGACCGGGGCCAGCCCCAACTGCTCGATGGCCGCCTCGGCGTCCCGCACATAGACCTCGCGGGTGAAGGGCCCGTCGGCGGGCTTCTCACTGCTCCCGTGGCCACGCTGGTCCAGGGCGACCGCTCGGTGCCGGGCGGAGAGCCGGCGGGCGGTGTCCGCCCAGTGCGCGGCGCGGCCCATCAGCCCGTGGAGCAGCAGCACTCCCGGCTTCCGGTCCTCCGCACACCCGTCAGCCGCCCCCGCTCCGAGCGGGTCGGCGAACTCCCAGGCGGCGAGCCGCACGCCATCGGCGCCGGTCACGTCGGTACGCCGCGCCATCTCTCTGGCACCCCCATTCCTGTCCTATGTGGGACCGATTCGGTCCTACTCCAGGCTATCGAACTGTTATTCGAACAAGCAGCATCCGGTCGGGAACACCCCTCGTTCGAGTGACCCATGGCGGGGATTGCCGCCGCGCACCGGGGGGAGACAGATGACGGGAGGCGGACGGCTCGGGGAAGGGAGTCCGCCGGGGCAGACCCTGAGAGCTCGGGGCTTCGGGTCGCCATCGTCTCCGGTGGCGGGGTGCGAGGGATCGCGCACCCCGCCACCGGAGGCGACAGGGGGTCATCGGGGGGAGTCGGGGAAGCGGCGCCCCGGCGACACCAGACGCCGGGGGGCTTGCCGCCGGACCGCCGACCGGCGGCTCTCGCGCCGCCTCTCGGAACCATGACACCCTCCCCTGACCCGATCAGCTCACGCGCGCGCGACGCCCCCGCCGCCGCGGCCCGCCGGCCCCAGGTCATCCGTGTGTTACCGCTCCTCCGGCACGCCTGCCGCAACCCCTGGCGGCGCCACCGCACCTGACGCGGAAGCAGTCATCGACCTCCCGCGACAGCGACAGCGTGACATGCCGTGGGCTCATTCGCTCGGATTCCGGGTAACTCCACGAACACCTGGTGCGGTTACCTTCGGTAAGAGGCTCCGTTTACCTGTCGCGCGCCCCGGGTCGGCCGCAGACGGCGCGGAACGGCGGGCCCGCGCCGACCGATTCCGCTTGACGGGAGTGCGCCCCCTGCGGGGCGGGCCGCTCACGGTGCGGTGGACATTCCGGGCACGGCACCGTGAGCGGGATGGGAGTGGTCGCCGCCGGGGCGACCGACCCGACAGGGGGACAGGAATCGGTCAGGCAGTGCCCGGAGGCCCGCCCCGAGGCCCCGCAGCGGCGGCCAACGCCCAACGGCCGGCGCGGCCGGAAACCCCAGCAGCGGTGACCAACGCCCGGCGGCTGGAACCGCCCCAGCCCCCGTAGCGGCGACTCAAGCCCAACGGCCGGCACGCCCCCGCAGCGGCGACTACCGCTTGGCGACGAAGACGTGCCCGGCGATGTCCGTGTCCAGCTCGGCCGCCTCGCCGCCGCTGCCCACCAGCACGCCGCCCGGCGACTCGGTCACGCTCACCACCGAACCCGGCTGCACGCCCGCCCGGCGCAGGGTGTACATCAGCTGGGCGTCGGTCTGGATGGGCTCGCCAATGCGGCGCACCACCACCGTCTTGCCCTCGGTGCCCGGGTCCAGCTCGGTCAGGCTGACCATGCTCTCGTCCAGGAAGGGGTCGGCCTCGGCCTTCTCCCCCAGCTCCTCCAGGCCCGGGATCGGGTTGCCGTACGGGGACTCGGTGGGGTGGCGCAGCAGCTCCAGCACGCGGCGCTCCACCGCGTCGCTCATCACGTGCTCCCAGCGGCACGCCTCGGCGTGCACCTGCTCCCACTCCAGCCCGATCACGTCCACCAGCAGGCACTCGGCGAGGCGGTGCTTGCGCATCACTCGGGTGGCCAGCCGGCGGCCCTCCTCGGTGAGCTCCAGGTGGCGGTCGCCGGCCACCTGCACCAGCCCGTCCCGCTCCATCCGCGCCACCGTCTGGCTGACCGTGGGGCCACTCTGATCGAGTCGCTCGGCGATACGGGCGCGCATGGGAACCACACCTTCCTCTTCGAGCTCCAGGATGGTGCGGAGATACATCTCCGTGGTGTCGATCAGTCCGGACATGCGTGCCCCTCGATGAGTCGTGCGGTGGCCCTGCCCCAATTCTGACGCATCCCACTGACAAGAGAGCCCGCTCGATCGCCGCGCCCGACCCGGTGTCCACCCGCGTTCCGGCCCGTATCCCCGCCCGGTGCGCCCCGCGCCGCGCGCCGTCCGCCCGCGGCGGCTCGCACTCCGGCCGGTAACAGCAGGCGACCGCGTATTGACAGAGCAGTGGTCCAGACCGCAACGTGATCGGCGCCACCAGCGTACGCACCCAACGGAAAGGCACCCGCAGGGATGAGCGAGAGCAAGTTGGCCGGGCAGTACTTCGATGCGGCGATCGGCCTGTTGCAGCGGGTGCGGGACGAGGAGGCCGCGCGGATCGAGGCGGCCGGGGCGCTGGTCGCGGACACGGTGGCCGCCGGCGGCCGACTGTTCACCTTCGGCGCCGGCCACTCCTCGCTGCCCGCCCAGGACGTGGTCTACCGGGCCGGCGGACTGGCGCTGGCCAACCTGCTGCCGGTGCCGGGCGTGGTGGGCGTGGACGTGGTCCCGGCCACCCTGGGGAGCGCGCTGGAGCGGGTGGACGGCCTGGCCGGCGCGGTGCTCGACACCAGCCCGACGCGCGCCGGCGACCTGCTCTTCGTCATCTCCCTGTCCGGACGCAACGCGCTGCCGGTGGAGATGGCGCAGAACGCCCGGGCGCTGGGGCTGAAGGTGATCGGCGTGACCTCCGTCGCGTACGCCACCGGCACCACCTCGCGGCACTCCTCCGGCACCTTCCTCAAGGACCACTGCGACCTGGTCCTGGACAGCAAGATCCCGCTGGGAGACGCCGAACTCACCGCCGAGGGCATCGGCGCCCCCTTCGGCCCCGCCTCCACCGTCGTCACCAGCGCGGTGATGCAGGCGGTGATGGCCACCGCCGCCGGCGAACTGGCCTCCCGCGGCATCGACCCGCCCATGCTGCGCTCCGGCAACGTGGACGGCGGGCACGAGTGGAACGGCCGAGTGATGGCCGAGTACGCGGACCGGATCTTCTACCGCCGCTGAGCGGGAGGGAAGGGCCCGGCCCAGCGGGAGCGCGGTGACGAGCGGCTCGGCCCGCCCTCCTCAGCCCGCCGGGGACGCGGCCCGCCCTCCTCAGCCCGCCGGGGATGTCCTCAGGCGTCCAGCCGCTGCGCCAGGTCGAGCGCGGCGGCCACCCGCACCGAGACGTCCTCCGCGTAGGCCGCGTCCGCCCGGTCGAAGGGGTGGCGGCTCGGCCCGCGCAGGAAGGTGGCGACGCCCAGCGTGCGGCCCCGGCTGCGCAGTACCGCGCACAGCCCGTGCACGGTGCCCTCCGGCCACCTCTGCGCGGCGGCCCACCGCGCCGCCTCCTCCCCGTCCAGCCGGGCGGCGCTGATCCGCACCGAGCCGCAGTGTTCGGCCGCCTGGAGCGCGGGATGGCCCTCCAGGTACGGCACCGGGATGCCGCCGGAGAAGACCGGGCGCCCGGCGGACGGCCCGGTGCCGGACACCCCGCTGGGCGTGGCCACGGCCCGTACCAGCCGGATCCGCTCCCGTGGAGCGCCCAGCGGCTGGGACCACGCGGGGCCGGGTGGGACATAGGTCGCCTCGGGGGCGTACCGGCCCGCGGGCAGCGCACCGGGGTACGCCGTCGGCGCGGGATGGCGCCCGGCGGCGTACGGGCGTGCGTCGGCGCCCGGTGCGGCGTACGGTTCCGGCGCCGCGGTGTACGGCCCGTACGAGCCGGGCGCCTCCAGCGGTGACGGGTACGGGCCGGGCGGCGCCGCCGGGAACGGCCGGCCGTCCGACCCGGGCGGCTCCAGCACCAGGTCCACCAGGGCGTGGTCGGCGAAACCGGCCAGCGCGAAGTCCAGCTGCACGGTGGCCGCCTCCACCGGGTCCTCGCACTCCGCCGCGGCCCGCGCCGCCCGGTGCAGCTGGTTGCTGCGGAAGCGCAGCCGGGCGCTCTCCTGCTCCACCCGCTTGCCGTCGGTGACGTCCAGGAAGAACCAGGCCACCCCCAGCGGCACCGGCTCCTCGGAGAGCGGGGAGCACAGCCGCAGGAAGCCGCTGCGCCAGCACCGGCGGTCCGGCCCGAAACCGCCCGCCGCACCGGCCCCCGC
>NZ_SRID01000309.1 GCF_004684805.1 Streptomyces palmae
TTCATAGTGTTTCGGTGGTTATAGCGTTAGGGAAACGCCCGGTTACATTCCGAACCCGGAAGCTAAGCCTTTCAGCGCCGATGGTACTGCAGGGGGGACCCTGTGGGAGAGTAGGACGCCGCCGAACAAATTTTGACAGAAGCCCTGTCGGGAACTCCGGTTCCTGACAGGGCTTCTTTGTGTTTGTCTGCGTTCCCCTCCGGCTCAGGAGCTGTTCGTGGTCCTCGGTACCGCGGGCATCGTCGAGCCGCACCGCTCCTGCCAATCTGTGACTCACGCCACACGCGGTTCCTGTCAGGAATCGGGTGGCTGCTCCGCTCGACTCACCGAGAACAGGCGAACCGACAGGAGCAGCTCATGAAGCACCGCATCGTCGTCCTTGGCGCCGGCTATGCCGGGTCCTACGTGGCCGGGAACCTGGCCCGCCGGCTGTCCCCGGAGGACACCGAGATCACTGTGGTCAACGCCGAGCCGGACTTCGTCCAGCGGCTGCGGCTGCACCAGCTGGCGGCCGGCCAGCAGATCGAGGCGCCACAGCTGGCCGACGTCTTCGCGGGCACGGGGATCCGGTTGCGCCTGGCCCGTGTCACCGCCGTCGACCCCGAGCGCCAGACCGTCACCGTGGCCGACGCCGACGGCGGCGGCGAGCTCGGCTACGACACGCTGTTCTACGCACTCGGCAGCCACGGCGACGTCGACCGTGTCCCCGGTGCGGCCGAGCATGCCTTCGACGTCGCCAGCCGGCCCTCGGCACTGCGCCTGCGTGAGCGCCTGGACAGCCTGGGCAGGCGGGACGAAGGCGGAAGGGTGCTGGTCGTCGGCGACGGGTTGACCGGCATCGAGACCGCCACCGAGTTCGCCGAATCCCGGCCCGGCCTGTCGGTGACGCTGGTCGCCCGCGGTGAGCTGGCCGCCCGGCTCTCCGCCGGAGCCCGCAGCCATCTGCGCCGGGCCTGCGACCGGCTGGGCATCACCGTCCTGGAGCACACCGAGGTCGAAGCCGTCGAAGCGGCGCGGGTGCTGTGCACCGACGGCACCGCTGTGGCGTCCGACGCGACCGTGTGGACGGCCGGGTTCGCGGTCGACCCCATCGCCGCCGCCGGCGGGCTGGAGGTCACCGAGGACGGTCGGATCGTCGTCGATCGCACCATGCGGTCGGTCTCGCACCCGAACGTCTACGCCGTCGGCGACAGCGCCTACGCCATCCGCGACAACGGGCGGCCGTTGCCGATGTCCTGCGCTTCGGCCGGCTACACCGGCATACAGGCCGCGGCCGCGATCGTGGGACGCCTGACCGGCCGCGCGATCGCGAACACCAAGCTCGACTACCCGGGCAACCACATCAGCCTCGGGCGGCGGGACGGGATCCTGCAGTTGGTCGATGACGAAGGGCTGGCGAAGCCGAAGTACCTGACGGGTCGGAAGGCCGCGCGGATCAAGGCGGGCATCCTCAAGGGATCGCTGTGGGCCACCTCGCACCCGACCTTCGGCATGCCCAAGCGCAAGCGCCGCCTGGCCACCACGCCGAACGGGTCCGTGGAGCAGTCGAACGGGTCCGCCGAGAAGGCGCTCGCGTAGCCGCCCAGGGCCCACCTAGAGTGATCCGCGTGGACAGCACCGCCACCGATAGCTTCGACACCAGCCGGTTCGAGGCCAGCCGGAATCGGCTGGCCTCGCTGGCGTACCGGCTGCTGGGCTCGGCCACCGACGCCGAGGACGCCGTGCAGGACGCCTTCCTGCACTGGCATGCCGCCGACCGGCAGCGGATCAGGGTGCCGGAAGCATGGCTGACCAAGGTCGTCACCAACCTGTGCCTCGACCGGCTCCGCTCGGCACAGGCCCGCCGCGAACGCACCGCGGGCGCCTGGCTGCCCGAGCCACTCCTCGACGGCGATCCGATGCTCGGCCCGGCCGACACCTTCGAGCAGCGCGAATCGGTCTCCCTGGCCGTGCTGACGCTCATGGAGCGCCTGTCGCCTCTCGAGCGGGCGGTCTACGTCCTGCGCGAAGCGTTCTCCTACAGCCATGCCGAGATCGCCGAGATCCTCGACGTCACCGAGTCCGCGAGCCAGCAGCACCTCCACCGGGCCCGGCGCCGTATCGCCGCCGCGCGCCGCGGCGGCGACGTCGACCCGGCATCCGCCCGCAGGATCGTCGAGGAGTTCCTCGCCGCCGCCTCCTCGGGCCGCACCGAACGCCTGGTGGCGCTGCTCACCGACGACGCGACCGCGATCTCCGACTCCAACGGCGCCGGCCCGGCCAAGACGCTGCTGCGGTACGACACCCCGCGGCGCATCGCTGCCATGGTACGGGCGGGCTTCAGACCCACACCTGCGAAGCGGCGACTTGTCGGCGGTACGCCCGCCATCCACTACGCGCTCGTCAACGGCGCCCCCGCCATCCTCTTCGTACTCGGCGACCAGGTCATCGCTGCCGTGACGTTCGACGTCACGGGCGGCAAGATCGCAACCGTGCGCGGTATCGCCGCCCCCGCCCGCCTCACCCGCCTCACCGAGGCCTGGCGTCGGTACGCACCGGCCGCGCCGCTCGTCCCCCAGTGGTGACCCGATGCCGACCGCGCCGGGCGCGGCGCCCGCGCCGTGATGGACCGCTCCCGGGGGTCGACACGGCGGTGAGCACATGCGGGGTCACGGGCAGGAGTCCGGAGCCGTGGTGGCGGCTTCCGCGAGCCGCTGGGCCGGGGTGAGTCGAGCGGTCAGGGGGGCAGGCCGGCGGATCCGGCCGCACCGGGCGTCCGTCCCGCGCGGCCACCCCGCGCGGACGTCACTCGCCCTTGGCGGCGGTGACGCCCTCCACTCGGTTGAGGAAGACCACGCGCTGGTCCGCCGCGTCCTTGGCGGGCACCCGTACCGCGGCCTCCGACACCCGGGTCAAGGTGATCGACTTCCTGGCCTCGCCGGTCATCAGGGCCTTCACCCGATCGTCCGGGTTGGGCTTCATGCCCTTGGCCATCGTCTGCTTCTGGCTGTGGTGGGAGGTGAAGAAGACCAGCGCCCCGCCGTCCGCGAGCCGCAGTCCCGCGGGGGCGTAGCGGGGGCCGGCGGCGGGGGTGTCGATGTACTCGGTCCAGTACTTGGGCGTGCGCAGCGTCTTCTTGCGGGACTCGCGCAGCGCGGAGGTCGATCCGCCGGCGGCGAAGACGGTGCCCTCGCCGGTCATCAGGTAGTCGGTGTACGCCTTGCTGAGCCTGTCGGGGCGGAGGGCCAGCCGGGAGGCGGTGCCGGGCGGGACCGGCTGCGCGTAGCCGTCCCGGTCGGTCGCGAAGCGCGGGACCTCGTCGCGGCTGAGGATGGACAGATAGGCCACCCGCCACGGGGTGCGGGGCTCGTCCCGGGTGAACAGCAGCAGCCAGCGGGTGCCGGAGTCGGCCTGTTCGCGGTTGCTTCGGGTGTCGGCGACGAAGAACTTCGGCCAGCCGACCTGGCGGGGTATCAGATAGCGGGCGTCGGTCAGCTCCAGGGCCGGGAAGCCCGGGTTGCCCCGCGGGGAACCCGCGTGCTGGGCGGTGAGGTCGGCGCTGTTGATCGCGTGCAGCGGACCGGTCTCGACCCGGGCCACCAGGTCCGGGTCGAGCTTCCGGTACGCCGTGTTGTAGGTGTCGGTGAAGTCCCTGAGGGCCTGGGAGGCCTCAGCCCTGTCCACCGACGGGATGTTCTCCCGCTCGCCGTGCACCGTCGTGCACCCGGTCAGCGCCGGTGCCAGCAGCAGCGCTGCGGCTACCAGCGGCGTGCTCATCCTCCGGGGCGACCTGCGCTTCATGGGTCTGAGGCTCCTTCGGGGCTGCGGCGGTCGGCGCAACCCTACCGGGGGCGAAGAAGAAGAGCAGGGTGGGGACCAGATACAGCGACCACACCGCGACCTGCATCCAGGTCGGGTCCGGCTGGAAGTTGAAGACGCCCTTGAGCAGGGTGCCGTACCAGCTGTCCGGCGGGATGGTGTCGCTGATGTCGAAGGCCAGGTCGTGCAGGCCCGGCACCCAGCCGGCCTCCTGGAGGTCGTGGAAGCCGTACGCCAGCACGCCGGCCGCCACCACGACCAGCATGGCGCCGGTCCAGGTGAAGAACTTGGCCAGGTTGATCTTGAGTGCGCCGCGGTAGAACAGCCAGCCCAGCACCACCGCGGTGAGCAGGCCCAGCACGGTGCCGATCAGCGGCTGCGAGGTGCCGTCGCTGCTGGCGTGCACCGCGGACCAGACGAACAGCGCGGTCTCCAGGCCCTCCCGGCCCACCGCCAGGAAGGCGGTGGCCACCAGGGCGCCGGTGCCCATGGCCAGCGCGGCGTCCAGCTTGCCGTGCAGCTCCTTCTTCAGGTGCCGCGCGGTGCGCCGCATCCAGAAGACCATCCAGGTCACCAGGCACACCGAGATGATGGACAGCGAACCGCCCAGTGCCTCCTGCGCCTTGAAGGTCAGCTCCTGGGAACCGAACTCCAGGGCCGCGCCGAAGGACAGGCTGACCGCGACCGCGACCCCGATGCCCAGCCAGATCGGCAGCAGCGCCTTGCGCCGGTCGGTCTTGACCAGGTAGGCCACCAGGATGCAGACCACCAGGCTGGCCTCGAGGCCCTCCCGGAGGCCGATCAGATAGTTACCGAACATGAGTCCGATCTCCTCTCAGGACAGCAGCGCCCGGCCCCACCAGTCGTCCGCGTCGCGGACGCCCGGCGGGATGGCGAAGAGCGCCGAACCCACGTGCTGGATGTATTCGTTGAGTGCGTCGTGGGCGGCCAGTCGCTGCTGCAGCGGTACGAAGCCGTCCCGCACGTCCCGCTGGTAGGCGATGAAGAACAGTCCCGCGTCCAGCCTGCCCAGGCCGTCGGTGCCGTCGGTGAACGAGTAGCCGCGGCGCAGGATCTTGATCCCGCCGTTGCTGTCCGGGTGCGCCAGCCGCACATGGGCGGTGGGCAGCATCGCCTTCAGGTTCGGCTGGTCGTGCTCGCGCTGCTTGCCCTGCGGCGCGCCCTCGGCCTTGTCCCGGCCGAAGACGTCCTCCTGCTCCTTGAGCGAGGCGCGGTCCCAGGTCTCGATGTGCATCCGGATCCGGCGGGCCACCAGGTAGGAGCCGCCCACCAGCCAGTCGGGGCCGTCCTTCTCGGAGACCCACACATGCTTGTCCAGCCCGGCGGTGTCGGTGCCCGCGATGTTCGCGGTGCCGTCCTTGAAGCCCATCATGTTGCGCGGCGTCTGGGCGTCCGGGGTGGTCGAGGAGGTCTTGCCGAAGCCCAGCTGCGACCAGCGGATCGCGACATTGCCCATGCCGATCCGGGCCAGGTTGCGGATCGCGTGCACCGCCACCTGCGGGTCGTCGGCGCAGGCCTGCACGCACAGGTCGCCGCCGCTGCGCGCCGCGTCCAGGTTGTCGCCGGGGAACTTCGGCAGGTCGACCAGGGCCTTGGGGCGGTGCTTGCGCAGCCCGAAGCGGTCCCGGCCCTTGGCGTCCTCGAACAGGCCCGGGCCGAAGCCCACGGTGAGGGTGAGCCGGGACGGCTTGAGCCCCAGCGCCTCACCGGTGTCGTCCGGCGGGGCCTCGGCCAGCCCGCCGACCGCACCCTCGCCGACCGGGCGCCCCGCGGTCATCGCGGCGGCGGCCTTGGTCCACTCCTTGAGCAGGGCGACCAGCTCGGCCCGGTCGTCGGTGAGCACGTCGAAGGCCGCGAAGTGCAGCCGGTCCTGCACCGCGGTGGCGATGCCGGCCTGGTGGCGGCCGTGGAAGGGCACCGCGCCGCCACTCTCGGCGGCCGGCTCGGTCCGGTCGCTCGTGCCGACGGCCGCCGCCACACCGCCCGCCGCGGCGGCGCCGAGCGCGAGCCCGGCACCACCCCAGCCGATCAGTGCCCGGCGGGACGGGCTGGGCCGCTGCTCTTCGGTCTGCTCGCTCATGGACCTGGCCCCTTCCTGGATCACTTGGTGACGACGACGGCGGCGGCGAGCTTGGACAGCGGCTCGGCCAGCGAGTTGACGGTGTCGGAGAGCTTCTTGCGGTCGGTCTTGCCGACCGTGTCGTAGGAGACGAAGCCGTCGCCCTCGCGGTAGCCGTCCAGCAGCTTCTTCACCGCGGCGAACCGCTTGTCCAGGTCGGTGGCGAGGGCCTTGTCGTTCTCCACGACGACCGGCCGCAGCAGCGTGTACGCCTTCTCCGCGCCTTCCACGTTGCCCTCGAAGTCGACCAGGTCGGTGTGGCTGTAGCGCTCCTCCTCACCGGTGACCTTGCCGGTCTGCACCTCGTCCAGCAGCTCCTTGGCGCCGTTGGCCATGCCGGTGGGGGTCAGGTCGGCGGTACCGACCCGCTTCCGCCAGTCCTCCAGGTCCTTGGTGAGCTGCTTGGCCAGCTCCTTGTCCGCGGCGGTGATCTTGCCGTCGTGCCACAGGGACTTCTCCAGCCGGTGCCAGCCGGTCCACTTCTGACCCTTGGCCAGGCCGTCCTCGCGGAGGTCCACCTTGGGGTCGATGTCGCCGAAGGACTCGGCCACCGGCTCGGTGCGCTCCCAGCCCACCCGGGACGGGGCGTACGCCTTCTTGGCGGCCTTCAGATCGCCCTTCTCGATGGCGTCGGTGAACTTCTTCACCAGCGGCATGCTCTCGTCGGCCTGCTCCTGCACATAGGTGCGGTACGCGGCCACCGCCGCGTCCAGCCGCGGGTCGCGCTTGGCGGTGGCGCCCTTGCCGGTGGCGGTCACCTTCTGGCGGATGCCGTCGCCCTTCATACCGGGCTTGCAGGCGATCTCGTACGTGCCCGGCTTCACCTCGGCGGTGATGCTGGCGTGCAGCTTGGGCCCGATGTTCTCCCGCTCGGCGACGATCCGGTCGCCCGGGGCGTACAGGTACACCTCGGTGACCTTGGAGCCCTCGTTGTCGACGGAGAGGTTCACATGCCCGGCCGGGAAGGACTTGGCGGAGACCTCGCAGGCGTCATCGGACGCGGTGACCTTGATGGCGTCGGAGCCCTTGCCATCGGATTTCTCCGCGCAGCCGGCGACGGCGGCGAGCGCCGCTGCCGCCGCGACGGCGGTGACGACGGAGGAGCGGAGGGCACGCATAGGGGGCTCCAGGCAGGTTCGGTGGGCACGACAGGACAGTGGCCTGATTAGGCTGCCCTAATTTAGCTGAGGCTGTCCTATGTAGTACCCACCGGGGGGTGGTGATCCTGCTCTCAAGGCCCCGCCGCCCTCCCGGAACCCCCTCGGTGCCCCGTCAGCGGCCGGCGCCTCAGGGCAGGGTGAGGATCTCGGCGCCACTCTCGGTGACCACCAGGGTGTGCTCGAACTGGGCGGTGCGCTTGCGGTCCTTGGTCACCACGGTCCAGCCGTCGTCCCACATGTCGTACTCATGGGTGCCCAGGGTCAGCATCGGCTCGATGGTGAAGGTCATCCCCGGGAGGATCTCGGTGGTGTGGTGCGGGCTGTCGTAGTGCGGGACGATCAGGCCGGAGTGGAAGGACGTGCTGATCCCGTGGCCGGTGAAGTCCCGCACCACCCCGTAGCCGAAGCGCTTGGCGTACGACTCGATGACCCGGCCGATGATGTTGATCCGGCGACCCGGCCGGACCGCCTTGATCGCCCGGTTCAGGGCCTCCCGGGTGCGCTCCACCAGCAGCCGCGACTCCTCGTCCACCTCGCCGCACAGGTAGGTGGCGTTGTTGTCACCGTGCACCCCGTCGAGATAGGCGGTGACGTCCAGGTTCACGATGTCGCCGTCGCGCAGCACCGTGGAGTCCGGGATGCCGTGGCAGATGACCTCGTTCACCGAGGCGCACAGCGACTTCGGGAAGCCGCGGTAGCCCAGGGTGGACGGGTAGGCGCCGTGGTCGCACATGAACTCGTGCGCCACCCGGTCCAGTTCGTCCGTGGTGACCCCCGGCGCGATCAGCTTCGCGGCCTCCTCCATGGCCTGCGCGGCGATCCGCCCGGCCTTCCGCATCCGCTCGACGGTCTCGGCGTCCTGCACCTCCGGACCGGTGTACGGGGTGGGCGCGGCCTTCCCGACGTATTCGGGGCGCGCGATCGAGGCGGGCACGCTGCGGGTGGGCGAGAGCTGCCCCGGGACGAGAAGCGACTGGCCAGACATGGCAGCGAGTGTAACGGGGAGGGATCGGGCAGCATGGGGTTCGCTGAACCGGGCGGTGACGAGACCGCCGGTGGACGGAGGCGAGGGCGGAATGGCGCTGTTCAAGAAGCGGAGCGCGGGCAGGCCCGGCGAGTGGTACTACTGCCTGCGCCACCAGAAGGTGGAGGAGGGGCCGGAGTGCCGGGCCGCGGACCGGTTCGGTCCGTACACCACCCGGGAGGAGGCCGCTCACGCGATGGAGACGGCACGTGAGCGCAATGTCGAGTGGGAGACGGACGCCCGCTGGCACGACGGTGCCCCCAAGGGGGACCCGGGGCAGGGGTAGCGC
>NZ_SRID01000030.1 GCF_004684805.1 Streptomyces palmae
GGGGCAGGGGGGGTCAGTGGTGGAGGAGCACCAGGTCGTCGCGGTGGACCACCTCGCGCTCGTAGGCCGCGCCCAGCTCCCGCGCGAGGTCCCGGGTGGACCGGCCGATCAGCCGGGGGATCTCCTTGGCGTCGAAGCTGACCAGGCCGCGCGCCACCGCCCGGCCCCCGGTGTCCCGCAGCTCGACCGGGTCGCCGGCGGAGAAGTCGCCCTCCACCCCGGCGATGCCCGCGGGCAGCAGCGAGCCGCCGCGCTCCACCACGGCCCGTACCGCGCCCTCGTCCAGGGTGAGGGCCCCGCGCGGCGCGGAGGCGTGGGCGAGCCAGAGCAGCCGGTCCCGGGAGCGGCGGCCGGTGCGGTGGAAGTAGGTGCCGGTCGGGCGGCCCAGCAGCGCGTCGGCGGCCTGGCTGGCGGCGGTGAGGACGACCGGGATGCCGGCCGCGGCGGCGATCCGGGCCGCCTCGACCTTGGTCACCATGCCCCCGGTGCCCACCCCGGCCCGTCCGGCGCTGCCGATGGACACCCCGGCCAGCTCGGCCGGGCCCCTGACCTCGGCGATCCGGGAGGTGCCGGGGGTGCTGGGGTCGCCGTCGTAGAGGCCGTCCACATCGGAGAGCAGGACCAGCAGGTCGGCCCGGACCAGGTGGGCCACCAGGGCGGCGAGCCGGTCGTTGTCGCCGAACCTGATCTCGTCGGTGGCCACCGTGTCGTTCTCGTTGACGATCGGCACCGCGCCCATCGCCAGCAGCTGGTCCAGGGTGCGGCAGGCGTTGCGGTAGTGCGCGCGGCGGCTGGTGTCGTCGGTGGTGAGCAGGATCTGCCCGACCCGGCGGCCGTAGCGGGCGAAGGAGGCGGTGTACCGGGCGACCAGCAGACCCTGGCCCACGCTGGCGGCGGCCTGCTGGCGGGCCAGGTCGCGGGGGCGCCGGTCCAGGCCCAGCGGGGCCAGCCCGGCGGCGATCGCGCCGGAGGAGACCAGCACGATCTCCTTGTCGCCCTCGCCCGGCTCCGCCCCGCGTCCCTCCAAGATCTTGGCGAGCGCGTCCACCAGCGCGTCCACCCGGTCCGCGTCCAGCCCACCGGCCGCGGTGGTGAGGGAGGAGGAGCCGACCTTGACCACGATCCTGCGGGCCGCGAGCACCTCCCCGCGCACCTCCCCGGCCCCCTGTCGGGAGGAGCCCTCGGTCCCGTCCTGCGCTGCCACGCCCGTCCCCTGCCTCTACTTGCCTCGTGCCGGTACTCGATGTGCTCGGTCGTGCTGGGTCGCACTCGGTCCGATCGCCCCCGGCAGAACCGCACCCGGGGCCTCGACCGCTCCGCAGCCCGCAATCTACGGCAGTCCACCTGGTGTGCGCCGCCGCGTTCCGACCGGCGGACGATGGAGCACTTTGCCCTGATTAAGGGTGATTGATGCCACCGTAGATTGTCACCGGCCCCGCCCGCGTCATACGGTCAGTGGTCGGCTTGTTCCACAACCCCAGGCGACGCTCAGGCGTCAGCGCGGGGAATGCGTGGCCAACCCCACATCGCCATAACTTCCGTCCCGCTTCTCCTGCCAGGAGCCCACCCAGTGCCCTCTGCCGGAACCTCCTCCCGCCGAGCCGTACAGCTGGCGGCGCTGATCGCGATGGTGGTGTTCTTCACCGCCCAGCTGATCGGAGCCGTGCTCCCGAACGTACCGCTCCTCATCGCCGCCTCGGCGGGGGGACTCGCGCTCGATCTGTTCCTCCAGCACCAGCAGCCCGGCCTGCTCTCCCTGCTGAGCAAGATCCGCTTCGACGTCACGGTGCGACAGCTGCTCCGCGACATGCTCCTCCTGGTCGGACTGCTGCGCATCGACGGCATCGACCCGCTGCACGAGCACGCGCCGCTCACCGTCGGACTGCTGCTCTTCTACGTCGTCCACTTCGCCTGCCAGGCCGCCGCGGTGCTGGTGCGCCGCGTCCGGCAGCTGCCGTTCGTGACGCGCAACATCGACGCCTCCGCGCTGCGGCTGAGCGACGCGCCGCCGCGCCTGTTCGCCCGCCAGCACGCCCGCCGGCTGCTGCGCCTGGCGGTCCCGGCCACCACCGGTCTGCTGGTCACCGCGGCCACCGAGAACGCCTGGTGGGGCATCGCGGGCCTGGGCGTCGCGGTCCTCGTCGGCCTGGCCGGCACCGCCCACCTGGCCACCTGGCTGCTGCCGCGCAAGCGCTCGGTGAGCGAGCAGAAGGCGCTGGAGTGGCTGGACCGCTGGCTGGCCGAGTACCAGCCGACGGTCGGCATGTACTTCTCCGGCGGCACCACCTCCGCGTACCAGGCGAACATGTGGCTCTCCACGCTCGCCGAGCTGGACGGCAACCCGATCATCGTGCTCCGTGAGCGCTTCATGGTGCAGAAGATCGACGCCACCGACATACCGATCATCTGCCTGCCCAAGGTCGCCAACGTGATGCGGCTGGAGCACTCGGCGCTCAAGGTGCTGCTGCACCCGGCGAACTCCGGCAAGACCTCGCAGGTGCTGCGGATACCGTCGATCAAGCACGCCTTCATCAACCACGGCGAGAGCGACAAGCTCTCCAGCTGCAACCCGTACGCCAAGGCGTACGACGAGGTGTGGGTCGCCGGGCCGGCCGCCCGCGACCGCTACCAGCAGGCCGACATCGGTGTGGACGACCGCGACGTGGTCGAGGTGGGCCGCCCGCAGCTGGCCCCCATCCGCCCCTACGCGGGCGCCCCGACCGGCGCGTTCACCAACGTGCTGTACGCGCCGACCTGGGAGGGCTGGGACGGCAACCCGGGCAACACCTCGGTCATGCTGGCGGGCGAGAACATCGTCCGCGCGCTGCTGGCCGACCCCGGGGTGCGCCTGATCTACAAGCCGCACCCGATGACCGGTTCGGTGGTGCCGAAGGCCGGTGCCGCCAACGAGCGGATCATGGCCATGATCCGGGAGGCCAACAGCAAGCGGAACGGTCCCCGCCCGGGTCCGGAGGCCGCCGCCGAGCTGGACCGCCGCACCGAGGAGCTCACCCGGCTCACCACCACCTCCTTCCGCCCCGACGCGGACGAGCAGGAGCGGATGCGGCTGCAGGGCGCTCCGGAGCCCGGGCGGGCCGACCGCGTGGAGCAGGCCACGACGGCCTGGGAGAACGCCTTCTGGGCCGCGCTGCCGGAGTGGGAGCACCAGATCGTCACCGGCCCCCGCCCGGCGATCTTCAACTGCTTCAACCAGGCCGACCTGCTGATCAGCGATGTCTCCAGCGTGGTCTCGGACTACCTCACCAGCGAGAAGCCGTACGCGGTCGCGAACACCTCCGGGATGACCGAGGAGGAGTTCCGGGCCGCCTTCCCGACCGTGCGCGCGGCGACCATCCTCTCCCCGAAGGCGACCGGCGTGCCGGCGCTGCTGGAGTCGGTGCGCCAGCCCGCCAAGGACACGCTGGCCGCTGAGCGCGCCGCGCTGAAGGGGCACCTGCTCGGCCCGTCCGACCCGCCGTCCCTGGTCCGCTTCAACCGGGCCGCGCTCGAGCTGGCCGCCGAGGCCGAGGCCCGCCGGCTCCGGATGGCCGACCGGCTCGCCGACGAGTTCTCCGGCCTGAGCGGTGCGGTCGGTGCCGCCGAGGAGATGGAGATAGAGGCGGGCGGCTCGGAGGAGACCGCGGGGGTCTGAGCGGCCCCGCCGCCAGGCCGTTCGAGCCGGTCGACCGGCTGATCCGGCTGATCCCGGCCAATCCGGCCATGACACCGAAGGCCCTCGGAGGAGCAGTCCTCCGAGGGCCTTCGCCGTGTCCGGGGTCGTCGCCCGATGGCCACCGATGGCCGCGTGACGCCCCCCGATGCCCGCGTGATGGCCGCGTGATGCCCGCCCGATACCGGTCCGATGACCGCCCGAAC
Source organism: Streptomyces palmae (assembly GCF_004684805.1). Taxonomy (GTDB): domain Bacteria; phylum Actinomycetota; class Actinomycetes; order Streptomycetales; family Streptomycetaceae; genus Streptomyces; species Streptomyces palmae. The sequence continues at coordinate 3,877 of NZ_SRID01000030.1, forward strand.
CGGTCCGGCCCCGCCGGGCCCCCGTGGAGGGGCCGGCGGGGCCGGTGGGGTCTGGCAGCGCCCGGGCGGGGCGGGCGGTCAGAAGGGACGGAACTCGTCGAACTCGCGATCGGACTCGTCGCGCTCCGCATCGCGGTCGCGGCGGCGCTGCGCGGCGGGGCGGGGGGCGTCGAAGCGGTGGTCCTCACCGCGCCGGCCGAGCATCTCCGCACCGGCCGCCAGGCTGGGCTCCCAGTCGAAGACCACCGCGTCGTCCTCGGAGCCGATGGCCACGCCGTCGCCGGCCTTGGCACCCGCCTTCACCAGCGCCTCCTCGACGCCGAGGCGGTTGAGCCGGTCGGCGAGGTAGCCGACCGCCTCGTCGTTGTTGAAGTCGGTCTGCCGCACCCAGCGCTCGGGCTTCTCGCCCCGCACCCGGAACAGGCCGTCCTCCTCCGCGGTGACGGTGAAGCCCGCGTCGTCCACCGCCTTGGGGCGGATGACGATCCGGGTCGCCTCCTCCACCGGCTTGGCGGCCCGCGCCTCGGCGACGATCTTCGCCAGCGCGAAGGACAGCTCCTTCAGCCCGGTCCGGGAGACGGCCGAGACCTCGAAGATCTCGAAGCCGCGGGCCTCCAGCTCCGGCCGGATGATGTCGGCCAGGTCCTTGCCGTCGGGGATGTCCACCTTGTTGAGGACGACCACCCGCGGCCGGTCGGACAGGCCGCCGTACGCGGACAGCTCGGCCTCGATGACGTCCAGGTCGGACAGCGGGTCGCGCTCGGACTCCAGGGTGGCGGTGTCCAGCACGTGCACCAGCACCGAGCAGCGCTCCACGTGCCGCAGGAACTCCAGGCCCAGGCCCTTGCCCTGGCTGGCGCCGGGGATCAGCCCGGGCACGTCCGCGATGGTGTAGACGGTCGCGCCGGCGGTCACCACGCCCAGGTTGGGCACCAGGGTGGTGAACGGGTAGTCGGCGATCTTGGGCTTGGCCGCGGAGAGCACCGAGATCAGCGAGGACTTGCCGGCGCTCGGGTAGCCGACCAGCGCCACGTCGGCGACGGTCTTGAGCTCCAGCACGATGTCCCCGGTCTGACCGGGCTCGCCCAGCAGCGCGAAGCCGGGGGCCTTGCGGCGGGCGGAGGCCAGGGCCGCGTTGCCCAGTCCGCCGCGACCGCCCTGGGCGGCCACGAAGCTGGTGCCCTGGCCCACCAGGTCGGCCAGGACGTTGCCCCGCTTGTCCAGCACCACGGTGCCGTCCGGCACCGGCAGCACCAGGTCCGTACCGTCCTTGCCGGAGCGGTTGCCGCCCTCGCCGGGCTTGCCGTTGGTGGCCTTGCGGTGCGGACTGTGGTGGTACTCGAGCAGCGTGGTGACGGACTGGTCGACGACCAGCAGCACATCGCCGCCCCGACCGCCGTTGCCGCCGTCCGGCCCGCCGAGCGGCTTGAACTTCTCGCGGTGCACGGAGGCGCAGCCATGGCCTCCGTTACCCGCGGCGACGTGCAGCTCGACGCGGTCCACGAAGGTGGTCATTGCTGGTGCCTCCAGGATGAGGGTCGCCCCCGCGGCCGTGTACGGCCGGCGGGAGTCGTGGTCTGTGTCTTCACTCTTAACGCGCCGAGGGCGGACCCGCTTCCCACCCGGGAAGTGAGGTCCGCCCTCGAAGCGTCGTTACGGGCTGATTACTCAGGCGACCGGAACGATGTTCACGACCTTGCGGCCACGGTGGGTGCCGAACTGCACCGCACCGGCGGCCAGCGCGAACAGCGTGTCATCGCCGCCGCGGCCGACACCCGTACCCGGGTGGAAGTGGGTGCCGCGCTGGCGGACCAGGATCTCACCGGCGTTGACGACCTGGCCGCCGAAGCGCTTGACGCCGAGCCGCTGAGCGTTGGAATCGCGACCGTTCCGAGTGGACGATGCGCCCTTCTTGTGTGCCATCTCTCCTCAGTCCCTTACTTCGCAGCAGCGTCGATCTTGGTGATCTTCAGCGCGGTGTGCAGCTGACGGTGACCGATCCGCTTGCGGTAGCCGGTCTTGTTCTTGTACTTCAGGATGTCGATCTTGGCACCCTTGTGGTGGTCCACAACCTCGGCGTGGACCTTCACACCGGCCAGGACCCACGGGTCGCTGGTGACCGCATCGCCGTCGACCACGAGCAGGGTCGAGAGCTCGACGGTGTCGCCGACCTTGCTGGTGGAAATACGGTCAACCTCGATGACGTCGCCGACGGACACCTTCTGCTGGCGGCCACCGGTGCGCACGATCGCGTACACGCGGAACTCTCTCTCGCTCGAAACGGAACCTCTGATGCCAGCCACTCACTGGGGCCCGGTCTCAAGAGAACGGGTCCGACAGATCCATGAGGACGAGCGGCCTCTCCCGGAGACCGGGAGGTGTTTGCTCAGGGGTGGGCGTACAGACGCCGAGGGTCAAGATTACGGGCCGACGCCCGGAAGGGTCAAACCGGCGGGATCCGACCGCCCCGGGCGCGCCGCCCGCGCCGGAACGGGGTTGCCCCGTGGGACGCACCCAGGCCCGGTACGTCTCCATGGAACCCGCCGGAACCGGGCACGCGCCGGGTCCCGGCCCCGCGGGACACGCCCAGGACGGTAGCGCCCAGGACCCGCACACGGGCCAGAGCGGTAGGCGCCGCGCAACACGCCAGGACAGTGCGGCCAGCCCAGCACAGCAGGGGCCCCGGGCCCGCACAGGCGCCAGGACGGTACGGCCCCGCGGGCCGTCGCCGGACGCGCCGGACGCACCTGTCCAGGGCGGCGTGCGGCCCGCCAGGGGCCGCGCCCAAGGGCCGGCGCGCCTGTACCGCGGTCCCCGCGGGCCCCTGGGCCCGCAAACGCGTCGCCCGCCCCGGCGGATGGTGCCGGGGCGGGCGACGGGCCGAACGGGCGGGCTCAGCTCTCCGCGGGGCCCGAAACGGACGACAGCGCCTCACTGCCGGCCGCCGCGCTCTTCTTGGCAGCCGTCTTCTTCGCCGTCGTCTTCTTGGCGGCCGTCTTCTTGGCCGTCGTCTTCTTGGCGGCGGTCTTCTTGGCCGCCGTCTTCTTCGCCGCGGCCTTCTTGGTGGTGGCGGCCTTCTTCGCCGGTGCCTTCTTGGCGGCCGTCTTACGGGCCGTCTTCTTCACCGGCGCCTCGGCCTCCGCCACGTCCACCTCGGCCTCGGCGGCCTCAGGGGCCTGCTCCGGCTCGGCGGCGGCCCGCGGGGCCTCCTCGACCGGCTGCTCCGGCTCGGCGGCGGCCTCGGGCTGGCCGGCCGGGGCGCTGACGACCACCACGGCGGCCTCGGCACCGGCCGGCGAACCCGCCGGCGCGGACGCCTTCCGGGTCGCCCGGCGACGGGCCCGCGGTGCGGGCGCGGCCGGCGCCTCGACGGCCTCGGCCTCGGCCACCGGGGCAGCCTGCGGCTCCTCGGTCACCACGGCCTCGACCACCGGCACCTCGGGCGACTCCGGCGCCGCGGGGGCCTCGGCCACCGCGGTCTCGGGCGCCGGGGCCTGCGGCTCCTCGGCGGCCACCGAGGGGGCACCTCCCTGCTCGAGCGAAGCCGAGAGCTTGGGGGAGGACTTCCGCGCGGCCTTCGGAGAGCCTGCCGGGGCGGACGCCTTGCGGGTCGCCCGGCGACGGGTACGGCCGCGGCCGGCCGCGGCCTCCGCCTCGGCGGCGCTGCTGTACAGCTCCTCGTCCGGGGCGAACACAGGCTCCGGCAGCGCCTTGGGCTCGGCGATCTCCGCCGCGACCTCGGCCGCCGTCTCCACGGGTGCCGGCTCCGGGGTCGGCGCGGCCTCCTCCGCCACGGGCAGCTGCCCGTCCGGAAGCTCGTGCTCGTGCTGCGGAGCGCCCTTCTTCTTCTTGCGCTTGCCGCCACCGCCGACCGAGGACGGCTGGTCCATGTGCACGATCACGCCGCGCCCGTTGCAGTGCACGCAGGACTCGGAGAAGGACTCCAGCAGACCCTGGCCCACCCGCTTGCGGGTCATCTGCACCAGGCCCAGCGAGGTGACCTCGGCCACCTGGTGCTTGGTCCGGTCCCGGCCCAGGCACTCCAGCAGCCGCCGCAGCACCAGGTCCCGGTTGGACTCCAGCACCATGTCGATGAAGTCGATCACGATGATGCCGCCCAGGTCGCGCAGCCGCAGCTGGCGCACGATCTCCTCGGCCGCCTCCAGGTTGTTCCTGGTGACCGTCTCCTCCAGGTTGCCGCCCTGGCCGGTGAACTTGCCGGTGTTGACGTCGACCACGACCATCGCCTCGGTCCGGTCGATCACCAGCGAACCACCGCTGGGCAGCCAGACCTTGCGGTCCAGCGCCTTCATCAGCTGCTCGTCGATCCGGTACGTGGCGAACACGTCCACGTCCGAAGTCCACTTCTGCAGACGGTCGACGAGGTCCGGCGCGACATGCGAGACATAGCCGTGAATGGTCTCCCAGGCGCCGTCACCGCTCACGATGACCTTGGAGAAGTCCTCGTTGAAGATGTCGCGGACCACCCGGACGGTCATGTCCGGCTCGCCGTACAGCAGCGAGGGAGCGTTGCCGCTCTTCGCCTTCTTCTGGATCTCCTCCCACTGCGCCTGGAGCCGCTGCACGTCGCGGGCCAGCTCGTCCTCGCTCGCGCCCTCGGCGGCGGTGCGCACGATCACGCCCGCGTCCTCAGGGACGATTTTCTTGAGGATCTGCTTCAGGCGCGCCCGCTCGGTGTCCGGCAGCTTGCGGCTGATGCCGGTCATCGAGCCCTCGGGCACGTACACCAGGTAGCGGCCGGGGAGCGAGACCTGGCTGGTCAGCCGGGCGCCCTTGTGGCCGATCGGGTCCTTGGTGACCTGCACCAGCACGGACTGGCCGGACTTCAACGCGGTCTCGATGCGGCGCGGGCCGTTGGCCAGGCCGAGCGCCTCGAAGTTCACCTCGCCCGCGTACAGCACGGCGTTGCGGCCCTTGCCGATGTCGACGAAGGCGGCCTCCATGGACGGCAGCACGTTCTGGACCTTGCCCAGGTAGACGTTGCCGACGTAGCTGGTGGCCTGCTCCTTGTTGACGAAGTGCTCGACGAGGACGTTGTCCTCCAGCACGCCGATCTGGGTGCGCTCGCCGCTCTGCCGGACGACCATCACCCGCTCGACGGCCTCGCGGCGCGCCAGGAACTCCGCCTCGGTGATGATCGGCACCCGGCGGCGGCCCTGCTCGCGGCCCTCGCGGCGGCGCTGCTTCTTGGCCTCCAGACGGGTCGAGCCCTTGATGGACTGCACCTCGTCCGCGCTGGTGCCCTCTTCCCGCTTGCGCGGCTCGCGGACCTTGACGACCGTGCGCTCCGGGTCGTCCGTGCCCGACTCGGCCTCCAGCGCGTCCCCGCTGCGGCGACGGCGCCGACGGCGGCGACGGCTGCTGCTGGTGCCGGCGCCGAGCCCCGACTCCTCGGCCTCGGGCTCCTCGGCCTCAGCCTCGGCCTCCGGGCCCTCCTCCTCGGACGGCTCCTCGCCGCCCTCGGCCTCCAGGGCCTCTCCGCGGCGGCGGCGACGGCCGCCTCGGCGACGGCGGCGGGACGGGCGCTCGCCCGACTCCTCGTCGCCGTGCTCCTCGACCTCGTACTCGGCCTCCTGCTCGGGCTCCTCGGCGGGCTCCTCGACCGGCTCGGCCTCCTGGACCTCCACGTGCTCCTCGACCGGCTCACCGCGGCGGCGACGGCGGCGACGGCCGGCCGTGGCGCGCGGCGGCTCCTCGTCCTCGGTCTCCTCCTCGACGCTCTGCTCGGCCTCGGCCTCGGCGGCGGCCGCGGCGGCGGCGGTCTCCGGGGTCTGGAACATCGGCTCGGCGAAGACCGGCGCCTGGAACACGGCGGTCGGCGGCCGGACGGCCCGGCGGCGGGTGCGTCCGGGAGCCACCGGCTCCTCCTCGGCCTCGGCCTGCGGCTCGGCCGGTGCCGCGGCGGCGGGCTCGGCCACGGCCGGCGCCTCGGCCTGCGGCGCGCTGACCTTGCGGACCGCCCGGCGCCGGACCCGGCGCGGGCCGCCCTCGGCGGGGGCCTCGGTCTCGGCGGCTGCCTCGGGGGCGGCGGCCTCCACCACGGCCTCCGGCGCCTCGGCGGGCGTCTCGGCCTGCTCGGCCTCGACGACCGCGGGCGAACCGGCGGGCGCGGTCGCCTTACGGGTGGCACGGCGGCGGGTACGGGCCGGCCTGGCCTCGGCGGCCTCCGGCTCGGCGGCCACCTCGGCCACCGGCTCGGCGACCGGCGTCACGACAGCCTCCACGGCCTCAACCTCGGAGGCAGCCGGCGAACCAGCGGGCGCCGTGGCCTTACGGGTCGCACGACGACGCGTACGCACCGGCTTCACCTCGGCGGCCTCCGGCTCGGCGGCCACCTCGGCCACCGGCTCGGCGACCGGCGTCACGACAGCCTCCACGGCCTCAACCTCGGAGGCAGCCGGCGAACCAGCGGGCGCCGTGGCCTTACGGGTCGCACGACGACGCGTACGCACCGGCTTCACCTCGGCGGCCTCCGGCTCGGCGGCCACCTCGGCCACCGGCTCGGCGACCGGCGTCACAGCAGCCTCGGCGGTCTGGACAGGTTCGGCCCCCGAAGCGGGCGGACCGGCGGGCGCCATCGCCTTGCGGGTCGCACGGCGACGGGTACGCGCCGGCTGGGCCTCGGCGGCCTCCGGCTCGGCGGCCACCTCGGTCTCCGGCTCGTCGGGCTCGACGGGCTCTATGGGACGTGCCACGACCTCGGCCGCGGCCGGCGCGGGGCTGGAAGCCGAGGCGCTGCCGGCGCTCGGCGGTCCGGCCGGGCGGGATGCCACGCGGCGACGGCGGCGCGGCGGCAGGGTGTCGCTGGGACTGTTGTTCTCGGACAGCGGAGCGGGGGCGGTGGCGCGCTGCGCCCCCGTCCCCCCGGCTTCCGATCGTTCCTGCGGCTCAGTGGGCTCAATTGGTTCGAGCATGCGGGCGGTTCTCCCGTCACGCTCCCGGGGCGCCGCGTCCGGTCCGGCCAGGGTCCGCGTGATGAGCGCGGTACCGGCTGTCCGGGGCGCGGGCGCCGCACGGGAGCTGTCGTCTCGCTCGCCAGGTCCGTTTCTGCGGACCGGCGAAAGTCTCCTGGTCAATGCGCCTGCCGGACCCGGGTGGCTCCCTGGTGCTTCGGCGGCGCTTCGACGACGGTCCTACGCGGAACCTTCCGGCGCCGGCGCGGCGGTGCCCCTCGGTGAGGCCGGGTGGAGGTCAGTCCGGGCGGCCGTGGTTGGGGCGGCCATGACTGCCTCGCGATCGGGCGCGAGCGGGTCGGTCACCGTGCCGGTCTCCTCATCGAGCAGCCCCTGCGCCAGCCTGGTCACCGCTGCGGGGACCGGCGGCGCCAGGTCGGCCGTAGCGCGGAGGCCGGACAGGACGTCGTCAGGTCGAACGGCAGGTGTCCCGTGCCGTACAACCAGCCGCAGTATCGCACAGGCACCCTCGCCTGGCCTATCGGCTGTCGGCGCGAGCGCCTCGAGCTGTGCCACCGCGGCACGGGCGTCGAAGGTTCGCAACCCGTTTTTGGTTCGGCGCTCGACCTCCACGGTCTCCGCCGCGAGGAAGGCCGCCACGGCGCGCTCGGCCTGCTCGTGCCGGACCCCGTCGAGCCGGATCTCCCAGACGGACGCCTGGAGGCGGTCGGCGAGACCCGAGGTACGTGCCTCGACCGCGTCGACGACGTCAAGGCCGTCCGGCAGCGATTCGTCGAGCAGCTCACGCAGCGTCGCGGGCTCCCGCACCTCAGTGAGCTGGATCTCCAGATACTCGGCCTCGCTGCCGGTGCCGGTGGGTGCGGCATTGGCGTACGACACCTTCGGGTGCGGGGTGAAGCCCGCCGAGTACGCCATGGGTACCTCGGCGCGGCGCAGCGCCCGCTCGAAGGCGCGCTGGAAGTCGCGGTGGCTGGTGAACCGGAGGCGGCCGCGCTTGGTGTAGCGCAGTCGGATGCGCTGCACCGCGGGTGCGGGCGGGGGGCCTTCGGGCTGTCGCTTGCCCAGTGTCGTTCAGTCCTTCGTGAGTGCCGTCGTACTGCTACCTAGAGTACGTGCCCCGGCGGCCGGCGGTTCCCGCCGGGGCTCGGCCCGGGGGACTCGGGCTACCGGCGGGGCGCGCCGAGGAGTGCCCGGCGCACCTCGCGCAGGGCCTGCCGCACCGCCCGGGAGACCGGGCGCCACAGCCCGTCGCGGATCCCGGTCAGGACCGGCCGCAGCAGGGTGCGCCAGACCCATCCGACGGGCACCACGACGAGCAGGCGGAACACGGTGCTGACGCAGCTCCACAGGGAGCGGCTGATGTGGCCGGCCACATGCCAGGCCCAGGCGAACACCGCCCCGATCCCCCGCAGCACCGGCCCCAGGACGTAGCGCCACAGCGCGAGCAGGGGGAGCACCAGGGTGTACCGGACGACGAGGGTGAGGAGCGCCCACAGGCCGCGTGCCATCCAGCTGACGGCGTGCCCGACGGGGGTCAGCACCCAGCGGTAGAGCGCGACCAGCGGCACGACGAGCAGGTAGTGGAGCAGCCGGCGCAGTCCGCGGCCGAGCGGGGTGAGCAGCACCCGGTAGAGCCAGGCCAGCGGGGCGACCACCAGAGTGTGCAGCAGCCAGGCCAGCGCGGTGGCGACGGCTCGCAGCGGTATGAGGACGAAGACCTTCAGCAGCCAGCCCAGGGCCCGGCCCACCGGTGCCAGCACCCAGCGGTACAGCGCCCGGCAGCAGGCCGTCAACGCGTCCCACAGCAGCCGCAGCGGTAGCACCACGATCACCGCCAGGATCTGCACCGGCAGTCGGATCGCCTTGGTCAGGCAGCCCTCCCCCGGCTCCGGACGCGGCCCTGGCCTTGTCGTGTACGCGTGCATCCCGGCAAGCCTAGGGGATCCGGCGGCGGCCCCGGCGCCCCAGGTCGCGGGGGCCGTGCGGACGGCCGCCGGGCGATCCGGTCAGCGCTGGGGCGGGGTGGGGCGTACGGCGAGCACGGCGATGTCATCGGTGCTGTCGGCGCCGAATTCGATGATCAGTTCGTCGCAGAAGACGTCCAGGGGTTCCCGCGCGTACTCGGTCGTGTACCGCCGGAGCCGGTTCATGGCGTCCTCCAGGGACTCTCCGCGGCGTTCGATCAGGCCGTCGGTGAAGAACAGCAGGGTGGAGTGGGGCGGCAGCGCCTCGACGGCGGTGGGGCGGGGCAGGTCCGCGTCCATGCCGATCAGCAGGCCGTTGCCCGAGACCAGGTAGTGGGTTTCGCCCTCCCGGGTGGTGAGCAGGGGCGGCAGATGGCCGGCGGAGGAGTAGTGGAGGCTGCTCCCCCCGCCTCCGTCCTTCTTGAGCAGGGCGTAGACGCAGGTGCCCGTCGCCTGGGGATCGAGGATCTGGCTCGCGCGGTCCAGCCGGTGCAGGACCTCCCCGGGCGGTTCCGGGCGGTCGACGGCGAGGCCGCGCAGCATGTTGCGCAGGGTGCTCATGGAGACGGCGGCCGTGAGGTCGTGGCCGGTCACGTCCCCGATGACCAGCACGGTGTCGCCGCCGGGCAGGACGAAGGCGTCGTACCAGTCGCCGCCGACCACGGCGGTGGTGCTGGAGGGCAGATAGCGGGCGGCCAGCTCCACATGCCCGGCCCGGGGCAGCTCGGGCAGCAAGGCGCGCTGGAGGTGTTCGGCGTTGGAGTGGGTGTGGTGGTGCAGCAGGGCGTTGTCCACCCCCAGGGCGATGGCCCGGGCCAACTCCGCGACCAGGAGGATGTCCTCCTTGGTGAACGGGTTCGCCTCCCGCACCCGGACCAGGGTCAGCGCGCCGATGACCTCCCGCTGGGCCCGCAGCGGAGCGATGATGGCGCTGTCGCCCCCCAGCTCCTCCATCAGCTCCAGTTGCCGGGCGTCCAGCGGACTGCTCGCCTCGCCGAGCGGGGGGATGTCGGCGACCAGCAGGGGGCCCGCGCCGCGCAGCGCCCGGGCCAGCGCCACCCGGTCGTTGTCGGACAGCGGCGGGAACCTGCCGTAGTACCTCCCGGGAATCCGCACCTGGGGATCCTGGTGCGCGATGCAGACCCGCAGCACCTGCCCCTGTTCGTCGAGCAGATCCGCCGCACACCAGTCCGCCAGCTGCCGGGTCAGGACGTGGCACACCCGGCGCAGTCCCTCGTGCAGATCGAGGGTGCTGGCCAGCGCTCTGCCGGTGTCGGCGAACAGGGACAGCTCCAGCTCCGCCTCGTCGATGTCCCCCTTCTTCGCGCCCTTCGTCGTGGTCGGCAGGTGCACCGGGCCCGGTACCGGTCGCGTCGCGTACCCGCCGGTCTCCGCGGCACCGGACGCGACGGGAGGAGACGTCGCCGGGGTGAGCTGGGCGACGAACACGGTGCGCCCGTCGACCGCCTCCTGGGTCTGGATGGCCAGCCGGACCGGGACCAGCCGGCCGTCGCGGTGCAGGGCGGGGACCGGTATGGATCGGCCCAGGATGCGGGACTCACCGGTGAGCAGCAGCGAGCTGAAGCCCATCCGGTGGCGTTCGCGGAGGTGCTCGGGGATCAGCGCGGTCAGCCGCTGCCCGAGGAGGTCGTACGCCCGCCAGCCCAGCAGGCCCGCCGCGGCACTGTTCACCGCGATGATCCGGTTGCGGTCGTCGGCCGCGATGATCGGCACGTTGGCGGCCTCCGCCTCGCTGGCGTCCCAGGGCGCCAGTTCCGTGGGCGTGGCGCTCGGGGCGCCGGACACCAGCGTCCACGCGGTCGGGTGGCCGCCGGAGAGCTGGTTGGTGATCTGGTCGAACAGCCAGTGGCGGAAGGCCCGGATCTGCGGCAGGGCCGGCAGGGTGAGCAGGTTTCCCCGCCGTGCCGCCACATCGGCTTCCTCCAGCACCCTGCGCAGGGTGACCACGCCCGCGGCGGCGTCCACCGGGAACGCGACCAGCAGGGAGAGCGTCGAACTGTCGGGGGTCTCCTGGCGCACCGCGGCCGTCATGCTCGAGCAGATCATGTTGCTCATGTCCTGAGCGACCACGAGGTCCTCCGGAAGCACCCCGGTCCAGCAGGCGGTGAACGCCGCGAGGAACAGCTCGCGCAGCGCCCCCTCCCACTGCTGCTGCGCCGCCCAGTACAGGGAGTACGGCACGTCGTTCAGCGTCACGGTCACGGGTCGGCCGGGGGGCGCCACGGTCTCCCACGCGGAGGTCGGCGGCGCCGGTGCCTGGGGCCACAGTTCGAACCAGACCGACTTCCGGCCCTCGCCGCTGTGGACGCCATGGCTGGTGGCCAGCTCCTCCACCAGGGCCAGGCCCCGCCCGGTGAGGGCGTAGGGGTGGCGATCGTGCGGCACCAGGCCGCGGTCCGGCCGATGATCGCTGACACGCACATGCGCCCGGCCCTCGACGACCCAGGCCGCCACCTCGGCCTCGGTGCGCGCGTGGATCACCGCGTTGGTCATCAGCTCGCCGACCAGCAGCTCGGCGGTGTCCACCACCTCCGGCGCGGAACCGGCCAGTACCGACCGTACGAACCGTCGAGCCACCCCGACGTTCTCCGGTGCCGGAGACAGCCGTCGCGACGGCGCCTCGGGAGGAGGGAAGCTGCCCATGTGCGCCGGGTGCCCAGGATAATCCCCCTGAAAAGGGCGCCGCCGCGGTAAGCCTCCCGACCGGCGGTCACCGCCGGGCCCCACACGCCCGCCCGGCGTCTCCATCACTCATGGGTATGATCATCGGCAAGGCGGGGTCGTAGCACAGAGGTAATGCGCCGCGATGACATCTCGGAGGACGTCGGTTCGAATCCGACCGCCCCGCCCCCTTTCACTCCCCACACGACGTCGGCCTTCATGACCCGCTGTGGTCATGAAGGCCGACGTCGCGTTCAGCGCCCAGGATCCCCCGACGGTGTCCTCAGCCGCCGGGGGTCCGGTCCGCCGCTCAGTGGGTGTGGCCGACCGGGGAAGGCGCCGGCGCCGCGTTCTTGACCGCCAGCGGCAGCAGCTTCTTGCCGGTGGGGCCGATCTGGATCTGGGTGTCCATCTGAGGGCAGACGCCGCAGTCGAAGCACGGGGTCCAGCGGCAGTCCTCGACCTCGGTCTCGTCGAGGGCGTCCTGCCAGTCCTCCCAGAGCCAGTCCTTGTCCAGGCCGGAGTCCAGGTGGTCCCAGGGGAGCACCTCCTCGTAGGAGCGCTCGCGGGTGGTGTACCAGTCGACGTCCAGGCCGAACTCGGGCAGGGTCTTGCCCGCGCACTCCATCCATCGGTCGTACGAGAAGTGCTCGCGCCAGCCGTCGAAGCGGCCGCCGTCCTCGTAGACCGCGCGGATCACCGCGCCGACCCGGCGGTCACCGCGGGAGAGCAGGCCCTCCACGATGCCCGGCTTGCCGTCGTGGTAGCGGAAGCCGATGGAGCGGCCGTACTTCTTGTCGCCGCGGATCTTGTCGCGCAGCTTCTCCAGCCGGGCGTCGGTCTCCTCGGCGGACAGCTGCGGCGCCCACTGGAAGGGGGTGTGCGGCTTGGGCACGAAGCCGCCGATGGAGACCGTGCAGCGGATGTCGTTGGACCGGGACACCTCGCGGCCCTTGGCGATCACCTTGGTCGCCATGTCCGCGATCTGCAGCACGTCCTCGTCGGTCTCGGTGGGCAGGCCGCACATGAAGTACAGCTTCACCTGCCGCCAGCCGTTGCCGTAGGCGGTGGCGACGGTGCGGATCAGGTCCTCCTCCGAGACCATCTTGTTGATGACCTTGCGGATGCGCTCCGAGCCGCCCTCGGGGGCGAAGGTGAGACCGGACCGGCGGCCGTTGCGGGTCAGCTCGTTGGCCAGGTCGATGTTGAAGGCGTCGACCCGGGTGGACGGGAGGGACAGACCGATCTTGTCCTCCTCGTAGCGGTCGGCCAGGCCCTTGGCGATGTCACCGATCTCGCTGTGGTCCGCGGAGGACAGCGAGAGCAGGCCGACCTCCTCGAAGCCGGTCGCCTTCAGGCCCCGGTCGACCATCTCGCCGATGCCGGTGATGGTGCGCTCGCGCACCGGGCGGGTGATCATGCCCGCCTGGCAGAAGCGGCAGCCCCGGGTGCAGCCGCGGAAGATCTCCACCGACATCCGCTCGTGCACGGTCTCGGCGAGGGGCACCAGCGGCTGCTTGGGGTAGGGCCACTCGTCCAGGTCCATCACGGTGTGCTTGGACACCCGCCACGGGACGCCGGACTTGTTGGGCACCACGCGGCCGATGCGCCCGTCGGGCAGGTACTCGACGTCGTAGAAGCCGGGGACGTACACCCCGCCGGTCTTGGCGAGCCGGAACAGCAGCTCCTCGCGTCCGCCCGGGCGGCCCTCGGCCTTCCAGGCGCGGATGATCTCGGTGATCTCCAGTACGGCCTGCTCACCGTCGCCGATCACCGCGCAGTCGATGAAGTCCGCGATCGGCTCCGGGTTGAAGGCGGCGTGGCCGCCGGCCAGCACGATCGGGTCGTCCAGGGTGCGGTCCGCCGCGTTGAGCGGGATCCCGGCCAGGTCGAGCGCGGTGAGCATGTTGGTGTAGCCGAGCTCGGTGGAGAAGCTGAGCCCGAACACGTCGAAGGCGCGCACCGGCCGGTGGCTGTCCACGGTGAACTGCGGCACCCGGTGCTCGCGCATCAGGGCTTCCAGGTCCGGCCAGACGCTGTAGGTGCGCTCGGCGAGGACGCCCTCGCGCTCGTTGAGGACCTCGTAGAGGATCATGACGCCCTGGTTGGGCAGCCCGACCTCGTAGGCGTCGGGGTACATCAGGGCCCAGCGGACGTCGCACTCGTCCCAGGGCTTGACGGTGGAATTGAGCTCCCCGCCGACGTACTGGATCGGCTTCTGCACGTGCGGGAGCAGAGCTTCGAGCTGCGGGAAGACCGATTCGACAGTCATCTCGAACCTTTGTGAGCTGGCAGGACGGACCCTCAAGCGTAACGCGGCCGAAGGGGCCCTCCGACCGGCCGAGGAACTCGGGCCGCCCGAGCGCGGTGGAGCCCCGGGCTCAGCGGCTCAGCGGGGCCCGGTACTTCTTCCGGGATGCCTTGGCCCACACCTCGGGCAGCGCGCGCTGCGCCTCCGTCGCCCGGGCCTCCTCCCGGCCGTGCAGCAGCCCGAGGGTGAAGGTGCTCTCCCCCGCGGCGTGCGCCTGGGCGGCGATCTCCCGTAGTGCGGTGCGGGCCAGCACACTGTCCTGGTGCTCACCCAGCAGCTTCTGGACCTTGGTGATCCGCTTGACCAGCCGTTTCGCGGGCTTGCCGAGCCAGGGCTGGGCGGCCTCGGCGGCGTAGCGGGCCCGCTTGGCGGCCTTGCGGGCGTTGTGCAGGGCCTGGTCGCGGTCCGGTCCGGGCGGCAGCTGGTACGCGGCGTCGACCCGGGCCGCCAGGCGGTCGAGTTCGCGGAGCACCGCGCGGCCGATCTCCCGCCCCGGGCCGCGGGCGGCGGCCGGGCGCAGCAGCGGGGCGCCGGTGGGGCCGGTCGGCGGGGTGGCGGTCAGCCCGCGCAGGTCGCCGAGGAGGGCCAGGTAGCGCTCGCTGTCCAGCACCGCGAGCAGCCCGGTCCGGGCGTCGCCGCGCCGGGTCTGGGACCACCTTTGCAGCCGGGCCCGGACGGGGCCGAGCCGCAGGGTTTCGGGGACGCCGTCCAGGGCGGCGCCGAGCCGGTCGGTGAGGACCTCCAGGTCCCGGTCGGCGCCCAGCTCGGCGGCGAGCCATTTCAGCTCGGCGCCCAGTGGATCGGTGACGGCGCGGTCCAGGAGCCGGCGGTAGGAGCGGAAGGTACTGCGCAGCCGCCGGGTGGCGACCCGCATCCGGTGCACGGAGTCCGGTACGTCCCGGCGGACCGCGGGGTCCAGTGCGACGATCGCGTCGATCTGGTGCCGGGCGTAGTCCAGCACCACGTCCCCGGCGGTCGGGGGCGCCGGCCGGCCGTCCTCGGACGGGCCGCCGGCGGCTTCCGGGGGGTGCTCGGGCGGGCGGTCCGCGGGTTCGGTGGCGGCCAGGGCGCGGGCGAGCTTGGAGTCGGCGGTGGCCGGGCGCAGTCCGGCGGCGGTCAGCCGGGGCTCGATACGGTCCAGCAGGTCCGGGTCCGCGCCCTCGGCCAGCTCCACCTCGACCTCGGTGAAGCGGTGGCGGGTGTCGCCGTGCGGGCCGGGCCGCCGGGCGGTGACCCGGTCGACGGAGATCTCCGCCAGGTCATGGCCGGCGGCATCGCGCAGCAGGCCCACGCGGCGGCGGGTGCGCAGCCGGATCAGCGGGGTCAGGGGGGCGTCCAGGGTGCGGGAGCGCAGCAGAGCGGCGAGTTCGTCCGGTACCCGCTCGGCCAGCGGGGCGCGGATCTCGTCCCGGACCACGCGGCCGGTGCCCTCGGTGCGTACCGGCAGTTTGAGGTGCCAGCCCTCGTCGGCGCCTCCGGTGCGGCGGCGCAGGGTGATCCCGTCCGCGGCCAGCCGGCGGTCCGCGGTGTCGTAGTAGGTGGCGTCCAGGGTGATCGGGGCCCGTTCCTCCAGGGTGGCCGCGTCCGGCAGCTCGCGCAGCGATCTGAGTCGGGTCAGGTCGGGTGGCGACCCGCCCTCCGCGGCCTCGTACTTCCGCTCGATCTCTCGCACGGTGTGGGCCATACAGCGAATCTACGCCGCGGTGAGGTGCCCGCGCACGGCCGCGGTGAGGTGTCCGCGCGCCGGGCCGCGGTTCGCATCCCCTCGGCACGGCGCCCAAGCGGGGCCGCGGCCCCACTCCCGCCGCGATACGGAACCCGCACACGGCCTCGGCCCCACCCCCGCCGCCGTACGGGCGCCCGCGGACGACCGCGGCCCGGCGCCTCCGCGATGGGCGGGGGTGCCGGGCCGTGGTGTGGGGGCGAGGCTCAGGCTGATATCGGCCGCTGGACCTTGATGGACTGGAGGAGCCCCACCGCTATCCAGATGGCGAACATCGAGGAGCCGCCGTAGGAGACGAAGGGCAGGGGCAGTCCGGCCACCGGCATGATGCCCAGGGTCATGCCGATGTTCTCGAAGGCCTGGAAGGCGAACCAGGCGATGATGCCGGCGGCGACCACCGTGCCGTAGAGCTCGGTGGTCTCGCGGGCGATGCGGCAGGCGCGCCAGAGGATCACGCCGAGCAGCACGATGATCAGGCCCGCTCCGACGAAGCCCAGTTCCTCGCCGGCCACCGAGAACACGAAGTCGGTCTGCTGCTCGGGGACGAACTGCCCGGTGGTCTGGGTGCCGTGGAAGAGCCCCTTGCCGAGCAGTCCGCCGGAGCCGATGGCGATCCGGGCCTGGTTGGTGTTGTAGCCGACGCCGGCGGGGTCCAGTGCCGGGTTGGCGAAGGCGGCGAAGCGGTCGATCTGGTACTGGTCCAGCACTCCGAGCTGCCAGACCAGGACCGCGCCGATCACCGCGGTGCCGATCAGCCCGGCCACCCAGCGGTTGGAGGCTCCGGAGGCCAGCAGCACCGCGAGGATGATGATCGCCATCACCATGACCGAGCCCAGGTCGGGCATGAGCAGCACGATCGCGATGGGCAGCGCGGCCAGGCCGAGGGCCTGTACGACGGTGCGGTGGTCCGGGTGTTCCCGGTCCCCCGCGTCCACCTTGGCCGCGAGCAGCATCGCCATGCCCAGGATGATGGTGATCTTGGCGAACTCGGAGGGCTGGACGGAGAAGCCGCCGCCGATCACGATCCAGGAGTGGGCGCCGTTGATGGTGGAGCCGAGCGGGGTGAGCACCGTCAGCAGCAGCAGGATGGACAGCCCGTACAGGATGGGTACGGCGCCGCGCAGGGTGCGGTGGCCCAGCCAGATGGTGGCCACCGCCAGCCCGATGCCGATGCCGGTGTTGAGCGCGTGCCGCACCAGGAAGTAGTACGGGTCGCCCTGGTTGAGCTCGGTGCGGTTGCGGGTGGCCGAGTAGACCAGGGCCGCCCCGATGCCGGAGAGGGCGAGCGCGGCCAGCAGTATCACCCAGTCGAGCCGGCGCACCACGGAGTCGCGCGCGGTCAGCTTGCTCCAGGTGCCGGGCTCGGGGGCGTAACGCCGGATCGGGTAGCCGGAGGGCGTGGTCACTGCGGCGCACCTCCGCCCAGGCCCACGGCCTTGTAGACCCGGCCCACCGGCTGGGCCTGGATGGTGCCGTTCGAGTCGATCCTGGGCAGGCTGCGCTGCGGGACCGGCAGCAGGGCCTTCTTGCGGTCGATGGTGCCGTCCGCGGAGACGCCGTAGAGCGCGTTGTAGATGTTGCGCACCGCCGGGCCGGAGGCGCCGGAGCCGGTGCCGCCCTGGGAGATCGTCATCACGATCGTGTAGTCCTTGGTGTACGTCGCGAACCACGAGGTGGTCTGCTTGCCGTAGACCTCCGCGGTACCGGTCTTGGCGTGCATCGGGATCTTGTCCTGCGGCCAGCCGACGAACCGCCAGGCGGCGGTGCCTCGGGTGGCCACGCCCGCGAGCGCCTCGTTTATCTTCTTCCGGGTGGCCGCGTCCATCGGCAGCCGACCGTGCGACTTGGGCTTGATCTCCTGGACGTGCTTGCCGTCGGCGCTGACGATGGCCTTGCCGACGCTCGGGTCGTACAGGGTGCCGCCGTTGCTGATGGCCGCGTAGATGGTGGCCATCTGGATCGGGGTGACCAGGGTGTCGCCCTGCCCGATGGAGTAGTTGACGGAGTCACCGGCGCGCATCTTCATGCCTTCGAGGCAGTTCTCGTAGGCGATGCGCTGGGCGTAGTCGCCGTCCTTCTTGCCGCTCTTGCACCAGGCCTTCTCGTTGGCCTTCCAGTAGTCCTTCTTCCACTTGCGGTCCGGGACCCGGCCGCTGACCTCGCCGGGCAGGTCGATGCCGGTCGTCTTGCCGAGGCCGAACTGGTGGGCGGTCTTGTAGAACCAGTCCTTGGCGTCCTTCTTGGGGTTGTTGCCGCCGTCCTTGAGCCACTGCTGGTGCGCGAGGCCGTAGTAGACGGTGTCGCAGGAGACCTCGAGGGCCTGTCCCAGGCTGATGTCGCCGTGCCCGGCGGACTCGAAGTTCTTGAAGACCTGGCCGCCGATGCTGTACGAGCTGGGGCAGGGGTACGGGCCCTCGAAGGAGTAGCCGGCGTTGACCGCGGCGGTGGTCGGGATCACCTTGAAGATGGAGCCGGGCGCGGCCTGGCCCTGGATGGCCCGGTTGAGCAGCGGGTAGTTGGAGTCCTTGCCGGTGAGCTGCTTGTAGTCGCGGGCGGAGATGCCGCCCACCCAGGCGTTGGGGTCGTAGGTGGGGTTGGAGGCCATGGCGACGACCCGGCCGGTCTTGGCCTCCATCACCACGACGGCGCCCGCGTCGGCCTTGTAGTTGGTGCCGGTGTTCTTGTCGAAGGACTTGCGGGCCTCCTTCATGGCCAGCGCCAGTTCCTTCTCGGCGACCGCCTGCACCCGGGCGTCGATGCTGGTGATCACGTTGGAGCCGGGCTGGGCCTGCTCGCTCTTCGCCTTGCCGATGACCCGGCCGAGGTTGTCCACCTCGTAGCGGGTGACGCCCGCCTTGCCGCGCAGTTCGGCGTCGTAGGTCCGCTCCAGCCCGGAGCGGCCGATCTGGTCCGACCGCAGCAGCGGTGACGGGCCGTCCTCGGCCTTCTTGATCTCCTCGTCGGTCACCGGGGAGAGGTAGCCGAGCACCTGGGCCGCGTTGGATTCACCGGGCGCGGCGTAGCGGCGCACCGGGGTGGGCTCGGCGCTGATGCCGGGGAACTCCTCGGCGCGCTCGCGGATCTGCAGGGCCTGCTGGGTGGTGGCCTCGTCGGTGATCGGGATGGGCTGGTAGGGCGAACCGTTCCAGCAGGGCTGCGGGGTCTTGGCATCGCACAGCCGCACCTTGGCCATGACGTCCGCGGGCTTCATGTCCAGGACGCCGGCCAGTCGGGTGAGCACCGCCTCGCCGTCGTCCGGCATCTTCATCAGGTCGGTGCGGCTGGCGGAGACCACCAGCCGGGTCTCGTTGTCGGCCAGCGGGATGCCGCGGGCGTCCAGTATGGCGCCGCGGGTGGCGGGTTGGACGACCTGCTGCACGTGGTTGTTGTCGGCCTTGGCGGTGTACTCGTCACCGTTGCGGATCTGGAGGTACCAGAGGCGTCCGCCGAGGGTGAGCAGCAGCGAGAAGACCAGGATCTGGATGACGGCCAGCCGGACGGTGACCCGAGGGGTCCGACCGGTCTCCGGAATGTTACTCATTGCGCGCAGCGCCTCCGCTGGGGGTGGTGGCGGGCGACGGGTGGGTGTTGCTCATGGCGCGTGGCGATCCTCCTGGACGTCGTCCGGGGGAGCCTGCACCGAGGCTGGTGGCGGGCGGGTTGTTCACAGCCGCTTGACCCCCTTGAGGCGTCCGGCCTTGCCGGCCCGGTTCTTGGCGGCCTTGTTCATCAGGCTGCTGCGCGGGCTGCCGACCCGGGACGACTTCCGGCCCAGTCGGCCGGAGCCCAGGCCGCCGGCCGAGTTGAGCCAGCCGTAGGAGCCGTCGGGCTTGGAGCCGCCGGAGCTGTCGATCAGCGGGTCGTGCTCGGTGTGCCGGGCCAGGGCCATGATCAGCGGCACGGTGAACGGCGCCAGCAGCAGGTTGTACAGGGCCGCGGTGATCAGCAGCTTGGCCAGTCCCGGGCTGGCCGCCCCGTCGTCGCCGACCAGCGAGCCGACCCCGGCGTACAGCAGGGTGGAGCCGATCGAGGCGCCGACGACCACCAGCATCGGGCCGGCGGCCGACCGGAGCCGGCCGGTCTCGGGCTTGGCCAGGCCGGCCAGGTAGCCGATGACGCAGAGCACCAGGGCGTAGCGGCCGGCGGCGTGGTCGGCGGGCGGCGCGAAGTCGGCGAGCAGGCCGGCGCAGAAGCCGATCAGCGCGCCCGCGGTGTGCCCGTACACCAGGGAGAGGGCGAGGACGACCAGCAGCAGCAGGTCGGGGACCGCGCCGGGCAGGTTGAGCCGGGCCAGTACGCAGATCTGGGTGAACAGGGCGACGACCACGAGCAGTGTGGAGAGCAGGATCCGGTTGAGGCGCAGCATCGGTCAGCTCCTGGTGGCGGCGTCGCTCGGGGGCGCGGTGTCCCGGGGGGTGACCTTCCGCTTCGGTTCGGTCTTGGGCTCGGCCGGCCGGGGCGGCAGCACCGAGTCGCGGGGGTTGTCGCGCGGTGCCTGGGTGACCACGCCGACGATGTCGAGCTTGGTGAAGCCGACGTACGGGCGTACCTGGACGGTGCGGGTCAGTCCGCCGTCGGAGGCGTCCACCCGGACCACCTCGCCGACCGGCACGCCGGGGACGAAGGGCCGGTTGCCGCGCGAGCCGAAGGTGACCAGCCGGTCGCCCTTCTTCACGTTGGCCTTGCCGTTGAGCAGTTGGACGCGCAGCGGGCGGTCGCCCTGGCCGTTGGCGAAGCCGATCTCGCCGGTCTTCTCCATCCGGGTGCCGACGGTGAAGTCGGGGTCGTTGGCGAGCAGCACGGTGGCGGTGGAGTAGCCGACCGTGGTGACCCGGCCGACCAGTCCGTCGCCGTTGATGACGGTCATGTCGCGGCGGACGCCGTCGCGGCTGCCCGCGTCGATGGTGACGGTCCAGGAGAATCCCTGGGTGCTGCCGATGGCGATGACCTCGGCGCCGGTGATGCCGTACTGCCCGCGGCCGGCGGTGCGCAGCAGCTTGTCGAGTTCGGCGGAGCGGGCCCGGTTGCGGGTGTCGCTGCCGAGGCGCTGCTTGAGTTCGGTGTTCTCGCGCTCCAGATCGCTGATCCGGTCGTGGCGCTCGTCGGAGTCGCGTACCGCGGCGACGGCGTTGCCGACCGGGTCCACCACCCCTGCGACGCCCTCCTCCACCGGTCCGAAGACGGAGGCGGCGGTCCTTCGGGCACCGTCGAGGGGCGAGTCCTCGCCGCCTCGGATGTCCACCGTGATCAGTGCGAACGCGATGGCGATCAGCAGCACCAGGAGCAGGCGGCTCTCTCGTGTGTCCCTCACGTGCGGCGACGTGCCTTCCTCGTAGGAGTCGGACCTTATGCCTTGCGTGCCGAGATGTCGGCGGGGGCCGGTGTTTCGGCGTTCCGCCGGGCGGACGGACCCTCATCCGTACGGCGGAACGCCACGGTGACCGGCGTCACCTGCGGGGCTGGGCGTCCAGCACCTGCTGGAGCGCCTCGAACTCCTCGACGCACTTGCCGGAGCCCAGGGCCACCGAGTCCAGCGGATCCTCGGCGATGTGGATCGGCATGCCGGTCTCGACCCGCAGCCGCTCGTCCAGGCCGCGCAGCAGCGCACCGCCGCCGGTGAGGACGATGCCGCGGTCCATGACGTCGCCGGACAGCTCCGGCGGGCACTTGTCGAGGGTGGTCTTGACCGCGTCGACGATCGAGTTGACCGGTTCCTCCATGGCCTTGCGCACCTCGGCCGCGGAGATCACCACTGTCTTGGGGAGCCCGCTGACCAGGTCGCGACCGCGGATCTCGGTGTGCTCCTCGCCGGCGGTGGCGTACGCGGAGCCGATGGTGATCTTGATGTTCTCGGCGGTGCGCTCGCCCAGCAGGAGGCTGTACTCCTTCTTGACGTGCTGGATGATGGCGTTGTCCAGCTCGTCGCCGGCCACCCGGATGGACTGGGCGGTGACGATGCCGCCGAGCGAGATCACCGCGACCTCGGTGGTGCCGCCGCCGATGTCCACCACCATGTTGCCGGTGGCCTCGTGGACGGGCAGGCCGGAGCCGATCGCCGCGGCCATCGGCTCCTCGATGATGTGCACCTGCCGGGCACCCGCCTGGGTGGACGCCTCGATGACGGCGCGGCGCTCGACTCCGGTGATACCGGAGGGCACGCAGATCACCACACGCGGGCGGGCCAGGTAGCGGCGCTTGTGGATCTTCAGGATGAAGTAGCGCAGCATCCGCTCGGTGATCTCGAAGTCGGCGATGACGCCGTCCTTGAGCGGGCGGACGGCGACGATGTTGCCAGGGGTCCGGCCGATCATCTTCTTCGCCTCGGCGCCCACGGCGAGGATTCCGCCCGTGTTGGTGTTGATGGCGACGACTGACGGCTCGTTGAGGACGATCCCGCGGCCCCTGACGTACACCAGCGTGTTGGCGGTCCCGAGGTCGACAGCCATGTCACGGCCGATGAACGACATGTTGTTCCCCATGAGGATGCGTCTGGCCTTCCCAACTTGAGCGAATGCTTACTTGAGGTCGGCAGGATGGGTGATGTGGGTGCGCTGCGAGGGCGCGGAAGCTTTCATCGTAGTCTCGGTCGCGCACGTGCGACGCGAGGGTCCTCCGCCATTGTCAGCAGAACACGACCCCGCCCTCTACCAATGGTGACGTCGTGTCGGGGTGTCGCGTTCCCCCGATTGGCTCCGCATATGCCAAGGGGCGACCGAGAATATCGGCCGCCCCCGGTCGACCGGGGTCCGAACGTGACGCTGCGTCAGGCGAGACCCGGGAAGAAAATCTTGATCTCGCGCTCCGCGGACTCCTCGGAGTCCGAGGCGTGGACGAGGTTCTCCCGGACGATGGTGCCGAAGTCGCCCCGGATGGTCCCGGCGGCCGCCTGGATCGGGTCGGTCGGGCCGGCCAGCGCGCGCACGCCCTCGATGACCCGCTCGCCCTCGACGACCAGCGCCACGATCGGGCCGGAGGCCATGAACTCCATCAGCGGCTCGTAGAACGGCCGGCCCACGTGCTCGGCGTAGTGCTGCTCCAGCGTGTCGCGGCCGAGGGTACGCAGCTCCAGCGCGGTGATGGACCAGTTCGCCTTGCGCTCGATCCGGCCGATGATCTCGCCGACCAGGCCCCGCTTGACCGCGTCGGGCTTGAGGAGGACGAGGGTGCGCTGGGTCATGGTGCGGACTCCTGTAGAGGGGAGGGCCCTGTGTAGGGCAGAAGGGTGGTGGCCCCGAGGCTACAGGGGTGAGCAGCCCGCCCCGAAACCGGCACGGACTTCACCCCGCGCACGACGCGCCCCGAAGGGGCGCGGGGAACTGCGCGCTCAGCCACAGACGTCCCGCAGCCGAAAAACACACCGCCCAGTCCCCACCGGCTCCCCTAGGACCCCATCGCCGCGAACCGCGCCTTCGCCTCGTCGATCTTCCGGCCGAAGTGCACCGAGGCCCACCACAGACCACCGAAGACCGCCCCCAGGAAGAACATGGTCGGCACCACGAAACCGCTCAGCACCAGGGCGCCCTGGAGTGCCCAGCCCACCTGGACCGCGCCCGGTCGGGTCAGCACCCCGCACAGCAGCAGGCACAGCAGCATGGCTATCCCGCTGACCGTCCACACGGTGCCGGTGGACAGGTCCGAGGTGTTCATGGCGACCAGCCCGGCGAAGCCGATCACCATGAACTCACCGATCAGCGTGCTCGCGCACAGTGTCCGCATCTCAGCCTCTCCCCAGCAGCAGCCGTGCCTCGCCGACCGTGATGACCGAACCGGTGACCAGGACGCCGGCCCCGGCGAACTCGCCCTCTTCCTCGGCCAGGGTGATCGCCGCCTCCAGCGCGTCGTCCAACCGGGGCTCCACCTGGACCCGCTCGGCTCCGAACACCTCGACCGCGACCTGCGCCAGGGCGTCCGCGTCCATCGCCCGCTGGCTGGAGTTCTGCGTGATCACCACCTCGGCGAAGATCGGCTCGAACGCCTCCAGAAGGCCGCGTACGTCCTTGTCGTCGCTGGCCCCGACCACTCCGATCAGCCGGCTGAAGCCGAAGGCCTCACCGATCGCCGCGGCCGTCGCCTGGGCGCCCGCCGGGTTGTGCGCCGCGTCCAGCACCACGGTGGGGCTGCGGCGCACCACCTCAAGCCGACCCGGCGAGGTGACCTGCGCGAAGGCGCGGCGGACGGTGTCGAGGTCCAGGGTGCGGGCGTGCTGGGAGCCGATCCCGAAGAACGCCTCCACCGCCGCCAGCGCCACCGCCGCGTTGTGCGCCTGGTGGGCGCCGTACAGCGGGAGGAAGACCTCCGGGTACTCGCCGCCCAGACCGCGCAGCGTCAGCAGCTGCCCACCGACCGCCATCTCCCGGCCCAGCACCCCGAACTCCAGGCCCTCCCGGGCAACCGTGGCGTCCACCTCGACCGCCTTGCGGAGCAGCACCGAGGCGGCGTCCACCGGCTGCTGGGCGAGCACCACGGTGGCGTCCTTCTTGATGATCCCGCCCTTCTCGGCGGCGATCTGCTCCGGGGTCTCGCCGAGCCGGTCGGTGTGGTCCAGCGCTATCGGGGTGACCACCGCGACGCCGGCGTCGATCACATTGGTGGCGTCCCAGGTGCCGCCCATGCCGACCTCAACCACCGCGATGTCCACCGGCGCGTCCGCGAAGGCCGCGTACGCCATGGCGGTCAGCACCTCGAAGAAGGACAGCCGGTGCTCCTGCTGGGCGTCCACCATCTCGACGTACGGCTTGATGTCCTGGTACGTCTCGATGAACCGCTCGGCGGAGATCGGCGCCCCGTCGAGGCTGATCCGCTCGGTCACCGACTGCACATGCGGGCTGGTGTAGCGGCCGGTGCGCAGGTCGAAGGCGCCCAGCAGCGACTCGATCATGCGGGCGGTGCTGGTCTTGCCGTTGGTCCCGGTGATGTGGATCGAGGGGTAGGCGCGCTGCGGGGAGCCGAGGATGTCCATCAGCGCCTCGATGCGCTGCACCGAGGGGTCCAGCTTGGTCTCGCCCCAGCGGCCGGCCAGCTCCGTCTCGACCTCGCGCAGCGCGCGGTCCACCTCCGGATCCTCCGGTCGGGCGGGCACCTGGTCGCCCTGCGGCGGCCCGGCCTGGGCGCGCAGGGTGCGGCTGCCGGCCTCGATCACCGCCAGGTCGGGGTCGCGAACTGTCTCGGCGTCGACGATGTCGTCGAACTCGTCGGGCGTGTCCGAAGGGTCGGGCTCGTGCTGTGGGGGCTCACTCACGGGCCCAAGTCTACGAGGCGGGTGCGACACATCGGGCGAGGACAGACATCGCCGCCCCGGACCGTGACGGTCCGGGGCGGCGATGGGGCGGTCGCGGGGCCGGTCAGCCCTGCGGCAGGGCGGCCAACTGCGCCGAAATCCGCTCGATGTCGGACTCGGCCGCCGCCTTCCGGGTGCGGATCTTCTCCACCACGTGGTCCGGCGCCTTGGCCAGGAACGCCTCGTTGGTGAGCTTGGCGGAGGTCTGGGCGACCTCCTTCTCCGCCGCCGTCAGATCCTTGGTCAGCCGCTTGCGCTCGGCCGCCACGTCGATCGCGCCGGACAGGTCCAGCTCCACCGTGGCGCCCACCACCGGCAGCGCGGCGGTGGCGGTGAAGCCGTCCCCGGCGGGCTGCAGGCGCAGCAGCGAGCGGATGGCGTCCTCGTGCGGCGGCAGCGCGGTGCCGGCCAGGTCGAGCCGGGCCGGGACCTTCTGGCCGGGCTGCAGGCCCTGGTCGGAGCGGAACCGGCGGACCTCGGTCACCAGCTGCTGAACGGTGCCGATCTCCTGCTCGGCGGCCTGGTCGCGGAAGCCGCTGTCGGTGGGCCACTCGGCGATCACCACGGATTCCCGGCCGGTGAGCGCGGTCCACAGCTTCTCGGTGACGAAGGGCATCACCGGGTGGAGCAGCCGCAGGGTGGTGTCCAGCACCTCGCCGAGGACCCGGCGGGAGGCCTCGGCCCCGGCGCCGCCCTTGGCGAAGGTGGTCTTGGACAGCTCGACGTACCAGTCGAAGACCTCGTCCCAGGCGAAGTGGAACAGCGCGTCGGAGAGCTTGGCGAACTGGTAGTCCTCGTAGTACGCGTCCACCTCGGCGACGACCGAGTTCAGCCGGGAGAGGATCCACCGGTCGGCGGCCGACAGCCGCTCGGCCGGCGGCAGCTCGCCCTCCACCGTGGCGCCGTTCATCAGGGCGAAGCGGGTGGCGTTCCAGATCTTGTTGGCGAAGTTGCGGGAGCCCTGCACCCAGTCCTCGCCGATCGGCACGTCCACGCCCGGGTTGGCGCCGCGGGCCAGGGTGAAGCGGACCGCGTCGGAGCCGTAGGCGTCCATCCAGTCCAGCGGGTTGACCGCGTTCCCGAAGGACTTGGACATCTTCTTGCCGAACTGGTCACGGACCATGCCGTGCAGCACCACGGTGTGGAACGGCGGGGTGCCGTCCATCGCGTAGATGCCGAACATCATCATCCGGACGACCCAGAAGAACAGGATGTCGTAGCCGGTGACCAGGATCGAGTTCGGGTAGAACCGCTCGACGCTCTCGGTCCGCTCCGGCCAGCCCAGGGTGGAGAACGGCCACAGGCCGGAGGAGAACCAGGTGTCCAGGACGTCCGTCTCCTGGTGCCAGCCCTCGCCCGAGGGCGGCTCCTCGTCCGGTCCGACGCAGACCATCTCGCCGTCCGGCCCGTACCAGACCGGGATGCGGTGGCCCCACCACAGCTGGCGGGAGATGCACCAGTCGTGGAGGTTGTCCACCCAGTCGAAGTAGCGCTTCGACATCTCCTCCGGGTGGATCTTCACCTGCCCGTCGCGGACCGCGTCGCCGGCGGCCTTGGCCAGCGGGCCGGTCTTGACCCACCACTGCATGGACAGCCGGGGCTCGATGGTGGTCTTGCAGCGCGAGCAGTGCCCCACCGAGTGGGTGTACGGGCGCTTCTCGGCGACGATCCGGCCCTCGGCGCGCAGCGCGGCCACGATGGCGCTGCGCGCCTCCAGCCGGTCCTGGCCCAGGAACGGGCCGTGCGCGGTGATCACCGCGTGCTCGTCCAGCACGGTGATGCTGGGCAGGTCGTGCCGCTGGCCGATCTCGAAGTCGTTGGGGTCGTGGGCCGGGGTGACCTTGACCGCGCCGGTGCCGAACTCCGGGTCGACGTGTTCGTCGGCGACGATCGGGATGCGGCGGCCGGTCAGCGGCAGCTCGATCTCGGTGCCGACCAGGTGGCGGTACCGCTCGTCCTCCGGGTGCACGGCCACCGCGGTGTCACCGAGCATGGTCTCGGCGCGGGTGGTCGCCACCACGATCGAGTCGTCGCCCTCGCCGTAGCGGATGGAGACCAGCTCGCCGTCGTCGTCCTGGTACTCCACCTCGATGTCGGAGATGGCGGTCAGGCAGCGCGGGCACCAGTTGATGATCCGCTCGGCCCGGTAGATCAGCTCGTCGTCGTAGAGCCTCTTGAAGATCGTCTGGACGGCCTGGGACAGGCCCTCGTCCATGGTGAAGCGCTCGCGGGACCAGGCGACACCGTCACCGAGACGGCGCATCTGGCCGGAGATCTGCCCGCCGGACTCGGCCTTCCACTGCCACACCCGCTCGACGAACGCCTCCCGGCCCAGGTCGTGGCGGGACTTGCCCTCCTTGGCCAGCTCGCGCTCCACGACGTTCTGGGTGGCGATGCCGGCGTGGTCCATGCCCGGCTGCCACAGCGTCTCGAAGCCCTGCATCCGCTTCCGCCGGGTGACGGCGTCGATCAGGGTGTGCTCGAAGGCGTGGCCCAGGTGCAGCGAGCCGGTGACGTTGGGCGGAGGGATGACGACGGTGAAGGGGTCCTTGGGGCTCTTCGCGTCCGCCTCGAAGTAACCGCGCGCTACCCAGCTCTCGTACAGCTGCCCCTCTACCTCGGCCGGTGCGTACTGGGTCGGCAGTTCGGGGGTGCTGTTCGGCCCGCTCGCGGGGCTCTGCTGAGTGTTATCGGTCACGGCGGCCAGTCTACGGGCCCGCGCCACTCCGTTACGAACCCGTTGCCGCCCCGGGCGGAACCGAGCCGGTGACGTCGGGAAGGATGTTGAACAACTGTCGCGCGCAACGAGGACGCACCGAAGGAAGGCCAGATGAGCTACTCCCAGCCGCCACCGCAACCCGGCTCCCCCGGAGCCCAGCCGGGTCCGTATGGCGCGGGACAGCAGCCGCCGGTGCCCAACCCCTACGCCCAGCCGCCCGGTTACGGATACCCCCAGCAGCCCGGTGCCGCTGCGCCAGGTGGTTACGGTCAGCCCCAGCATTCCCCGCAGCCGGGGCCCTACACCCCGCCGCAGCAGCCGGGTGGTTTCGGCCAGCCCGGCTACCCGCAGCAGGGCGGGTACCAGCCGGGCTATCCGGCACCCGGCGGATACGGACAGCCCACCTCGTACGGGCAGCAGCAGCCCGCGGCACGGCCGGGCGGCGGGCGGGGCAAGAAGATCGGCATGGTGGTGGGCGCGCTGGCCGGTGTGGCCTCGGTGGCCACCGCGGTGGTGCTGTTCTTCGGCTCCGACGGCTCCGGCCGCTACAAGCTCACCACGCCCAAGACGGTCGCCGACAGCTACCACCGGCAGGGCAAGGGCTCCGGCGACCAGGACCTGTCGAAGTCCGGCGACGAGCGGCTGCGCAAGGTGGACGTGGTGGACAAGCCGCACCTGGTGACGGCGGACTACGAGGCCTCGGCGCACGAACGGATGAAGTTCACCGGAGTGTGGGGCGAGGTCAAGGACCCGCGGCAGGGCGCCAAGCTCGCCCTCGCGGTCATCGTCAAGTCGCTCGAGGACGACGGCAGCGCCCAGGCCGAGGGGCCGGCCCAGGACTTCTCCCCCGAGGGCTTCGACGGGGACGTACTCAAGTGCCAGGCCATGAAGTTCACCTCGGAACGGGGATCCATGAGCGCGCCC
This sequence comes from Streptomyces palmae, assembly GCF_004684805.1. Taxonomy (GTDB): domain Bacteria; phylum Actinomycetota; class Actinomycetes; order Streptomycetales; family Streptomycetaceae; genus Streptomyces; species Streptomyces palmae. The sequence continues at coordinate 32,412 of NZ_SRID01000030.1, forward strand.
GCATGCGTCTGGGGCGATAAGAGCACCCTCGGCGTCACGGTGATGGTCGACCCGGCCTCGGAGGTCCTGGGCGAAGGCATGTCGCTCCAGGACGCCGCGGAGCTGACCGCCAAGGTGCGCCGCGACGCGCGTGTCGAGATCGACGGATAGCAGCAGGCGACAAAGCAAGGACTGACATGAGCTTCCCTCAGCCTGGCCCCTACGGTCAGCAGCCGCAGCCCGGTCCCTACGGCCAGCCGCAGCAACCCGGCCCGTACGGTCCGCCGCAGCAGCCTGGCCCCTACGGCCAGGGCGGCGCCCCCGGCCAGCCCGGTTACGGCTACCCCCAGCCGAGCCAGCCCGGCCAGCCGAACCCGTACGCCCAGCCCACCCAGCCCGGCCAACCCGGCCCGTATGGCGCGCCGCAGCAGCCGGGGCCGTACGGCCAGCCGCCGCAGCCGCCCCAGCCGCCGAGCGGCGGCATGAGCAAGAACACGAAGATAGCCCTGGCCATCGGCGCGGTCGTGGTGGTCGGCGCGATCGTCGGCGGCATCGTGGTGGCCGTCGGCGGGGACTCCGACAAGAACGACAAGGCGGGGCCGGCACCCACCGGCTCGGCGAGCCCGGGCACCGACGGGCCGAGCAGCGCCCCGCCCACCACCCAGCCC
>NZ_SRID01000310.1 GCF_004684805.1 Streptomyces palmae
GGGCTCGGAGATGTTTATAAGAGACAGGTACCCGCCGCGTCCGCCTCGTCCCCCGTACCCGCCGGGCCCGCCCCGTCGCGCGGGAACCGGCCGAAGACGTCCTCGGTCATCCGGGTGCGGGCGCGCGGGCAGATCGCGTTGGCGGTCACCCCGTACCGGGCGAGGGCCGCGGCGGTGGAGGTGGTGAGTCCCACGACGCCGCCCTTGGCCGCCGCGTAGTTGGGCTGTCCCGGCGAGCCGGCCAGGAACGCCTCGGAGGAGGTGTTGACGATCCGGCCGTACACCGGAGCGCCGGACGCCTTGGCGCGCTCCCGCCAGTGCGCGGCGGCGAACCGGGTGGTGTTGAAGTGGCCCTTGAGATGGACCCGTACCACCGCGTCCCACTCTTCCTCGGACATCGAGAACACCATCCGGTCGCGCAGGATCCCCGCGTTGTTGACCAGGATGTCCAGCGAGCCGTGGCCGTCCACGGCCAGCCGCACCAGCTCCCGCGCCTGTGCGAAGTCGGCCACGTCGCCCAGGTGGGCGGTGGCGCTGCCGCCCTCGGCCCGGATCTCGGCCGCGACCTCCTCGGCCGGCGCGGCGGAGGGGGCGCCGGTGCCGTCGCGGCCGGGCTGCCCGTAGTCGTTGACGATGACATGGGCGCCCAGCCGGGCCAGTTCCCGTGCCTCGGCGCGACCGAGGCCGCGCCCGGCGCCGGTGACGATCGCGGTCTTCCCGTCCAGTATCGGCATAGCGGCCCCTCGGAGGATGCGGGTTCGGGTCAGATCTCGACACAGGTGCGCAGGCCCGCGCCGGTGCGCATCTGGTCGATCGCGTCGTTGATCTCGCTGAGCCGGACCCGGTGGGTGATCAGGCCCGCCAGGTCGATCCGGCCGGCCCGCCACAGGGCGATGGTGCGCTGGTAGGAGCGGCGTACGTCCCCGCCGCCGTACAGCGAGGGCAGGATGCGCTTCTCGTCGAAGAACAGCTCGAACATGCTGAGCTTCAGGAAGTCGTCCAGCGCGCCCGCGCCGACCACGCACAGGGTGCCGCCGCGCCGGGTGGCGTCATAGGCGGCCCGGGCGGTGGCCGCGGTGCCGACGACCTCGAAGACGTAGTCGAAGCCCTCGCCGCCGGTGATCCGGTCGCGGGCGTCGGCCAGCGCCTCCGGGGCGACCGCCTCGGAGGCGCCGAAGCGCAGCGCCGCCTCGCGCCGGGACTCCACCGGGTCGACCGCCACGATCTGCGCGGCACCCACCGCTCGGGCGCCCTGGACGGTGCTGATGCCGACCCCGCCGCAGCCGATCACCGCCACCGAACTGCCGGCCGCCACCCGGGCGGTGTTGAGGACCGCGCCCAGGCCGGTGGTGACCCCGCAGCCGATCAGTGCGGCGATGTCGTAGGGCAGGTCGTCGGGGATGGGTACCGCGCAGCCGGCGTCCACCACCACCTCCTCGGCGAAGGTGCCGGTGCCGGCGAAACCGAAGAGGTGCTCGGGACTGCCGCCGGGGCGGGCGAAGTTGGGGGTGCCGGCGTTGAGGAACCCGGTCAGGCACAGCTGGGTCTGCCCGCGGGCGCAGGACGGGCAGTTGCCGCAGGCCGGCAGCCAGCAGACCAGCACCCGGTCGCCGGCGGCCAGTCCGGCGACCCCGTCGCCGACCTCCAGGACCTCGCCGGCGCCCTCGTGGCCCGGGACGAACGGGGCGGGCTGCGGCAGCACCCCGGTCATCGCGGACACGTCCGAGTGGCACAGTCCGGTGGCCCGCATCCGCAGCCTGACCCTGCCCGGCCCGAGCCCCACCGCTTCGACGCCGTCCAGGACGTCCAGTCTGGTCTGACCTGTCTCGTGCAGTACGGCTGCGCGCACGGTGCGGCTCCTCTCGGGTGCGGGGGTGCCCATGGCATGCGGGGCGCGGGGTGTCCCCGGGGCGTACGGGGCGCCGGGCGCCTCATGGTGTGCGGGACGCGGGGCGCTCGGGGTCAGTGGTGCTCCACCACGGTGTCGGCCAGGACCGGGGCGTCCTCGCGCTCCACCGCGGTGACGGCGGCCTGGATCCGGCCCCGCTGCCGCCAGGCGCGGACGCGCAGCGTCTCGCCGGGGAAGACGACCCCGGCGAAGCGGGTGGAGTACGTCCGCACCCGGGCCACCTCGCCGTTCAGCAGGGTGTCCACCAGCGCCTTGAGGGTGATGCCGTAGGAGCACAGGCCGTGCAGGATCGGGCGGTCGAAGCCGGCGAGCGCGGCGAACTCCGGGTCGGCGTGCAGCGGGTTCCGGTCTCCGGAGAGGCGGTAGAGCAGGGCCTGGTCCTCCCGGACGGGGCGCAGCAGGGTGTGGTCGGGGGCCCGGTCGGGGAGCTCCAGCCGGTGGGAGGGGCCGCGTTCGCCGCCGAAGCCGCCCTCGCCCTTGACGAAGATCCGGGTGTCGCTGGTCCACAGCGGCCCGTCGGCGTCGGCGGCCTCGCTGCGCAGCACGATCACCGCGGCCTTGCCCTTGTCGTACACGGCGGCGATCCGGGTGGTCTGGGTGGCGGTGCCGTGGACCGGGATGGGGCGGTGCAGTGTGATGGACTGGCCGCCGTGCAGGACGGCGGCGAGGTCGACCTCGATGCCGGGTGCGCTGAGGCCCCCCGCCGTCGCCCCGCCGCCTTCGGCCTCCCGGTTCCGCTGGGTGAAGGGGGAGCCGGATCCGGCGACGGTGGCGAAGCTGGGCAGGGTGTGCAGCCTGCTCTCCAGGGTGTAGCGGAGTTCCCCGGGGTCGGTGGCGGCGCTGCTGCCCGCCGGCCACTCCGGCGGGGTGGTTCCGGCGCCGATGCCGAGGTGGTAGAGCTGGACGTCCTTGGGGTCCCAGGCGATCTCGGTGCTGCGGGGTTCGGCGGAGAGGGCCTTGTCGGCATCGATGGGCATGGGGCGGCGCTCCTTGGCCAGGGGTCCGGTACGGAAGGACCCCGGCCCGTCCGTCCGCACCGTCGGCCGTGCCGGGGTCTGCTCGGTCGGCCTTCGGCGCGCCACGTCTAGAACGCGTTCTAGCCGATGGCCCATGTATAGCCGATCGGCCTGGGGCCGGGAAGGCTGCCGGAGAGATTTTCTGACGCAGTGTCAGCTACTGTCCTCGGCCCCGGCTCGGGAGCCGGCGCCGTACCGGCTCCCGAGTCCCCGAGTCCCCGGGGCGTCGGCCGGGGGCCGGGACCCGGGGAGCCGGCGGGTGGTCAGGCGGTGGCGGGCTGGGTGACGGGACTGTCCAGGTGTCCGCCGCGGGCGAGTACGGCGACCGCCCCCGCGCACCCGGCCCCGATCAGGGCGAGCACGGTCCACACCAGCCAGGGGGCTTCGGCGTGGGCGGCGTCCCAGAGCGCGCCCAGGGCGAGGTTGCCCAGGGTGATGCCGAGGCCGGAGACGGTGTTGTAGAGGCCGTAGTGGGTGGCGACCAGCGTGTCCCCGGACAGCGCGACCACGGTGTCCATCTCGAACGGGTAGACCACCGCCGCCGCGGCGGCCAGTACGGCGACCGCCACCACCAGGGCCGCCAGGCTCCCGGTCGCGGACCGGGCGGGCGCGACGGCCAGGGGCAGGAAGGCCGCGCCCATCGCGGCGAGGCCGGCCACCAGCGCCTGGTGGGGGGTGAGGCGCCGCTTGGCCCAGTCGGTCAGCCGCAACTGCCCGGCCACCGCCACCGCGGCGGAGACCACGAACAGCCCGCTCGTCGCCTTCCGGCCGTCCGCGCCCAGGGCGGCGTCGGCGGCCAGCGGCAGCACCAGGTAGACCTGGAAGGTCAGTACGCAGGAGCCGATCATCGCCGCGGAGAACAGCAGGAACGGCTGGTTGGAGACGACCTGCCGCCACTGCCCCCATACCGATGGCACTCCCCCGCCTCCGGCGGAGGACGGGTGCGGCCCGGTGCCGCGGCGGGCGGGCAGGGAGCGCGCCTGGAGCACGCTCAGGGCGGCGAAGATGACCGCGGCCGTGGTGCACACCGCCCGGAAGTCGGCGGCCAGCAGCGCCAGCCCGACCACCGGTCCGAGCATCATCCCGGCCTGGTAGTAGACGTTGAACGTGGCGAAGGCGTCCACCCGCCGCCCGCCGGCCTCGGCGGCGAGGTAGGCGCGTACCGCGGGGTTGAACAGGGCGCCGGCGAACCCGGTCGCCGCCGAGGCCGCGATCAGCGCCGGAAGGGTGTCCACCCAGCCCAGCAGTGCGAACCCGACGGTGCGCAGCAGGCAGCCCGCCAGGATCGGGGCCTTGTAGCCGAAGCGGTCGGCGATCGTGCCGCCGATCAGGAACATGCCCTGCTGGGAGAGGTTGCGGACGCCGAGCACCAGGCCGACCGTCCATGCCGCCAGGCCCAGGTCGCCCGCGAGATGGGCGGCCAGGTAGGGCATGAGCATGTAGAAGGCCAGGTTGATGGCGAACTGGTTGACCATCAGCAGCTGGGCCGCGCGGCTGAACGATCGGGTCTGCGTCAGGACGTTCCTCACCGGACCGCTCCGGCCAGGTCGGGGCTTCCCGCGTCCGGGGCGGCGGACAGCGGGTCGGTGACGGTGCGGCAGCGGGTCCAGCGGGTGACCACCGCCTGGTCCGGTCGGGCGATCTCGTCCGGATCGTCGGCCGGCCGCCGGCCCAGCAGCTGGTGGGCGCGGCAGTAGTCGTCGTCGAAGACGGTGGAGACGTAGCGGTGCGGGCCGTCGGGGAAGACGGCGGCGATGCGCTCCTCGGCCGGCGAGGTACGGGCCAGGAAGCGGGCGACCAGCGCCACCGCGCCCACGCTCCACCCGCCGGTGGCGTAGCGGGTGCGGGCCAGTGCGCGGGCCGCCCAGACGGCTTCGGGGGCAGCGACCCAGTGGACCTCGTCGAACAGGTCGTAGGCGACGTTCCGGGGGTGGATCGAGGAGCCCAGACCGCGCATCAACCGGGCGCCGGCGGGCTGCCCGAAGATGGTCGAGGCGCAGGTGTCCACCCCGACCACCCGCAGGGTCGGGAAGAAGGCGCGCAGTACGCGGCCGACGCCGGCGGAGTGGCCGCCGGTGCCGACCGAGACGACCAGCGTGTCGATCCTGCCGAGCTGGGCGACCAACTCGCGGGCGAGGGGCCGGTAGGCGGCCACGTTGTCCGGGTTGTGGTACTGGTCCGGACACCACGCGTCCGGGTGTGCGGCCAGCAGCTCGGCGACCCTGTCGCGGCGCGCCTGCTGCCAGCCCCCTTCCGGATGCGGGGTCCTGACGGTGTGCACCTCGGCTCCGTAGGCGCGCAGCAGCCCGGCGACCTGGGGCTCCAGTCCGGGGTCGGTGACCACCGAGACGGGATGGCCGTAGGCGATCCCGGCCAGGGCGAGGCCCAGGCCCAGGGTGCCGGAGGTGGACTCCACGATCCGGGCACCGGGCGGCAGCGCCCCGCGCTCGCGGGCGGCGGCCACCATGTACAGGGCGGTGCGGTCCTTGATGCCGCCGGGGTTGTGGCCTTCGAGCTTGGCCCAGAACCCGCGCCCGGCGGAGGTGAAGGGCTGGCCCACCCACAGCACGGGGGTGTCCCCGACCAGGGCGGCGGGCGTGGCGGCGGATCGCGCCGAGGCGGCGAGCAACTGGGCGGGACAGACCGACGGGGGATCGGTGGCGTCGGCGGGATCGGTGAGGTCGGTGGGATCGGTGGGGTCGAGGACGGCTGACGGGTGGTTGCGCTGCATCGATGACGGCTCTCCCACCGCCGTCCACGGCATGGCGGCCGGCGACGGCGGTGTACAGGATCGAGGGGAACACGAGACGGCTCTCCGCACTCCGGCCCCGCGGCACGAGCCGTGGGGACGGGGCGGCGAGTCCCGTCAGTTCCGCCAGACCTGCAGTGCCGCCTGCCGTCTCGCACCGGACCGCGACGACTCCTGCTCCTGGTCCGGCGGAGCCCGCCCCGGCGCCGCCACCGGAACCCCGCCGACCGCCGGCAGGGCCGGCTGCGGCAGTGGCCCCTTGTCCCAGCCGGTCTGCGCCAGCACCGGCTCGTCGACCCCGGCGCACAGGTGGGGCGCGTGGTGATGGCCGCACGAACCGGGCCGTTCCACCGCGTGCTCTGGTGTCGGTGCCGCCTGCGCCGCGGCGGACGCGGCGGCGGGCGCGAGGGAGTCCACCCGCCCGAGGCCGCCGGACAGCGGCCCGTGCGCACAGCCCACGACATGCACCAGGACGAGCAGCACCAGCGCGAGCCAGGACACCCGCGCCGCCGCCGACCGCCTGCGTGACGCACCGATCACCACCAGCGTAGAGTAACCGAACGACTACATAAAGTTCCCGTCAGGCGCTGTGCCCCTCAGCCGGCCGCACCTCCGTGCGGCTCACCGGTATGCCCGCCGGACAGTGTCCGACCGGACCGGGCCCCGCCCGGCCTCTCCGCCCCACCTGCCGCGACGTTGCCGGACATTGGCCTTGCCCGGCGAACTCCGTACCGTGCTTTGGTTTCGTGTTTACCCGCTCCAGAAACAGCGTTCGCGGCACACCGGGGAATGCCCGGATTCACCCCGGATCCCGGGCGCCTTCGAGTTGACGGAAGGTTGACCGCCGCAGAGGACAGCGGTGGCCGAAGCGTACGTATGGTCTGCCGCATGCTCCCTCTCCCCCGCGCGAATACCCCCGGCGCCCATAACCCGCTCCCCGTCCTGCCTTACAGAAAGCCGACACAGGGCCGCGATTACTGGGTATTCGACGATGTACTGCCCGACGCGGTGGCGGTCCGGGCCCGTTGCCTGGCCACCGAGGAGTGGACCAAGGGATACCCGTACGCCCGGGAGAGCTGGCCTGGCCTGCGCACCATGCCAGGTCTGCTGCCCGCCGAGCTCGCCAGGGTGGAACGGCTGGTGAAAAAGGCGACCGGTGCCGGGGACCTATGGGTCCAGAAGGCCCCGGGCGGCGGCACGCTCAACCACAACTGCGTGCAGGTCGTCGGAAAAGGCGAATGCGAACCGCGGCCCCACACCGATTCCCGGAATCTCTGCCGTTACGCGGCGGTGCTCTATCTCAATCCGGGGGTTCCCAAGGGGTGCGGCACCAGTTTCTACCGGCAGCGACTTCCCGGCGGAACGCTGGGCGGAAACACGGTCGCCGCCCCGCACAACAACCTGGTCGATGCACTGGGCACGCGGTTCGTTCCGCCGAACTCCTTCATCGAGGACGTACAGGTTCCGCACCGCTTCAACCGGCTGCTGCTGTACTCGGCCAACCTGATGCACAGCGCCACGGGGTACTGGGGCAGCACTCTGGAGGAGAAGCGGATGACGGCGGTCTTCTTCTGGATGGCTTGACCACCCCTCCCCCACACCGGTGCCGTTCCCGTCGGGTACCCCGTGTCAGGTGCGCAGGTAGGAGGCGCCGTTGAGGTCGAGTACGGTGCCCGAGCTCCACTGGGCCTGCGGGGAGGCGAGCCAGAGCACCGCCGCCGCCACCTCCGCCGGCTCGGCGACCCGCCCGAAGGGGCTCTGGGCGCGGATGCCCTCCCCCTCCGCGCCGTCCAGCCGGTGCGCCACCCGGTCGGTGTCGATGAAGCCCGGGGCCACCGAGGTCACCGCGATCCCGTGCGGGGCCAGGGCCACCGCCAGCGACTGGCCCAGGGCGTGCACGGCCGCCTTGGTCGCGCCGTAGGCGGGGTGGGCGGGTTCGCCGCGGAAGGCGCCGCGGGAGCCGATGTTGACGATCCGTCCACCGGTGCCCTGCGCGATCATGCGCTGCGCGGCGAGGTGGCTGAGGTTGGCGGTGGCCAGCAGATTGACGGACACCTGCCGCTGCCAGACCGCCGTCCACTCCTCGTAGGAGGTGTTCGCCGGCGGGTGCGCGGGGGCCGCCGCGGCGGCGTTGTTGACCAGTACGTCGATGCCGCCGAGGGCTTCCGCCGCCGCCTCCGCGAGCCTGGCGGTGGCCTGCGGATCGGACAGGTCGGCGCCCAGCAGCGCGTGGCCGGTGCCGTCCAGTGAGGCGAAGGTGGCCTCGGCCTCGTCCCGGCGGGAGCCGTAGTGCACCGCCACCCGGTCGCCCTGGGCCGCGAACGCCTGGGCGATCGCCCGGCCCACCCCTCGGGAGGCGCCGCTGACCAGCACCCGGCGACCGGTACCGGGAAAGCCGGAGGAGCCGGGGAGGGCGCCTGCCACCGGCTCGGCGGGGCCCCGAGCGCCCTGGGACTCCTGGGATTCCTGGGACTGGTGGGATCCCTGGGACTCCTGGGAAGAGGTCATCGCTCTGCTCCGAACTGGACGGGGACGGATACGGAGCCACCCTACGGTGATCACGGCTGGGTGCGGCGGGGTGCCGTCGGCCACCCGGCCCGCCC
>NZ_SRID01000311.1 GCF_004684805.1 Streptomyces palmae
GTGGAAGGACCGCCGGCGGGCGGCGGGTCGACCGGTGCCCGATCGGCGGGGGGCGCCCAGGGGTCGGGCTCGCGCGGCGGGGGCTGCTGCTCCTCCCCGCGCTCGGGCCGGTGCTCGGACTGATCGCCCATGTCTCTCCCCCAGACGCTGTGTTGCCCGGTCATGCTAAGGCCTGAGGTGGCGGAAACGGCACGCGGTGGAGGCGGAGAGCCCCTCTACGATGGCCGGAGCCGCCGCCGGCGGCGCGTCCGCCCCCCAGGAGAATCCGTTGACCGATCTCAGCACCTTCATCGCCGGGCTGCCGAAGGCCGAGCTCCATGTCCACCACGTCGGATCCGCCTCCCCGCGCATCGTGGCCGAGTTGGCCGCCCGGCACCCCGACTCCCGGGTGCCCACCGACCCCGAGGCCCTCAAGGACTTCTTCGTCTTCCGCGACTTCGCGCACTTCATCGAGGTCTACCTGTCCGTGGTGGACCTGATCCGGGACGCCGACGACGTACGGCTGCTCACCTACGAGGTCGCCCGGGACATGGCGCGGCAGAACATCCGCTACGCCGAGCTGACCGTCACCCCGTACAGCTCCACCCGGCGCGGCATCCCGGACACCGCCTTCGTGGAAGCGATAGAGGACGCCCGCAAGGCCGCGGAGGCCGAGCTGGGCGTGGTGCTGCGCTGGTGCTTCGACATCCCCGGCGAGGCGGGCCTGGAGTCGGCGGAGGAGACCGTCCGGATCGCCACCGAGCTGCACCCGGAGGGCCTGGTCAGCTTCGGCCTCGGCGGCCCGGAGATCGGTGTGCCGCGCCCGCAGTTCAAGCCGTTCTTCGACCGCGCGATCGCCGCGGGTCTGCACAGCGTGCCGCACGCCGGCGAGACCACCGGCCCGCAGACCATATGGGACGCGCTGACCGAGCTGCGCGCCGAGCGCATCGGCCATGGCACCAGCAGCGTCCAGGACCCGAAGCTGCTGGCGCACCTGGCCGAGCACCGGATCCCGCTGGAGGTCTGCCCCACCTCCAACATCGCCACCCGGGCGGTCGCCACCCTGGACGAGCACCCCATCAAGGAGATGGTGGCGGCGGGTGTGCTGGTGACCGTCAACAGCGACGACCCGCCGATGTTCGGCACCGACCTGAACACCGAGTACGGGGTCGCGGCCCGGCTGCTGGACCTGGACGAGGCCGGCCTCGCGGCGCTGGCGAAGAACGCGGTGCAGGCCTCCTTCCTGGACCCGGCCGGCAAGGCGCGGCTGGCCGCCGAGATCGACGCGTACACCGCGGCCGCGATCGGCTGACCGGACCGAGGGCCGGTGCCGGGGTCCGCACGGTGCGGTGGCAGGTGTCCTCGGGCCGCACCGCGCCCAGCGGCCGCATCGGCCGGCGGCCCGCCCCGAGGGCACAATGTCCCCCATGGCCAGCAGGGGTTCGGCACCGTCCGCCGCGTTCACCGCCGTCGCCCACCGTGGCGACCCGTATGTGCACCGGGAGAACACCCTTCCCTCGATCCGTTCGGCGATGCGCGCGGGGGCCGGTGCCGTCGAGATCGATGTCCGTCTGACCCGGGACGGAGTGCCCGTGGTGGTGCACGACGCCACCCTGAAGCGGCTGTGGGGCCACGACCGCCCGGTGCGCGAGCTCACCGCCGCACAGGTCCGCGAGGTGACCGGCGGCGGGGTGCCGCTGCTGGACGAGGCACTGACCACGATGCTCTCCGGCGACGGGCGGGTCCGGGTGATGATCGACCTGCCGGACGCGTCCGCCGCGCACACCGCGGTCACCCGGGTCCATGAGCACGGAGCGGCCGAACAGGTCTACTACTGCGGAGGGCCGGCCGCGCTCCATGCGGTACGCCGCGCGGACCCGGCGGCGGAGACCGCGCTCACCTGGACCACCCTGGCGCCACCCCGGCCCGTGCTCCTCGACGGTCTGCGGCCGCGCTGGCTCAACTACCGCTTCGGGCTGGTCTCCCGGGATCTGGTCGACCGCGCGCACCGGGACGGCCTGCTGGTCTCGGCCTGGACCGCGGACACCCGGTGGTCGATGTCCCGACTGTTGCGCGCCGGTGCGGACTCGATCACCACCAACCGGATCGGCACGCTGCGCGCACTGCTGCCCCGTTGAACCGCGAGGGGCGCGGCCGGCCGGCTCCGTGCCCCGGACGCGGCCGGGCCCGGCGCCCCGTGCGGGGTGCCGGGCCCGGGGCGGACCGAGCGAGCGGCGGTCAGCTGTCCAGCGAGGTCATCACGTGCTTGACGCGGGTGTAGTCCTCGAAACCGTAGGCGGAGAGGTCCTTGCCGTAGCCGGACTTCTTGAAGCCGCCGTGCGGCATCTCGGCGACCAGCGGGATGTGGGTGTTGATCCACACGCAGCCGAAGTCCAGCGCCTTGGACATGCGCATCGCCCGGCCGTGGTCCTTGGTCCACACCGAGGACGCCAGCGCGTAGTCCACGCCGTTGGCGTACTCCACGGCCTGCGCCTCGTCGGTGAAGGACTGCACGGTGATGACGGGGCCGAAGACCTCGTTCTGGACGATCTCGTCGTCCTGCTTGAGGCCGGAGACCACGGTGGGGGCGTAGAAGTAGCCCTCCTCGCCCACCCGGTGGCCGCCCGCCTGGACCTTGGCGTGTGCCGGCAGGCGGTCGATGAAGCCGCTGACCTGGGCGAGCTGGTTGGCGTTGTTGAGCGGGCCGTAGAGCACGTCCTCGTCGTCCGGCCGGCCGGTCCTGGTCTCGGCGGCGGCCTTGGCCAGCGCGGAGACGAACTCGTCGTGGATGGACTGGTGGACCAGCACCCGGGTGGCGGCGGTGCAGTCCTGGCCGGCGTTGAAGAAGCCGGCGACCGAGATGTCCTCGACGGCCTTGGCGATGTCGGTGTCCTCGAAAACCACCACCGGGGCCTTGCCGCCGAGCTCCAGGTGGACCCGCTTGAGGTCCTTGGAGGCGCTCTCGGCGACCTGCATGCCGGCGCGCACCGAACCGGTGATGGAGGCCATCGCCGGCACCTCGTGCTCGACCATCAGCCGGCCGGTCTCACGGTCGCCGCAGATGACGTTGAAGACGCCCTGCGGGTGGCCCAGTTCGGACAGCACACCGCCGATGATCTCGGCGATCAGCACGGTGGACGCCGGGGTGGTGTCGGACGGCTTGATGACCACGGTGTTGCCCGCGGCGAGCGCCGGGGCGAACTTCCAGACGGCCATCATCATCGGGTAGTTCCACGGCGCGACCTGCGCGCAGACCCCGACCGGCTCACGGCGGATGATGGACGTCATCCCGTCCATGTACTCGCCGGCCGAACGGCCCTCCAGCATCCGGGCCGCGCCGGCGAAGAACCGGATCTGGTCGATCATCGGCGGGATCTCTTCGGAGCGGGTGAGGGCGATCGGCTTGCCGGTGTTCTCGGACTCGACCGCGATCAGTTCCTCGGCCCGGGCCTCGAAGGCGTCGGCGATCTTGAGCAGTACCTTCTGGCGCTCGGCCGGCACCAAATCGCGCCAGACGGGGAAGGCCTTGGCTGCGGCGGCCATGGCGGCGTCCACGTCCGCGGCGCCCGAGAGCGGGGCGGTGGCGTAGCTCTTGCCCGTGGCCGGGTTGACCACCTTCGTGGTCCGCCCGTCAGCGGCGTCCCTGAACTCCCCGTCGATGTAGTTGCGCAGACGACGCAGTTCGGTGGTCACGTGCCACCCCTCCTGTCACATGTCCCGATGGGTGAGACACCCACACTAGTCGCCGAGGCGACGCTTTCAACATACCTACCTACCCATAACTGCGGAATCCGTTAGATCGGATCCCCTCAACAACGAATTTCATTAGTTTGGGGTTGTCAGACTGCTGAGTCCTCATGCAGAGTGATGTTCGTGGCCACTGACAAGAACGGCACGCCGTCGATCGACTCCGTCTCCCTGGCGATCATCGAGCAGCTCCAGGAGGACGGGCGCCGCCCGTACGCAGCCATCGGCAAGGCGGTGGGTCTGTCCGAGGCCGCCGTGCGGCAGCGTGTGCAGAAGCTGCTCGACCAAGGCGTGATGCAGATCGTCGCGGTGACCGACCCGCTCACCGTGGGCTTCCGGCGGCAGGCGATGGTCGGCATCAACGTCGAGGGCGACCTCGACCCGGTGGCGGACGCCCTGACCGCCATGGACGAGGTCGAGTACGTGGTGATGACCGCGGGGTCCTTCGACCTCCTCATCGAGATCGTCTGCGAGGACGACGACCATCTCCTCCAGATGATCAACAAGCGGATCCGCACGCTGCCCGGCGTGCGCTCCACCGAGAGCTTCGTCTACCTCAAGCTCCGGAAGCAGACCTACACCTGGGGAACGAGATAGCCATGAGCGCCGACCTGTCCAAGACGGCGTACGACCACCTGTGGATGCACTTCACCCGCATGTCGTCGTACGAGAACGCTCCCGTGCCGACCATCGTGCGCGGCGAGGGCACGTACATCTACGACGACAAGGGCAAGCGGTACATCGACGGGCTCGCCGGCCTGTTCGTGGTCAACGCGGGCCACGGCCGGACGGAGCTGGCCGAGACCGCCGCCAAGCAGGCTCAGGAGCTGGCCTTCTTCCCTGTGTGGAGCTACGCCCACCCCAAGGCGGTGGAGCTGGCCGAGCGGCTGGCGAACTACGCCCCGGGCGACCTGAACAAGGTGTTCTTCACCACCGGCGGCGGCGAGGCCGTAGAGACCGCCTGGAAGCTGGCCAAGCAGTACTTCAAGCTGGTCGGCAAGCCCACCAAGCACAAGGTGATCTCCCGTGCGGTGGCCTACCACGGCACTCCGCAGGGCGCGCTGGCCATCACCGGGCTGCCGGCCCTGCGGGCCCCGTTCGAGCCGCTGGTGCCCGGCGCGTTCAAGGTGCCCAACACCAACATCTACCGGGCCCCGATCCACGGCGACGACCCGGTGGCGTTCGGCCGCTGGGCCGCGGACCAGATCGAGCAGCAGATCCTTTTCGAGGGCCCGGACACGGTCGCCGCGGTCTTCCTGGAGCCGGTGCAGAACGCCGGCGGCTGCTTCCCGCCGCCGCCCGGCTACTTCCAGCGGGTCCGCGAGATCTGCGACAGGTACGACGTGCTGCTGGTCTCGGACGAGGTCATCTGCGCCTTCGGCCGGCTGGGCACCGTCTTCGCCTGCGACAAGTTCGGCTACGTCCCGGACATGATCACCTGCGCCAAGGGCATGACCTCGGGCTACTCCCCGATCGGTGCCTGCATCGTCTCCGACCGGCTCGCCGAGCCCTTCTACCAGGGCGGCAACACCTTCCTGCACGGCTACACCTTCGGCGGCCACCCGGTCTCCGCCGCGGTGGGCCTGGCCAACCTGGACATCTTCGAGCGGGAGGGCCTCAACCAGCATGTGCTGGACAACGAGGCCGCCTTCCTGGAGACCCTGCGGAAGCTGCACGACCTGCCGATCGTGGGCGACGTCCGCGGAAACGGCTACTTCTACGGCATCGAGCTGGTCAAGGACAAGACCACCAAGGAGTCCTTCGACGCGGAGGAGACCGAGCGGATCCTGTACGGCTTCCTCTCCAAGGCCCTCTACGACAACGGCCTCTACTGCCGCGCCGACGACCGCGGCGACCCGGTCATCCAGCTGGCGCCGCCGCTGATCGCCGACCAGTCCACCTTCGACGAGATCGAGCAGGTGCTCCGCGCGACCCTCACGGAGGCGTGGACGAAGCTCTGACACCGACCCCGCCAGGGTTTCTCCCCCTCCCCCGGCGGCCTTCTTCCCCTGCGGGGCCCCTCGCCATCCCTCACGAGGGGCCCCGCGGCGGTTCGGCGCCCCGTCCCGGCCGACGGGACCGACGCCGCGACCGGTGCGCGCCCCGGGCCCGTCGGCCAGAGGCCCGGCCCGGCCCCGTACGCCCGGCGTCTTTCGTGCCCCGTGCCCCGTGCTCCGCGCCCCTTCGCTCCGTGCCCCGTGGTCCGCGCCCCGTCGCCCCGTGCCCCGTGCTCCGTCCACCGGACGCCGCTCCCGTACGCCTTCCCGTGCCGGTCCGGCGCCGACCCGACGTCGGCCGGCCGGCCCCTCCCATCAGGGCTGATCGGAGGAAACGAGCCGCCCCCGCGCCGAGCCTGGACCGTTTGCGGCCCGGGATGTCCTTACCGTGCCAGTGACCCATTCGCTGTGTCCTCGTTCACCCAGCCAGGGGAGCGGACAATCGTAGGTAAGCCGAGGTGCTTGGCATGGTGGCTCCGCCGGACGACGACGTACTGTGGGCGCGCGGCATCACATATGCCTACAGCGGCTCACCCGCACTCACCGGGGTCTCCTTCGGGGTCCACGAAGGCGAGGTGGTGGCCCTCACCGGACCACGGGGCTGCGGCAAGACCACCCTGCTCGAGTGCCTCTCCGGGCGGTTGCTGCCGGACGACGGCGAGGTGTGGTTCAACGGCTCCCCGGTGCACACCCTCACCCAGCTCGGCCGTGAGCGGCTGCGCCGCGAGCACTTCGGCTGGATCGACCCCGCACCGCGGCTGGTCCCCGAGCTGACGGTCTGGGAGAACGTCGCCCTGCCAATGATGCTGCGCGGCACCCCCCGCCGCACCGCCCGCACCACCGCTCGCGAGTGGCTGGACCGGCTGGACGTCGGTGACCGGGAGCGCGAGCGCCCCGCCGCCCTGCTGCAGTCCCAGCGCCAGCGGGTCGCCATCGCCCGGGCCCTCGCCGCCACCCCCAAGGTGCTCTTCGCCGACGAGCCCACCGCCCCGCTGCACCACGACGACCGCGGGCAGGTGCTCCGTACGCTCACCGCCGCGGCCCGCTCACACGGCATCACCGTGTTGCTCGCCACCCATGACAGCGAGGTGGCCCCACTCGCCGACCAGACCGTCGCCCTGCTCGACGGCCGACGGGTCGGCGCCATCCCCGCACCCGACGCGGAGGGCCGAGACGCGTGCTCAGTCTCCGCCTAGCCCGCGACACCCACCCGCTCGTCCTGCTGCGCCGGCTGCTGGTCGCCCTTGCCTCGGCGAGCGCGGGCTTCCTGCTGCTGTGCACCCTGGGCTACGCGATGGCCCACCCGCAACGGGCCGGCGGCTCGGCGGCCCGGCTGCTGTGGTGCGTGGTGCCGCTGGCCGCCACCGTGCAGTTCGCGGTGGCGGTGGCCCGTATCGACCGCGGCACCCGGGACGGCCGGGGGCTGGCCGCCGCCGGGTTCGGACCGGCCCGCCGCGCCCGGCTGGCGGCCGCCTCGACCGCGGTGACCTGCGCGCTGGGCAGCGCGCTGGCGCTGGCCGGATTCCTGGGGGCGCGCCGCTACGGCCGCCCGCCCTCCCTCGCCGACGACCTGGGCCGCGGCGTCCATGTGCCCCTGGGCGCGGTGCTGCTGCTGCTCGGCGCGGTGCCGGCGTTGGCCGCGGTGTCCAGTGCGGTGAGCCTGTGGCCGCGCCGGGCGCGGCCCCCGCGGCCCAAGCCGCCCGAGGAGCCGGAAACGGAGCAGGACCGCCCATCGGCCGAGGACCCCGAGAGCACGCCGCGGCGATCCGAGCCGATCGCGCTGGACTTCGGGCTTCCGTGGGGCGCCGCGCTGGTCGCCGCGGGGCTGGCAGTGGAGACCTATGCGGGACGGGGCGCCGGGGATTCCGCCGGACAGCTGCTGCCGCTGCCCGGGCACCCGGTGCACAGCCCACCCGGCGTCCTCGGCGGCTGGGTACTGGTGGCGCTCGGGCTGATGGCCATGGGGCCCGGGCTGACCCAGGTGTGCGGCAGGCTGCTGGCCGCCTTCCGCCCCGGTCCGCTGCGGCTGCTGGCCGGGCGGGCGCTGGAGGCGGACGCGGACCGGTTGGGGCGCCCGCTCGGCGTCCTGTGCGCCGTGGCCACCACCGCGTACGCGGTGGTGGACCTGTACGGCGACGCCCTGGGCTCCGCCGGCCCGGTGGCCGGCCTGGGTGCGGGGCTGGTGATGGCCTGTGTCACCGCCACCACCCTGGTCACCGCTTTGGAGGTGCGCGGCGACCGGGCGGACACCACCGCCACCCTGCTGAGCGTCGGCGCCTCGGCCAGGCTGCTGCGCGGCGCCACAGCCCTGCGCACCGGCGCGCTGCTGGCGATGCTGGCCGTGCTGTGCGTACTGATCGCCGAGCTGCTCACCCTCCCCCTCACCGGCTGAGACCCGAGGGCGACACCGACCGCGGACCCATACGCCGATGTGCCGGCCGCGAGCCAACCCGGACCCGCGGCGGCCCTCCGCCTGGTGGGCCACCCGGTTCAGTGCCCCAGCAAGCCCACGGCTCCGCCGGGGCGGGGCCGTGCCGAGCCGTTCGGGCCTGCCGGCCGCGCCCCGGGGCGACAGACCCGCTCCCGAGCCACGCCCCGTACGCCGCCCCGGAGAGCGGCGCACGGGTGGGCGTGGCCTTCGACGCGGACG
>NZ_SRID01000312.1 GCF_004684805.1 Streptomyces palmae
GCACCGCCCTCGGTACCGTCGAAGCGTGTCTGACCTGCCCGCCTCCGCGCCCACCCTGTTCACCTGGGAGTTCGCCAGCGATCCCTACCCCGCGTACGCCTGGCTGCGGGAGCATGCCCCGGTACACCGGACCACACTGCCCAGCGGGGTCGAGGCCTGGCTGGTGACCCGGTACGCGGACGCCCGGCAGGCGCTGGCCGATACCCGACTGTCCAAGAACCCCCTGCACCACAGCGATGACGCGCAGGGCCGGAGCAAGGTCGGCATCCCGGGCGAGCGGAGCGCCAACCTGATGACGCACCTGCTCAACATCGACCCGCCGGACCACACCCGGCTGCGGCGCCTGGTGTCCAAGGCGTTCACCCCGCGCCGGGTGGCCGAGTTCGCGCCCCGGGTGCAGCAGTTGACCGACCGGCTGATCGACGACTTCGCCGCGCGCGGCACCGCCGACCTCATCCACGAGTTCGCCTTCCCGCTGCCCATCTACGCCATCTGCGACCTGCTCGGGGTGCCGGCCGAGGACCAGGACGACTTCCGGGACTGGGCCGGCATGATGATCCGCCACGACCTGCCCGGCGGAAAGCGGACGCCCCGCGGCGGCGTGGCCCGCGCGGTGAAGAGGATGCGCGGCTACCTGGCCGAACTGATCCACCGCAAGCGCGAGGAGCTGGGCGCCAGCGAGCAGGACGACGACCTGATCTCCGGGCTGATCCGGGCCAGTGACCACGGGGAGCACCTCACCGAGAACGAGGCCGCGGCGATGGCCTTCATCCTGCTCTTCGCCGGCTTCGAGACCACCGTCAACCTCATCGGCAACGGCGCCTACGCGCTGCTGCGCGAGCCGGCGCAGCGCGCCCGCTTCCAGGACGCGGTCGCACGCGACGACCAGGAGTGGCTGTCCGGCGCGGTGGAGGAGCTGCTGCGCTTCGACGGGCCGGTGGAGATCGCCACCTGGCGCTTCGCCACCGAGCCGATCACCCTCGGCGGACAGCGCATAGCCGCCGGGGACCCGGTGCTGGTGGTGCTCGCCGCGGCCGACCGCGACCCGGAGCGCTTCCGACGGCCGGACGTGCTCGACCTCTCCCGGGCCGACAACCAGCACCTCGGCTACGGCCACGGCATCCACTACTGCCTGGGCGCCCCACTCGCCCGCCTGGAGGGCCGTACCGCCCTCGCCACCCTGCTGCGCCGGCTGCCCGACCTGCGGTTGGCGGCGGATCCGGACGACCTGCGGTGGCGCGGCGGACTCATCATGCGCGGACTGCGCACCCTGCCGGTGGAGTTCACCGCCCGCCCGGAGAGCAGCGGAAAGTGACACCTCGTCAGACATGTGATCTTCGCGTGACCCTGGCTACATCGGCTTGAGACCCTCGGGAGCCCCGGCTATCTTCGACCCCCGACCCAAGCCGTCACATGAGAGGCCACCGCATGCGCTCCGGGAACGGTCGGCATCGCCGCCCCCGCCAGGCTCCGGCATTCGTCGTCGCGGCGGGGGTGACCGGCGCGAGCATCGCCATTCCGCTGCTGGGAGCCACCAGCGCGAGCGCCGCGGAAGCGCACACCTGGGACCGGGTCGCCGAGTGCGAGAGCGGCGGCCTGTGGAGTGCCAACTCCGGCAACGGCTTCTACGGCGGTCTCCAGCTCACCCTGGAGATGTGGAAGCACTACGGCGGCACCGCCTACGCCCCCCGCCCGGACCTGGCCAGCCGGTCCCAGCAGATAGCCGTCGCCGAGGCCATGCTGGCCGACCGCGGCCCCCAGGGCTGGCCCAGCTGCTCGGTGGAGGCCGGTCTCACCGAGAACGGCAAGGCCCCCCGGGTGGACCCGGGCAGCATCGAGGCGCCCACCACGGACCCCTCGACCGGCCGCACCGCTGACGAACCGTCGGCGCCCTCCGGCACCACCAAGCCCTCGCGCGACCAGGACCGGACCGGCGACCTCGCCGACTCGGCCGACACCGAGGAGTCCGGCACGCCGTCCGGCGGCTCCTCCCGCGGCGCCGACGACCGCGGCGCCGACAAGAATGACCAGGACGAGCAGGACGGCAAGGGCGACCGCGGCACCGGCAGCCGCGTCGACACCGGCGACACCGCCCCGGGCGAGACCGGCGGCACCGAACGCCCCGGGGGTGAGCGCGGTCACGCCGGCGCTCCCGGCACCGGACGCACCGGCACCACGACCCCCGGCACCGGCAAGCACCGCGGCCAGGTCGACGAGCGCGGTCCCGAGCACGACGGCCGCACCGGTGGGCGGCACGCCTCGCGCGGCGACGGCGAGCGCACCGGGAAGCCCGCGGAGCGGGTCCGGGCGGACTACACCGTACGGACCGGTGACAACCTGTCGGCCATCGCCGAGGAGTACCGGGTTTCGGGTGGCTGGCCCGCGCTCTACCAGGCCAACACCGAGGTGATCGGCGACGACCCGGACCTGATCCTGCCCGGCCAGCACCTCGAACTCCCCAAGGCCGGGAAGTAGTTCGCCCACGGTGGGCCGCCGCCCCGTGCGACGGCCCACCCGCGCGGCACGGACGGCGCCACCGCGCGACGGACGGCGCGCCGCGGCCGTGGACGACGGGCCGCCGGCAGCCGTGAGGCCGGGCCGCGAGGCCGCCGCGCCCCAGTGGCACACCGGCCGGCCCAGCCCCCGGCGGCGGCGCCGCCGGCGGCCCTTCGCCCCCGCGCACCGGCCGGCTCCGGCCCTCCGCGGCGGCGCTCCCGGGCACTCCGGCCGCGCGGCGGATCCGCACCGGACACCGCTCACCGGTCCACCGGGGATGACGGCACAGCCCTCAGGCAGGGCGTCGGACGGGAACCGTCCGCCGGGCCGGTTAGGCTCATGCTGCAGACGCAGACCCACACGAAGGAGATCCTCGTGCCGTCCATCGACGTCGTCGTAGCTCGCGAGATCCTCGACTCGCGAGGCAACCCCACGGTCGAGGTCGAGGTCGGCCTCGACGACGGCAGCACCGGCCGTGCTGCTGTGCCGTCCGGCGCCTCGACCGGCGCTTTCGAGGCCCTCGAACTGCGTGACGGGGACAAGAACCGCTACGGCGGCAAGGGCGTGGAGAAGGCCGTCCTCGCCGTCATCGAGCAGATCGGCCCGGAGCTGGTCGGCTACGACGCCACCGAGCAGCGGCTGATCGACCAGGCCATGTTCGACCTGGACGCCACCCCGGACAAGTCCTCGCTCGGCGCCAACGCGATCCTCGGCGTCTCGCTGGCCGTCGCGCACGCCGCCTCCGAGGCGTCCGACCTGCCGCTCTTCCGCTACCTGGGCGGCCCCAACGCCCACCTGCTGCCGGTCCCGATGATGAACATCCTCAACGGCGGCTCGCACGCGGACTCCAACGTGGACATCCAGGAGTTCATGATCGCCCCGATCGGCGCGGAGTCCTTCTCCGAGGCGCTGCGCTGGGGCACCGAGGTCTACCACACCCTCAAGGCGGTGCTGAAGGAGCGCGGCCTGTCCACCGGCCTGGGCGACGAGGGCGGCTTCGCGCCGAACCTCGACTCCAACCGCGAGGCCCTGGACCTGATCCTGGAGGCCATCCGGAAGGCCGGCTACACCCCGGGCCAGGACGTGGCGCTGGCGCTGGACGTCGCCGCCTCCGAGTTCCACAAGGACGGCAAGTACGTCTTCGAGGGCCAGGAGCGCACCGCCGCGGAGATGACCGCGTACTACGAGGAGCTGGTGGCCTCCTACCCGCTGGTCTCCATCGAGGACCCGCTGTTCGAGGACGACTGGGACGGCTGGAAGACCATCACCGCCAAGCTGGGCGACAAGGTGCAGCTGGTCGGTGACGACCTGTTCGTCACCAACCCGGAGCGCCTGGGCCGCGGCATCGAGGAGAACGCCGCCAACGCCCTGCTGGTGAAGGTCAACCAGATCGGCTCGCTCACCGAGACGCTGGACGCCGTCGAGCTGGCACAGCGCAGCGGCTTCAAGTGCATGATGTCGCACCGCTCCGGCGAGACCGAGGACGTCACCATCGCCGACCTGGCCGTCGCCACCAACTGCGGCCAGATCAAGACCGGTGCCCCGGCCCGCTCCGAGCGCGTGGCCAAGTACAACCAGCTGCTGCGCATCGAGGAGATCCTCGACGACGCCGCGGTCTACGCCGGTCGCTCCGCCTTCCCGCGGTTCCGCCCCGCCGGCTGAGGCCCCGCCGGCCGGCCGCGGGCCGGCCGGCGCACCGCCCCGTCGCAGGCGGGTCCCCGCACACCGGTCCCGTACCGTGTGCGGGGACGCACGCACAGGACCGAAGAGAACCGAGGAAGGGCGAGGCGGACATGGGCGCGGACCGGGACCGGTTCTCCACCGCGACCAGGCTCAGGGCGCTCGGCGAGAACGCCGCGGCCCGGGTCTACCGCGCCCGGGGCCGCCGCAACCGGCTCACCGGGCGGGCCGCGCTGCTCGCCCTGGTGCTCTGCGCGCTGGTGGTCGCCCTCGCCTACCCCATACGGCAGTACGTCGCCCAACGCTCGGACATCGCCGAACAGCGGCGCCAGGCCCAGCAGGCCCGGGAGGAGAACGAGCGGCTGCGCGAGCAGAAGGCGCGGCTGAAGGACCCCGCGTACATCGAGCGCCTGGCGCGCGAGCGGCTGCACTACGTACGTCCCGGCGAGACCGGCTTCATCATGACGGGCAGCGGCCGGGACGACGGTCGCGGCGCCGACCGGGGAGCCGCCGGGCTGCCCTGGTACCGCGCCCTGCTGGACGGCCTGGACGACGCCGACCGGCCCGCGGGCCGCCGCTGACCCGCGCACCCGGCACCGCCTCGGCGACCCATCCCGGCCGACCCGGCGCCACCTCCGCAATCCCACCCCGACCGAAGAGAACCCTCCATCCATGGACACGCCCCCTCCGCAGACGGAGCACACCCCGCCCACCGAGGCGGACATCGCCGCGTTCAAGGAGCAGCTGGGCCGCCCGCCGCGCGGTCTGCGCGCCATCGCCCACCGCTGCCCCTGCGGCAACCCGGACGTCGTCGAGACGGCGCCCCGGCTGGAGGACGGCACGCCGTTCCCGACGCTGTACTACCTGACCTGCCCGCGCGCCGCGTCCGCCATCGGCACCCTGGAGGCCGAGGGCGTGATGAAGGAGATGAGCGAGCGGCTCACGACCGACCCGGAGTTGGCCGCCGCCTACCGGGCCGCGCACGAGGACTACATCGCACGCCGGGACGCCGTCGAGGTGCTCCAGGGCTTCCCCAGCGCCGGCGGCATGCCGGACCGGGTCAAGTGCCTGCACGTCCTGGTGGGCCACTCGCTGGCGGCCGGCCCCGGGGTGAACCCGCTGGGCGACGAGGCCATCGCGATGCTGCCGGAGTGGTGGCGCAAGGGCCCCTGCGTGACCCCCTGCGCCGACGCGGACGGCGGCGCCGAAGCGGGCGGCGAGAGCGCGGAGGGCGCCCAGTGACCCGGGTGGCCGCGATCGACTGCGGCACCAACTCCATCCGGCTGCTGGTCGCCGACGCCGACCCTGCCACCGGGGAGTTCACCGAGCTGGACCGCCGGATGCAGATCGTCCGGCTGGGCCAGGGCGTGGACCGTACCGGGAGGCTGGCCCCCGAGGCCCTGGAGCGCACCTTCGCGGCCTGCCGGGAGTACGCCGAGGTGATAGCCGAGCACGGGGCGCACCGGGTCCGGTTCGTGGCCACCTCGGCCTCCCGGGACGCCGAGAACCGCGCGGAGTTCGTGCGCGGGGTGGTGGACATCCTGGGCGTGGAGCCCGAGGTGATCAGCGGGGACCAGGAGGCAGAGTTCTCCTTCACCGGCGCCACCCGCGAGCTGGTGGGCAGCGGCCTGGACCGGCCGTACCTGGTGGTGGACATCGGCGGCGGCTCGACCGAGTTCGTGATCGGCGAGGAGCGGGTGCGGGCCGCGCGCAGCGTGGACGTCGGCTGCGTCCGGATGACCGAGCGCCACCTGGTGTCCGACCACCGCTCCTCGCACCCACGGATCGCCGATCGGCCGACGGCCGCTCAGATCGCCGCCATGGAGGCGGACATCGACGCCGCCATCGACCTCGCCGGGCAGGCGGTGCCGCTGACCGAGGCGCGTACCCTGGTCGGACTGGCCGGCTCGGTCACCACCGTGGCCGCCATCGTGCTGGGGCTGGAGGAGTACGACTCCACCGCCATCCACCACGCCCGGATCTCCGTGGACCAGGTCCGCGAGACCACCCGCCGACTGCTCGGCTCCAGCCATGCCGAGCGCGCCGCGATCCCGGTGATGCACCCGGGGCGGGTGGATGTGATCTCCGCCGGGGCACTGGTCCTGCTGAAGATCATGGAGCGCACCGGGGCCCGCGAGGTCGTGGTGAGCGAGCACGACATCCTCGACGGAATCGCCTGGAGCGTCGCCTAGGTCCTGGTCTCAGGGCCTGGCTCCGGCACCCCCGCGGCCTCGCGCCAAGGGGGCTGCCGCCGGCCCCGGGACGGGTATCGCCTGAGCGCCCCGCACACCGTGTGAGCGGGGCAAAGCCGGTCGAGCGCCGGTCGCGGGGCGGTTTGGCGCGCCCTGGAGAAAAATGTTCGTGAAATCCTTCACATGAAAATGCGGTCGGCCGACCGCATCCTGGTGTCGTTCGGTCCGTTTCGCGACATCCGACCGGTCCGCCGGGGCGCTTCCGGCGTGCTTCCCGGACCCTCTCCGACTGGCCCCGGGAGGGGGTTCGCGGACGCTGTTTCAGCTGCCCGGGAGCTCGCAATCCCTGATCAACAGGGGTGAACAACGTCTCGGGCGGTGATCTGGTTCCCCGCCGCGAGTATGGCGTGGGTCACGAGGGCGGCGGAGTGTAACATATGCCCTTTGAAGCTTTGTGAAGGGGCTCACGAGCACCCCTCCAATGGGTGCTGGATACTCGAAACATGAGCACCACGGAGCGTCCCAGGATCCTCGTAGTAGGCGGTGGGTACGTAGGCCTGTACGCGGCGCGCCGCATCCTGAAGAAGATGCGGTACGGCGAGGCGACCGTCACGGTCGTCGACCCGCGTTCGTACATGACGTACCAGCCCTTCCTCCCCGAAGCCGCCGCCGGCAGCATCTCCCCGCGCCACGTCGTGGTCCCGCTGCGGCGTGTGCTCCCCAAGGCGGAGGTCCTCACCGGCCGGGTCACGACCATCGACCAGGACCGCAAGGTAGCCACCGTGCAGCCGCTCGTCGGCGACGCGTACGAGCTGCCCTTCGACTACCTGGTGGTCGCGCTCGGCGCGGTCTCCCGTACCTTCCCGATCCCCGGCCTCGCCGAGAACGGCATCGGCATGAAGGGCATCGAGGAGGCCATCGGCCTGCGCAACCACGTCCTCGAGCAGCTCGACAAGGCCGACTCGACCACCGATGAGGCGATCCGTCGCAAGGCGCTGACCTTCGTCTTCGTCGGCGGTGGCTTCGCCGGCGCGGAGACCATCGGCGAGGTCGAGGACATGGCCCGCGACGCGGCCAAGTACTACCCGACGGTCAGCCGCGAGGACATGCGGTTCGTCCTCGTCGACGCCGCGGACAAGATCCTCCCCGAGGTCGGCCCGAAGCTCGGCCAGTGGGGCCTGGAGCACCTGAAGAAGCGCGGCATCGAGATCTACCTCCAGACCTCGATGGACTCCTGCGTCGACGGCAAGGTCGTCCTCAAGAACGGCCTCGAGGTCGAGGCCGGCACCATCGTGTGGACCGCGGGCGTCAAGCCCAACCCGGCGCTGGCCCGCTTCGGCCTGCCGCTGGGCCCGCGCGGCCACGTGGACGTCGCCCCCACCCTCCAGGTCAAGGGCACCGACTACATCTGGGCCGCCGGCGACAACGCCCAGGTGCCGGACCTCGCCGTCGGCGAGGGCGCCTGGTGCCCGCCGAACGCCCAGCACGCGCTGCGCCAGTCCAAGGTGCTCGGCGACAACGTGATCTCCGGTATGCGGGGCTTCCCGCAGCGTGACTACAAGCACGCCAACAAGGGCGCCGTGGCCGGCCTCGGCCTCCACAAGGGCGTCGCGATGCTCGTCTTCGGCAAGACGAAGATCAAGCTGAAGGGCCGTCTGGCCTGGTACATGCACCGTGGCTACCACGGCATGGCCATGCCGACCTTCAACCGCAAGATCCGCGTGCTGGCCGACTGGACCCTCGGCGTCTTCCTCAAGCGCGAGATGGTCTCCCTGCGGGCCATCGAGAACCCGCGCGAGGAGTTCTACGAGGCCGCCGCGCCGGTCACCGCCGCCGCTGCCAAGAAGTCGGACTCGCCGGCCAAGGCCGGCTGACCGCCGCCCGGCACGTACCGGGCCGCAGCACTGACGCCACAGGGCGTCCGCCATCCGTGGGGCGGACGCCCTGTGGCGTACCTGTTCCTGCCGGGGGAGCCGGGGGAGCTGGGGGAGCC
>NZ_SRID01000313.1 GCF_004684805.1 Streptomyces palmae
GGGCGGGAGTTGGAAGCTGCCGGTGTCGGACATGGCGGGGGCCCCGGAGGCCTCGGACGCGTCCGCCGCGGGCGGTTTGCGATGCGAACGACGCGCTTTGCGCTGCGGCCCGTCCGGCCCGTATCCCTCGGGCAGCGGGCCGAGTTGGTCGAAGATCTCGATGGCCTCGTCGTCCAGATCCGGCTCCGGCAGCAGCTCCACCGCGCCGGTCAGCGCCTTGCGGGCGCCGGTCGCGGTACGGAACCTGTCCTCCGGGTCGGGTTGCAGCAAGGTGGCCACCACCTGCCACAGCGGTTCCGGGACGTCGGCCGGGGCCGGCGGGACGCCCTGCTCCTCGAACATGCGGACCAGCGCTTCCGCGTCCGGCTTGTGTCCGCTGACCAGGTACAGCGCCACCAGGCCGACCGCGAACAGGTCGGCCGGGAAGTCGGGGTCGGCGCCGCGCATCTGCTCCGGCGCGAAGTAGCCCGGGGTGCCCATCACGAAGTCGGCCTCGGTGAGCCGGGGTTCGCCCTTGGTCAGCGCGATGCCGAAGTCGGAGAGCCGTACGTGCGGCCGTCCGGTCCCGGTGGCCTCCAGCAGGATGTTGGCGGGCTTGATGTCGCGGTGCACCACGCCCTCGGCGTGCACGGCCGCCAGCCCGGCCAGCAACTGGTCCAGCAGGACGCACACATAGCGCGGCGGCAGCGGGCCGTAGTCCCCCGTCAGGTGCGCGAACGAGCCGCCGCCCACCAGGTCCATGGTGAACAGGACCTTGTCGTCGTCGGCCGCCCAGCTCGCGGGGGCCAGCACATGCGGGTGGTCGATGCGCAGCGCCTGTTCCCGGACGAACCGCAGCAGGGTGTGCGCGTCGCGCTGCTGGAGCACCTTGGCCGCGACATAGCGCCGCCGGCGTTGGTCCCAGGCGCGCCAGACGGCTCCGACGCCGCCGCGGCCGATCGGGTCCACCAGCTCGTACCGCCCCGCGAAGACCTCGCCCATCCGCCCCGTCCCGCTCGCGCCGTCCGTCCGCTGCCGCAGTCAAGCTGTCCGGGGGCCGGTCAGCTCTGGTGCGCCTCGTAGTGGGCGACCGCGTCGGCGGTCCGCCCGGCGCCGTACACCCGGAGGAACTCGGCCAGTTCCGGGTGGGTGGCGGTGAGGGACTCGGCGGCGTCGATGATGTCCCCGGCGGCGGCGACCGAGCGCAGCAGGGACTGGATCTCGCGCACCACGCGGCGCACGGTGGGGGCCCCGGTGCTGGCCGTGGCCTGGGTGTTGAGCACCGAACCGCCGGCGGTCTTCTTGATCTCCTCCATCCGCACGGCGGCTTCGGCGGCGCTGACCCGGCCGTCCGCCACCTGGCTGGAGAGTTCCTGGAGCGCCTGGACGCGCTGCACCACGGCCGGGTTGCCGATCTTCGCCCGCTGGCCGCTCATCAGCTGCGAGAGCATGGGCGCGGAGAGGCCGAGGACGGACGCCAGCCGGGCCTGGTTGAGGCCGAGGTCGTCGATGAGGCGGCGGAACAGCGCTCCCAGCGGTTCCCCGTACCAGCTTCGCTGCAGCTCCCGTGCGCGGGCGGTGGCGTCCTGCTGTGTTGCGTCCATCTCGCTCTCTCCCCTTTGCTTCGCTGCCGCGAATCTCGCGTGGCATCCTACGGACGGTGGCACGCACGAGCGATACCCGGTCGGGAAAGGGGTCCGGTACCGGGTATCCTGATCCGCGAAGGGGCCTTAGCTCAGTTGGTAGAGCGCCGTCTTTGCATGGCGGATGTCAGGAGTTCGACTCTCCTAGGCTCCACTGATCCTCTTCGGATCCTCACCGAATCCTCATAAACGAGAGCCGGGGCCCCGTTCGATCGGGCACCCCGGCTCATCTGTTTTCCGCGCTCCAGGCGCTTGTCCTCCGTGCTGGTAGGTCTCCGGCGTTCCGCGCCGGTGCGGTCAGCGGCTGCCGTTCGGCCCGGCCTCGTCCGCCGAGTCCGGGCCGCTGCCGTCCACGGAGCCGATGGTGCCGCCCTCGCCGAGTTCGGTGGCGGCGGGCGGCTCCACCAGCCAGTCCGGGTTGGCCTGCCGGTCCCACCACTTCCAGGCGGCCACCAGGCCGCCGGCCAGCAGGGCGGCCAGGGCGATGCGCCGCAGTGCGCGGCCGCGGCGGGCCCGGCACTCATGCCGGTGGGCGAGCTTTTCGATCTCGGCCGCGGTGACCGGGCTGCGCAGGGCGGCCAGCGCGGCGGCGCCGCGGGCGACCGCCTCCTGGCCGGCGGGCCGGGCGACGGTCATGGCGTGCTCCACGCGCGGCACGGTGTAGTCGGCGGCCAGTCGGGCGGCCTCTCGGGTGCGTACGGCGGCGCGTGCGGCGGCGGCGTCGACCCTGGGCGGCAGAGCGCAGCGGGCGTGCTCGAGCTGCCGGGTGACCGGGCCGTGGTACCAGGCGGCGGTGGCGAGCTGGGCGCGCTGCGCGGCCTGGTTCACCCAGGGCGCCAGCACTACCTTGGCGTGGTGGGCGTAGTGGGCCGCGGTGTCCTTGGCCGTGCCGGCGTAAGGCGCCATCACCTCCGCGGCGTGCTGCACGTTGTCCTTCGCGGTGCCGGTCGCGGCGCGCACGCGGTCGGTGCGGGTCACGGGATCCTCCTCTTCGGTGGTGTCCTCCGGGATCCACGCGGGGGAGGTCCTCCCCTCGCGTGATCTGTGTAGCTGTGTAGCTTTTCCACCTATTTGACGATCATGCCTGTCCGAGGCCGGGGCGGCATGCGCGGCGGGGCATCCGGGGGCACCTTTCGAACGTCGTGCGACTCTGTCGGAGTGCCTGGTTCGGGGCCACCGCACCGTGGCGGCGGCGTGCGAGGATCGGTAGATGTAGGCGAGGAGGATGGAGGTGGACCGTGGCCGAGCAGCTCTACGCCACCCTGCGGACCAACCACGGGGACATCGAGATCCGCCTGCTGCCGCACCTCGCCCCGAACACGGTCAGGAACCTCGTCGAGCTCTCCCAGGGCGCTCGGCCCTGGGTCAACCCCAAGACCGGTGAGACCACCACCGACCGGCTGTACGACGGCACGGTCTTCCACCGGGTGATCGCCGGGTTCATGATCCAGGGCGGCGACCCGCTGGGCAACGGGATCGGCGGCCCGGGCTACAAGTTCGCCGACGAGCTCCACCCCGAGCTGTCGTTCACCCGGCCCTATCTGCTGGCCATGGCCAACGCGGGGCCGGACACCAACGGCTCGCAGTTCTTCATCACCCTCTCCCCCGCGGCCTGGCTGAGCGGCAGGCACACGGTCTTCGGCGAGGTGGTGGGCGAGGCCAGCAAACGGGTGGTGGAGGCCATCGCCGGCACCCAGACCAACCCCCGCACCGACCGCCCGCTGCGGGACGTCGTGCTGGAGACGGTGGTGGTGGAGACCAGGCCGGGCTGAGCCCGGTGGGATCTTGGGAGGGAACTCGGCGCCGCGCCCGTCCGTCTTGAGAACAGGCGCCCGTGCGCCCCCGCGGACCGGTGCGGAAGGTCCGCGTACGCGGACCGCGTACCCAGAGCAAGCACACAAGGGGAGACATGGAAGACCAGGCGGTCTGCTGCTACCGGCACCCGGAGCGGGAGACGGGCATCAGCTGCACCCGCTGCGACCGGCCGATCTGCCCTTCGTGCATGGTCAGCGCGTCGGTGGGTTTCCAGTGCCCGGAGTGCGTCAGCGGCCCGGCCGGAGCTTCGGCCGTCTCGGACGGCAGCCGCCGCCCGCGCGCCACCGGCGCGCCCCGCACCCTGGCCGGCGGGCCGGTCGCCGAGGACCCGCGGCTGGTCACCAAGGCGCTGATGGCGATCAACATCGGTGTGTGGATCGCCGTGCTGCTGATGGGCGACCGGCTGGTGAACGATCTGTCGATGATCTCCTCCTGGCCTCCGGGCAACGGTCAGGAGGGTGTCGCGGAGGGCCAGTGGTACCGGCTGTTCACCGCGGTGTTCCTGCACCAGGAGCCGATGCACATCGCCTTCAACATGCTGTCCCTGTGGTGGCTGGGTCCGCCGCTGGAGGCCGCGTTCGGCCGCGCCCGCTACCTGGCCCTGTATCTGCTGTCCGGCCTCGGCGGCAGTGTGCTGAGCTACCTCGTCGCCGACCAGTCCGCGCAGTCGCTGGGCGCCTCCGGTGCGATCTTCGGTCTGCTGGGTGCCACCGCCGTGGTGATGCGCAAGCTGAACCACGACATGCGTCCGGTCGCCGTCCTGCTCGCGCTGAACCTGCTCTTCACCTTCACCTGGGGCAACATCGCCTGGCAGGCGCACATCGGCGGACTGATCACCGGCATCGTGGTGGCGTACGGACTGGTGCACGCGCCCCGCGATCGGCGCGCCCTGGTGCAGGGCGCCACCTGTGCGCTGGTGCTGCTGGCGCTGGTGGTGCTGGTCATCGTGAGGACCTTCCAGCTCACCGGTTGACGGGGCCAGGGCGCCGGACCGGGCCCGATCCGGCGTCCACCCGCGCTCGCGGTTGTCCACAGCGTGCACCCGATGCTGTGCATTCTGTGGAGAACATCTGTCCTGGCCTCCGCTCGACTGTGCGGAGGCACGTTTCCGCAGGACAGCGCTGGCGCCGGTCGAGTGGGCGCGCCGTTCGGTAAGTCACACCAGCGTCAACCTCACAGAGGTTATCCACAGATCTTCTGAGTTTTCCCCGTGCTGTGGATAACTCTGTGGACACCCTGGGGGCGAGTCCGCCGCTCCTGGGGTGGAGCGGTCACTTCCACTGGGTGGAGACCACGAACCCCGCGGCGATGAAGCCGAAGCCGACCACGATGTTCCAGTTGCCGAACGACTCGATGGGCAGTCGTGTGTCCGTCACATAGAAGAGGACGATCCAGGCCAGCCCGATCAGGAAGAGCGCCAGCATGACGGGCGCGACCCAGCTGCGCCCGACGTTCAGGTTGATGGCGGTCGCCTGCTTGGCCGGCGGCGGGGTGTAGTCGTCCTTCTTGCGGATCCGTGACTTCGGCACGAGGAACTCTCCTGTCGATGCGCTGCGTGACCGCGCGGATTCGGATACGGCGTGCGGCGCCTGGGCCGGACGGCGCCGGGGCAGCGATTCCCTCCCCCGGGCGTCAGTTAGCGTAGTGCTTCCGCGGCGTCGTAAGGAGTAAGGGTACGTTGAGCAATTCTGCTGACTCCCCCGACCCGGCCGCCCGCCGCCCCCGTTTGCGCCCGATGCGGCTTCTCACCCTCGCCGTCTTCGGCCTGGCCGGTCTGATCTTCTGGCTCAGCTTCAACACCGCCAAGGGCACCGACCTCCGCAGTGACGAATCGATGCTGCGGCTGTCCGACCTCATCCAGGAGCGCAACCACAAGAACACCAGGCTGGACGAGAGCACCTCCCGGCTGCGCTCCCAGGTGGACCGGCTCGCCGACCGCGACAGCGGCGGCAGCAAGGCCGACCGGGCCCGCCTCGCCGACCTGGAGCGGGCCGCCGGCACCGCCCCGGTGCGCGGCCCCGGGATCACCGTGACCCTCACCGACGCGCCCCCGGACGCCACCGCGCTGATCCCCGGGGTGCCCGATCCGCAGCCCAACGACCTGGTGATCCACCAGCAGGACCTCCAGGCCGTGGTCAACGCGCTGTGGCGGGGCGGCGCCCGCGGCATCCGGGTCATGGACCAGCGGCTGATCTCCACCAGCGCGGTGCGCTGCGTGGGCAACACCCTGATCCTCCAGGGCCAGCTCTACTCCCCGCCGTACAAGGTGACCGCGGTGGGGGACGTCAAGCGGCTGCGCTGGGCGCTGGACCAGTCGCCCGCGATCAGCAACTACAAGGGGTACGTCGAGGCGTACGGACTCGGCTGGAAAGTCGAGGAGCACGACGCGGTGACTCTTCCCGGCTACTCCGGCACAGTGGACCTGCGGCAGGCGCGGCCCGCGCGGTAGCGGCCCGCACCCGCCGGCCCCGCAGCAGTCCGCCGTGGAGGAGCCGATGAGGGTGCGGTTGGCCGTCCGGACGCTCAGCGAGATCTGCCTCACCCTGGGCGCCCTGATCGTGCTGTTCGTGGTCTACCTCCTGTACTGGACCGGGGTGCGCGCGGACCGCGCCATGGACGCGGAGATCGACCGGCTCCAGGACCGCTGGTCCTCCGGGGCGGTCCCCTCCGGTGACACCGGGGCGGACGGCGCCGGGTCCCAGACCGCCGGCTCCACCGGAACAGGCGGTACGGACCGGGCCGGCGGCGCGGGGCGGGCCGGACCACCCGCCCCCGGTGCCCGCACGCCCTCGGGGGAGTCCTTCGCGATCATGTACATCCCGCGCTTCGGCAGCGGCTGGGCCAAGCCCGTCCTGCAGGGCGTCGGACGCTCCACCCTCCAGCGGGGCCTGGGCCACTACCCGCGGACCGCCGGCCTCGGCGAACCGGGCAACTTCGCGGTCGCCGGGCACCGCCGCACCTACGGCGACCCGTTCAAGGACTTCCCCCGGCTGCGGCGCGGCGACCGGGTGGTACTCACCGACGGGACCACCTGGTACACGTACCGTGTCGACGCCCGGCCGTACCGGACGCTGCCCAGCGACACCGCGGTGATCGACCCGATCCCCGCCAAGTCGGGATATCGAACACCTGGTCGCTACCTCACCCTCACCACCTGCGATCCGGAATGGGGCCACAGCCACCGGCTGATCGCCTGGGCACACCTGGAGCGCACCGCCGCCACCAGCCCGGACGGCGTCGCGGGCGGTCCGCGTAGAGGGTGAGACACCGCCCTGCGGCCCCTCGGGACAAGCCCGAAGCTTTGCCCGGCAGGGCCTCAAGGGACCCCGTGCTCCCCTTACTCTGGTGCTGCATCTGACGGAAGGGACGGCATGTACGGCTGGATCTGGCGGCATCTGCCGGGCAACGCGTGGGTTCGGGCACTGATCTCGCTGGTACTGGTGCTGGCGATCGTCTTCGTGCTCTTCCAGTACGTCTTCCCGTGGGCGGAGCCGCTGCTGCCGTTCAACGACGTGACGGTGGACGACGGAATGGCGGCCGTCCGATGAGCCGCGCGCGGGTCCTGGTCGTGGACAACTACGACAGCTTCGTCTTCAACCTCGTCCAGTACCTCTACCAACTGGGCGCCGAGTGCGAGGTGCTGCGCAACGACGAGGTGGCCCTCCGGCACGCGCAGGACGGCTTCGACGGGGTGCTGCTCTCCCCCGGCCCGGGCACCCCCGAACAGGCGGGCGTCTGCGTGGACATGGTCCGCCACTGCGCCGACACCGGGGTGCCGGTCTTCGGCGTCTGCCTGGGCATGCAGTCCATGGCGGTGGCCTACGGCGGGGTGGTGGACCGCGCCCCCGAGCTGCTGCACGGCAAGACCTCGCAGGTCGTCCACGAGGGCGGCGGGGTCTTCCAGGGGCTGCCCAACCCGTTCACCGCCACCCGCTACCACTCGCTCTCCGTGCGGCGGGACACCCTGCCACCCGAGTTGGAGATCACCGCCTGGACCGACAGCGGGATCGCCATGGGGCTGCGGCACCGCGACCTGCCGGTGGAGGGCGTGCAGTTCCACCCCGAGTCGGTGCTCACCGAGGGCGGCCACCGCATGCTCGCCAACTGGCTTGTCACCTGCGGGGACCTGGGCGCGGTGGAGCGCTCGGCGGGGCTGGCGCCAGTGGTCGGCAGCATCGGCGGCAAGGCCGCCGGGTGACCGCGCTCCGCCCGGAGCGCGAAGGTGCGCCCCAGGGCGCCCAGCAGCCCGCCCCGTACGGCGACCAGGCGTACGGGACCGAGGACGCGCCCGCGGCGGGGCCGGGTCCGGATCCCTCGCCGAGAGCCGGCACGGCCGCCGGAGCGGGATCGGGCGCACACCGCGCCCCCCTGCCCGCCGAGCGGCCCGGACCGGCCTCGGAGCTGGCGGTGGCGCGGGGACGGACCGCGGTGCCGCTGCCCGCGGAGGAGCCCGCGAGGGGGACCGGCCCGGCCGACCCCTCCACGGCCCCGCTCCCCGGCGGGCTGCCACCGGCCGGACCGCTGCCCCCGGAGAGCCCCTCCCCGGCGTCCGCCGCCGCGGTCGAGGAGACGCTGCTCTTCCGGCCGGTCCGGGGTGACGCACCTCAGGCCCCGGCCGCGGTGGAGGAGACCCTGCTCTTCCGCCCGGTCCGGGGTGCGGCTCCCGAGCCCTCCGCCGCGGTCGAGGAGACCATGGTGTTCCGGCCCGTCGAGGGTGCGGGCCCTCAGGCGCCGGGCGCGGTCGAGGAGACCATGCTGTTCCGGCCGGTCCGGGGTGCCGCGCCTCAGGCTCCGGTCGAGGAGACCATGGTGTTCCGGCCCGTCGAGGGTGCGGGCCCTCAGGCCCCGGTCGCGGCCGAGGAGACCATGCTGTTCCGGCCGGTCCGGGGTGCCGCGCCTCAGGCTCCGGTCGAGGAGAC
>NZ_SRID01000314.1 GCF_004684805.1 Streptomyces palmae
GCCCGGGCCCCGTCGGCCACCCGCCCCACCGCGCACGCACCCGTGCCCGCGCCCCGGGACACCGTCAGCCGCCCATACCCGCCGCATCCGTTCCGCGGACTCCGGCGACCACCCACCGCCACCGCGCCCGCGCCCGGGGTGCCGTCGGCGGGCGCCGGGCCGTACGGCAGCATGGGCCTTCCACGCACCACCAGGAGGACAGATGGCCCCCCAGCCCGGCGCCCTTGCCGCTTTCGAGGCGGCGAAGGGCTTCATGCCCGTCGACGAGGGGCTCGCCCTGCACGCGGCGGCCGAGGCCGCGGCCGGGCTGGGGCTGCCACTGCTGGAGGTCGGCAGCTACTGCGGTCGGTCCACCATCCTGCTCGCCGACGCGGCGCGGGCGGCCGGCACCGTGGCGATCACCGTCGACCACCACCGGGGCTCCGAGGAGCAGCAGCCGGGCTGGGAGTACCACGACCCGACGGTGGTCGACCCGGAGGTCGGGTTGATGGACACCCTGCCGACCTTCCGGCGGACCCTGCACGCGGCCGGCCTGGAGGAGCATGTGATCGCGGTGGTCGGGCGGTCGCCGCAGGTCGCCGCGGTCTGGGGGGCGCCGGTGGGCCTGGTGTTCATCGACGGCGGGCACACCGAGGAACACGCGCGGGCGGACTACGCGGGCTGGGCGCCCAAGCTGGTGGACGGTGGTCTGCTGGTGATCCATGACGTGTTCCCGGACCCGGCGGACGGCGGCCAGGCCCCGTACCACATCTACCGCCGGGCGCTGGACTCCGGCGCGTTCACCGAGGTGTCGGCGACCCGCTCGCTGCGGGTTCTGCGACGGACCGCGGAACGACCCGTCTGACCGCTCGGACCGGCGGGGCCGGCGCCCGCGGAGCGACCCGTCCGCCCAGGCGACCCAGCGGGGCCGACGCCCACGGAAGGACCCCTCCGCCCACCCGGCTCGGCAGGGCCGGCACCCGTGGTGGGCGAGTGCGGCTACCATCGCCCAGGTGTCGAACGGCAGTTTCCCCCCCACTCCAGGCCGCTTGCGCGGCGCCCTCGTCACCGTGGCCGTGGTGGCGGTCGTCTGTGCGGCCGGCTGGCTGGCCTGGTACGCGCTGCGCGACGACGGCGGGCGGGATGCCGGCGCGGCAGCCGAGGCGCGGCACACGCCTACCGGCTCGGCCGCCCCGCACACCGGCGACACGGGCGGCACCGGCCACACGGGCCAGACGAGCCACACGGGCAGCGGACAGGCCGATCGCGCCGATGACTCCGGCACGTCAGGCAATTCCCGTAAGAAGCCGCTCAAGGGCATGGTCGTGGTGATCGACCCCGGCCACAACCCGCATAACAACGAGCACACCGCCGAGATCGCCCGCCAGGTGGACATCGGCAATGCCCGCAAGGAGTGCGACACCACCGGGACCGCCACCAACTCCGGCTACCCCGAGGCGTCCTACACCCTGGACGTGTCCCGCCGGGTGCGCAAACTGCTGGAGGCCCAGGGCGCCAAGGTGGTCTTCACCCAGGACGGCGACCGCCGCTACGGGCCCTGCGTGGACGAGCGCGCCCGGATCGGGAACCGGGCCCACGCCGACGCGGTGGTCTCGGTGCACGCCGACGGGGCAGGCCCCGGCAACCGGGGTTTCCATGTGATCGCCCCGGCCCCGGTCCACCGCGGCAAGGCCGACACCTCGAAGATCGTCGCCCCGTCCCGCGCCCTCGCGGACCAGCTCATCAGCCGGTTCGGCCAGGCCACCGAAAGCAAGCCCGCCAACTACCTGGGGGGCGGCAGCGGATTGACGGTCCGCGACGATCTGGGCGGCCTCAATCTCTCGACTGTTCCCAAGGTGTTCATCGAGTGCGGCAACATGCGTGACCGCGAGGACGCCGCGCGTCTGACCGACGCGCACTGGCGGGAACAGGCGGCGCGCGGTATCGCGCAGGGCATTACGGACTTCTTGCGGGGATAGTTTCTCCGCTCCGAAACAGCGTCGTAACGGGCGGATACCGAGAGGGCCGCCCTGGCCTGTTCGGTGCGGGATTCACCCGTACGATGGGACCCCCCCTCGCTCGCGCGCCATGCGTCTGACAGCGACACGATTTCCCAACGAGACGACGTAAGGACCATACGTTGAACATCCGCTCTCTCACTCGAGGCGATGGCGTGGTGATCGGAGCAGCGGTGTTGCTCTTCATCGCCTCGTTCCTCGATGTCTTCTCCGTCGACAACGCTCCGGACAGCCTCGACCTCACCTCCGCCTGGGACAGCGGTCCCCTGCTGATGGGCGTCACCTTCTCCGGGATCATCGCCGCCGCGTGCATCGTGCTGGGTCGCGGGCTGCCGCAGCCGCCCAAGGTCATCGGGATCGACCTGGTCACCCTCGGCACCGCCTTCGCCATCCTCACCGCGTGGAACGCCCTCGGGCAGATCTTCGACCCGGCGGGTGGCGTGGAGAACATGATGGGCGGCGACGGTCCGGACGCGGGCATCGGTCTCATCCTCTCCCTGATCGCCGCGCTGGCCATGGCCGCCGGTGCGGTCCTCTCCATGACGGTCCCGGCCCTCAAGGCCCCGCTGATGGGCGCCGGCGGTCCGGCTCCCGCCCCGGCCCCGTACGGCGGTCCGTCCGCCCCGCAGGCCGGTTACGGCTACCCCGGCCCGGGTGCGCAGGCCACCCCGGCCCCGTACGGCCAGCAGCAGAACTTCGGCGCCCAGGCTCCGGCCCCGGCCCAGGCCCAGCCGGCGCAGGCCCAGCCGGCCGCCGCGCAGCCGGCGGCCCCGGCCGAGAACTTCTCGCCGTTCTGGTTCGCGGTCCCGGTGGCCCGTCCGCTGTACGCCGAGGACGGCTCCTCGGCCACCATCGCGGAGCTCGCCCCGGGCACCTGGTACCTGGCGGTCGAGCAGCGCGGTCAGGCGCTCGTCGCGCAGACCCAGGACGGTCGGCGCGGTGTCCTGCAGGACACCACCGGCATCCAGCGCGGCTGACTCCGCGCGCCGGGTGGCGCAGCCGCACCCATGGCCCCCGTCCTCCCCGGACGGGGGCCACTGTCATGTCCGGGAGAGGCCCTTTCACGGTTTGGGGCCATGTCCGGAACGCCGGGCCCGGGACCGCCGATGCCGCGTCCGGAAGGGCCCGGGGGCAGGTCCGGGAGAGCCGGGGCGCCGCGCCCGGGAGGACCAGGAACCAAGCCCGGATGGGCCAGGGCCATGGCCGGGAGGGCCGGGGTGCCGCGCCCGCGCCGTTGCCGGTACGGGTTCACTGCCGTACAACCAAGAACTGACGGTGCGTCAGCTATGACGGCGGGAGGACCTCGGCATGCGGCTCGGTCTGGCGCTCGGATACTGGGGACGCGGGCCCGATCCGCGCCGCCTGGAACTCGCCCTGCACGCGGAACGACTGGGCTACCACTCGGTGTGGACCGCCGAGTCCTGGGGTTCGGACGCCTTCACCCCGCTCACCTGGATCGCCGCCCGGACCAGCAGGATCCTGCTGGGTACCGCGGTGGCGCAGATGGCCGCACGGGCTCCCACCGCCACCGCGATGCACGCGCTCACCCTGGACCACCTCTCCGGCGGCCGGGTGCTGCTGGGCCTCGGGTTGTCCGGCCCGCAGGTGGTGGAGGGCTGGTACGGCCGACCCTTCCCGCCCAGCCCGCTCACCGCGACCCGCGAGTACGTGGCGGTGGTGCGGCAGGTACTGCGCCGCGAGGGCCCGGTGCGGCTGGACGGCCGGTTCCACCCCCACCCGTACACCGGCGCGGACGGCACCGGGCTCGGCCGGCCGCTGCGCTCCATCACCCATCCGCTCCGCCCCGATCTGCCGATACTGCTCGGCGCCGAGGGGCCGCGGAACATCGCCCAGACGGCGCGCATCGCGGACGGCTGGCTGCCGCTGTACTGGTCCCCGGAGCGCGCCGGGAGCTACGCGGCGGCCCTGGCCCAGGCCCCGCCGGGGTTCCGGGTGGCGCCGCTGGTCCAGGCCCGGGTGTGCGCGGATGTCGCCGAGGGGCTGCGCCCGGTCAAGGAGATGCTCGGCTTCTATGTCGGCGGCATGGGGCACGCCACCCGCAACTTCCACGCCGAACTGATGGCCCGGCTGGGGTACGAGGCCGAAGCCCGCACCGTGCAGCGGCTGTTCGGACAGGGCCGGCGCGCCGAGGCGATCACCGCGGTGCCGGATGCCCTCGCCGACGAGATCTCGCTGGTCGGCCCGCGCGCCCGGATCGCCGAACGGCTGGCCAGGTGGCGCGCGGGCCCGGTCACCGATCTGCTGGTCACCGCGCCGGACCCGGTCACCCTGCGGGTGTTGGCGGAGCTGGTCGGCTGACCGCGTCCGCGGGGTGCCGGCCGGGGCCGGGCAGCGGTCACTCGAAGCTGGCGTGCTCCAGCCAGTGCTCCAGCAGCGCCGCGTCGCCGAGCACCTCGACGCGCTCGCTGTCCGCGGGCAGCCGCCGGTAGAAGACGCGCAGCAGGTCGGCGACCGTGCCGCGCACCGCCACGGTGGCCTTGGCGTGGCTGCGGGACCAGGTGAAACCGCCCTCGCCGAGCTCGATCAGCCACTCGGCGCCATCGGCGTCGGTGGCGTGCAGATGGAGGCTCTGCCCGGGGTGGCCGAGAGCGCCGAGCTTCGGGGAGACATGGGCCCCCGCCGGGCCGCTGAGGATCTCCAGCCACTCGTCGATGGCGTCGGCGGCCACCGCGGCGTCCGCCGTGAAGGAGTCGCCGTCCGCCGAGGCCGCGTCCGCGCGGTGCACCAGCGTCTCGTGGGTCATCCGGCGGGCCCAGAAGCCCGCGGTGCCCTCCGGGGTCCACGTCCACGCCCGGGTCTCCGGTCCGGCCTCGCGCAGCGTCTCGGTGAGCAGCGTGGCGCCCTCGGCCAGCCAGGCGTCCAGCGCGTCCCGCTCCTCCGGTCCGATGCCGTTGGGCACCTGGTCCCCGCGTACGACCTCGGTCGCCCGGGTGCGCACGATGGTCTCGGCCCAACGGTGGGCGCCGCCCACATGCCGGAGCAGATCCGCCATGGTCCACTCGGGACAGGTGGGTACCTGAGCCGACAGTTCCGTACGGGCCAGCAGCTCCCTCAACTGGTCGGTCTGCGCGATGATTTCGGAGCAGTAGCGGTCGTGGCCGAGACGGTGGTCAGCAGTGGGTGTCGTCATGGCCTCAATGTATGACGTGCCCGATGCATGTGCCGGGAGTTTTTGCCCCCACCGGGCCGGCTGCCGGCACGGGAGCGCGACCAAGGGTGGGCGCCCACGCCGGCGGAGGGCCTTCGGCCTGCCCAGGCGCCCACTCCGGTGGGCGGCTGAACCGCTCCAAGGCCGCTTTGGAGGGTGCCGCTGTCCTTGAGCACGAGTTCCCACCCGGCTGGGGTCGAAATCGTGCCCACCGGCTGCGGCCCGTGGGCGGGGATCCTTGCCGCCACTCCCGGTGAGGGCTTCCCGCGCCCGACCGGGAGTTCGTCACGGAAGTGGATCTTCTCTGCGACTCGCTCCCTGGCTAGGGTCGGAGGGCGGATCCGCGGTCTGCCCCCGGGAGGCGGCACGCGCCGTCGTCCGCATTCCGCACCCGTGACAAGGAGC
The DNA here is from genome assembly GCF_004684805.1 of Streptomyces palmae. Taxonomy (GTDB): domain Bacteria; phylum Actinomycetota; class Actinomycetes; order Streptomycetales; family Streptomycetaceae; genus Streptomyces; species Streptomyces palmae. The sequence goes on from NZ_SRID01000314.1 coordinate 5,572, forward strand.
CAGCGCGATGATCGTGATCGCTCATCTCAGCGACACCCATATCGACTCCGGACAGCGCAGTACCGAGCGCACCCGAGCTGTGATGGCCTACCTCGAGGATCTCCCCTACGACCTGCACGCCGTCCTGGTCACCGGGGACGTCACCGACCATGCCCTGCCCGCCGAGTACGAGCGGGCCCGCGAGCTGCTGACCTCGCGGCACCCGGTGCTGATCTGCCCCGGCAACCACGACGATCGCCAGGCGTTCCGCACCCACCTGCTGGGCCGGCCGGCCTCGGCGGCACCGGTCAACCAGGTCCACCGGACCGACGAGCTGGTGATCGCCCTGGCCGACTCCTCGGTGCCCGGCAAGGACGAGGGCTTCCTGGAGGAGGAGACGCTGGAGTGGCTGGACGAGGTGCTGGACCGGACGCCGTCGCGGGTGCCGGTGCTGGTCGGGTTCCACCATCCGCCGGTTTCGCTGCACATCCCCTACGTGGACGGCATACGCCAGTTCGGGGAGGATCGGCTCGCCGCGCTGGCCGACCGGCACCCGAATCTCACGGCCTTCCTGTGCGGCCACGCCCATACCGCGGCGGCGACCGTCTTCGCCGGGCGCCCGCTGCTGGTGGCGCCCGGGGTCGTCTCCACCACCCGGCTCCCCTGGGAGCGCTGGGCGCACCCCGAGGACTACGTCCACCTGGACCACCAGCCGTCGCTGGCCTTCCATGTCCTGGACGACCAGGGCCGGCTGACCACCCACTTCCGGAGCGTCCCGGTCCGACCCGCGCCGGACGGGCACTAACAGCAGCCCGACTCCAGCCCGGTGGGCAGCCGTTCGCCACCGAAGACGGCGATGGTGGCCTCGTCACCGCCCAGCGCGGCCACGGCCAGCAGCAGGGAGGCGGCGGTCCAGGCGGTGCGCTCCTCCGGCCAGACCACCTGGTCGTCGAAGACATAGCCGGTCCAGTACATGCCGTCCTCGGCGCGCAGGTGCGGCTGGATCCACTGGAGGATGTCCACCGCCCGGTCCGACTCGCCCATCACCCACAGCGCCAGGGCGAGTTCGCAGCTCTCCCCGCCGGTGATCCAGGGATTGGGCACCACGCAGCGCACTCCGGTGCCGGGCACCACGAAGCGCTCCCAGCCCTCGTCGATGCGCTCCTTGGCGGCGGCGCCGGTCAGCGCCCCGCCGAGCACCGGGTAGTACCAGTCCATGGAGTAGCGGTCCTTGGGCAGGAACCGCTCGGGGTGGCTGCGGATCGCGTGGGCCAGGAGCCCGACCGAGACCTCCCAGTCCGGCTGCGGCTCCTCGCGGTGCTCGGCTATGGCCAGGGCGCAGCGCAGCGCCTGGTAGATGGACGAGCAGCCGGTGAGCAGGGCGTCGGTGACGGGGGTGCCGTCCGGGTCGCGCCGCCAGCCGATCTCACCGCCGGGCTGCTGGAGGGCGAGGACGAACTCCATGGCGGCGGTGACGGTGGGCCACATGCTGTCCAGGAAGGCGTCGTCGCCGGTGGACAGGTAGTGGTGCCAGACCCCGACGGCGATGTAGGCGCAGAAGTTGCTCTCCTGGCCGCGGTCGGTGGGGTGGGCGGCGTCCACGCCGTCCGGGGTGTCGGGGTAGGCGGCGTACCAGGAACCGTCCGGGTTCTGGTGGCGGGCCAGCCAGCGGTAGGCGGCCTCGGCGCGCTGGTGCTCACCGGCCGCGTCCAGTGCCATGGCGGCCTCGATGTGGTCCCAGGGGTCGAGGTGGTGGCCGCGGAACCACGGTACGGCGCCGTCGGCGCGCTGGACGGCGGCGATGCCGGCGACGGTGGCGGCGGCCTGTTCCGCGGTGAGCACGCCGGGCAGGACGAGGCGGTCGGTGCGGCCGGTGCCGCGCGGCGCGGCGGTCACGCCGGCACCGTCTGGTCGCGGTGCGGCTTGGTCGCGTAGGCCACGAAGCTCTTGCCGATCAGCGGGTTGAGCGCGCGCTCGGTGATCCGGGTGGCGGCCGGCTTCTTCATGATGTCCCAGACCAGCAGCTTGTGGTACGCGCGCACCGGCAGCGCTTTGTCGTTGTCCACTCCGAAGGCGCACTTGAGCCACCAGTAGGGGCTGTGCAGGGCGTGCGCGTGGTGGGTGCCGTACGGGCGCAGGCCGGCCTCGCGCATCTTGGCCAGCAGCTCCTCGGCCCGGTAGATGCGGATGTGGCCGCCCTCGACCTCGTGGTAGGCGTCGGACAGCGCCCAGCAGATCTTCTCCGGTCCGTAGCGGGGCACCGTGACGGCGATCCGCCCGCCGGGCCTGAGCACCCGGACCATCTCGGCGAGTACGCCCTTGTCGTCCGGGATGTGCTCCATCACCTCGGAGATGATCACCACGTCGAAGCTGTCGTCCGGGAAGGGCAGTGCGAGGGCGTCGCCCTCCATGGCGGTGGCGGTGGCGCCCTCGGGCGCCTCGCCGGCCTCGCGCATGGCGGCGAACCACTTGGCGACCTCGCGGATCTCGTCGCCGTTGCGGTCGAGCGCGACGACCCGAGCGCCGCGCCGGTAGCACTCGAAGGCGTGCCGCCCGGCACCGCAGCCCAGGTCGAGGACGCGGTCGCCGGGGGCGAGCGGGAAGCGGGAGAAGTCGACGGTCAGCACTGGGGTCTGCTTTCGTCCGGCGGATCGGGAGTGGACTGCTCGGGGTGCGTCGGGGCTGCTCGTCGGGCGGTGCGAGCGGCCGGTGGCGCGGTGCCTAGGTGAACTGCCGTGGCG
>NZ_SRID01000315.1 GCF_004684805.1 Streptomyces palmae
GTGATGGCCACCACCCGCCCCTGGCACAGTCCGGTCATCACCGGAGCGGGCCGCGGGCTGGGGCGGGCGCACGCGCTCGCCTTCGCCGCCGAGGGCGCCCGGGTGGTCGTCAACGACCTGGGGGTCGGACGGGACGGCCGGCCCGAGACGGACGGCGCGGACCCCGCCCGGGCCGTCGTCCGGGAGATCCGCGAACGGGGCGGCCACGCGGTGGCGCACCACGGCGACATCACCACCGACCAGGGCGCGGCCTCCCTCCTGGACACCGCCCTGGACACCTACGGCGGACTGGACACCCTGGTCAACAACGCGGGCTTCCTCCGCGACCGGATGCTGGTCAACCTGGCGGAGGACGACTGGGACGCGGTCATCGCCGTCCACCTCAAGGGCCACTTCCTGCCGCTGAAGCACGCCGCCGCCCACTGGCGCGCCCGGCACCGGGCCGGCCGGACCCCGGTCGCCCGGGTGGTCAACACCAGCTCCGGGGCCGGACTGCTGGGCAGCGTCGGACAGAGCTGCTACACGGCGGCCAAGGCGGGCATCCTGGGCCTCACCCTGGTCGCCGCCGCCGAACTCGCCCGGTACGGGGTCGCGGTGAACGCCATCGCCCCGGCCGCCCGCACCCGGATGACCGAGCAGACCTTCGCCACCGCCATGGCCGTGCCGAACGACCCGGACGCCTTCGACGCGATGGCCCCGGAGAACGTGTCCCCGCTGGTGGTCTGGCTCGGCTCGGCGGCCTGCACCGCGTGCACCGGACGGGTCTTCGAGGCCGAGGCCGGACGCATCACCGTGATGGACGGCTGGCGCCGGGGCCCCACCGAGGACCGGGCGGCGCGCCGGACCCCGGCCGAGGCCGGGCGGACGGCCACCCGGCTGCTCGCCCGGGCCCCGGCGCCCCTGCCGCCCTATGGCACCCGCTGACACCCCGCCGTCCCCGTCCGTGGCGCTAGGACGCCGAGGCTGCTGGCCGTGGCGAGGCCGAAGAGGGGGACGGCGACGCCGATGCCGGCGTAGACCCGGCAGACGCGGTGCAGTGTCCGCAGGCTCGCCCGTGCCTCGGCGTCACGGGAGTCGCCGAGGGCGCGGCGCAGCGCCGCGGGGAACATGCTCGCGGCGACCGTGACCGGGCCGACAGCGACGATGGCGGCAAGGACGTGCAGGGACAGCAGGATCTTGGTCATGCCTGGCGCTCCGGGGCGGTCCGGTGCTCGAGGGCAGTGCCCTGGGCGCGCCGGCCCTGCGCGGAGACCGGCTCGACGGTCACCGCGCCACCCGGTGCCGCGCCACCGGCGTACCGCACCTCATAGGGGGCGACGGCATCGAGCGGGTCGAAACCGTCGAACAAGACGATCTGGATGTGCACGGGCGTTCCTCCGGGGTCGATCCCTCTGCGACGCGTTGAAGTCAACCGTCTGCCGACCCGGTGGCCCAGTGGCGCGAGTGACAGATCCCAACGGGAAATCGCCAGGCGCCTCCCAGCGGCTTGGAAACACGGTGACATGTGGTTTTCCCGCCGCTGATCGGGGATCCCGCGTACGGTGGCCGGGTAGCTTCCCGCCATGCACACAGTCGCCGTTCTCGCGCTGGACCAGGTGATCGCGTTCGACCTGTCCACCCCGATCGAAGTCTTCTCCCGGACCCGTCTGCCCGACGGGCGGCCCGGCTACCAGGTCCAGGTGTGCGCCGAGGGCGACGAGGTCGACGCCGGCGCCTTCGCCCTGCGCGCCCCCCGGGGCCTGGAGGCACTGCGGGAGGCGGACACGATCATCGTGCCGGGCGTCACCGACCCGACGGTCCCGCCCTCCACCGCCGTACGCGACGCGCTGCGGTCGGCCGCCGCCGACGGCACCCGGATCGCCTCCATCTGCGTGGGCACCTTCCCCCTCGCCGCCACCGGGCTCCTCGACGGGCTGCGCGCCACGACCCACTGGCGCGCCGCCGGACTGCTGGCCGCGCTCCACCCCGACATCGACGTCGACCCGGACGTCCTCTACGTCGACAACGGCCAACTCCTCACCTCGGCCGGCGCGGCCGCGGGCCTGGACCTGTGCCTGCACATGATCCGCCGGGACTACGGATCGGCGGTCGCCGCCGACGCCGCCCGCCTGTCGGTGATGCCGCTGGAACGCGAGGGCGGCCAGGCGCAGTTCATCGTCCACGACCACGTCCCCGTACCGCAGGGCTCAGAGCTGGAGGCGCTGCTCGCGTGGCTGCGGGAGAACCTGGCCCGCGACCTCACCCTGGCCGACATCGCCGCGCGGGCCGGGACCAGCACCCGGACCCTGATCCGGCGGTTCCGCGACCAGACCGGCACCACCCCGCTCCAGTGGCTCCACCGGGCCCGCATCCGCCAGGCGCAGCACCTGCTGGAAACCACCGCGCACTCCGTGGAGCGCATCGGCGGCCAGGTAGGCTTCGGCTCGCCCACCACGTTCCGCGACCGCTTCAAACGCACCACCGGCGTCAGCCCCCAGACCTACCGACGCACCTTCGGCTGAACCGGTGGCACAAGGCCGCCGTCGATGCCGACCGATGCCATCGCTCCAGGCCGACCCCCGTGCACGGCAGGCGCGAGCCCCCCGGCTCAGCCCCGCACGGCCAGCGACAGGGCGAACCGGCCGGCCCGGTCGGTCCACCACTCCCGCAGCTCGAACCCGGCCGCGCCCAGCTCGGCGCGCACCCGCTCGGGGCGGAACTTCGCGGACACCTCGGTACGCATCTCCTCCCCGGCGGCGAAGTGCACGGCCAGGTCCAGGGCCGGGATCTTGGCGGTGAGCTCGGTACGGGCCCGCAGCCGCATCTCGATCCACTCGTTGCGGCGGTCCCACACGGCGACGTGCTCGAAGTCGTCCGGATCGAAGTCGGCACCCAACTCCCGGTCGATCACCGTCAGCACGTTCTTGTTGAACCGCGCGGTCACCCCCTGCGCGTCGTCGTAGGCGGCCACCAGGGTCGCCTCGTCCTTGACCAGGTCGGTGCCGAGCAGCAGCGCGTCCCCCGGCGCGAGCAGCCCGGCCACCGAGCCCAGGAAGGAGGCGCGCTCGGCAGGCAGCAGATTGCCGATGGTGCCGCCCAGGAACGCCACCAGCCGCGGCCCCGGGGTGTCCGGCAGCACCAGGCCCGACTCGAAGTCGGCGACCAGCGCGTGCACGGCGAGTTCCGGGTGCTCGGCCAGCAGCGCGCGACCGGCCAGGGTCAGCGCGCTCTCGCTGACGTCCACCGGGACGTACGCGGCCAACCGCGGCAGCGCCCGCAGCAGATGGCGGGTCTTCTCCGAGGAGCCTGACCCCAGCTCCACCAGGGTCCGGGCGCCGGTGGCCGCGGCGATCCGCGCCGCCCGCTCCTCGAGGATCTCCCGCTCGGCGCGGGTCGGGTAGTACTCGGGCAGCTCGGTGATCTGCTCGAACAGCTCGCTGCCGCGCGCGTCGTAGAACCACTTGGGCGGCAGCTGCTTGGGGGACCGGGTCAGTCCATGGGCCACATCGGCGCGCAGCGCCTCGGCGGTGGCGTCGGCGGGAAGGGTACGGGTGACGGTGAAGGGGCTCACGCGGCAGGCTCCTTGAGCGGGGTGCGGAGTACTTCGGTTCGGGTGGCGGTCAGCAGCGTGCGATCGGGTACCTCCGTCCACAGCGGATCCTCGTCATACGGCTCGGAGGCGACCACCGTGCCGCGCTCCGGGTCGGTGCGATACCACAGGGTGTCGCCCCAGGCGGTCGCCGCGATCACCTCCCCGTCGGTGAGCAGCAGGTTCAGCCGGGAGCCCGACGCCGCGGCGGCCACCGCCCGGACGGTGTCGGCCAGTGCCTCCGGAGCCGGATAGCCGTCCCGGATCCGGTACCGCACCAGCGCCCACAGCAGGGCCGCGTCGCACCGCGCCGCCAGCTCCAGCAGATCGGCGGGCGGCAGCCCGCCGGCCAGCCGGGCCAGCGACAGCGGCCAGCCCGGTACCGCCCCGTTGTGGCTGAACAGCAGGTTCTCGGCGGCGAACGGCGCTGCCGCGGCCTCCCCGTCCGGGGTGGCCACCGTGGCGTCCCGCACCGCGGCCAGCAGCGCGCCGCTGCGCACCACCCGGGCCAGATCGGCGAAGGAGGCGTCCGCCCAGATCGGCCCGGCCCGCCGGTAGCGGGCGGGCACCGGGTCGCCCGGCGCGTACCAGCCCACCCCGAAACCGTCGGCGTTCACCGTGCCGTGCGCCTGCCGGCGCGGCGCCCAGGACTGCCGGTACAGCGAGTGCGGCGGACGCAGCAGGATCTCGCCCAGCGCCACCCGCGGCCCCACATAGGCCAGGTGCCGGCACATCAGGACCACCCCCGGCCAGCGTCGGCGACGATCACCTTGGCGGCCCTCACCGCTCCTCCTCGCCCGCGTCGCGCGCGGTGCGGAAACCGCAGAAGATCTGGCGCCTGACGGGCAGGTCCCAGTTGCGGAAGGTGCCCCGGCAGGCCACCGGGTCGACGGCGAACGAGCCACCGCGCAGCACCTTGTACGCGCTGCCGAAGAAGACCTCGGAGTACTCCCGGTAGGGGAACGCGGCAAAGCCCGGATAGGGCAGGAAGTCGCTGGACGTCCACTCCCACACATCGCCCATCAGCTGCCGTACGCCCAGCGGCGAGGCGCCCGCCGGATAGCCGCCGACCGGTGCCGGGCGCAGATGCCGCTGCCCCAGGTTGGCGTGCTCGGGCACCGGATCGGCGTCGCCCCACGGGTAGCGCCGCGAGCGGCCGGTCACCGGGTCGTGGCGGGCGGCCTTCTCCCACTCGGCCTCGGTGGGCAGCCGGCGCCCGGCCCAGCGGGCATAGGCGTCGGCCTCGTACCAGCTGACGTGCAGCACCGGCTCGCCCGGCGGCACCGGCTCGGTCACCCCGAACCGGCGGCGCAGCCACTGCCCGCCCTCCCGCCGCCAGAACAGCGGGGCGCTCAGCCGCTGCTCGCGTACGTGCGCCCACCCCGGCCCGGTCCACCAGCGCCGCTCCCGGTAGCCGCCGTCCTCGATGAAGCGCAGGTAGGCGCCGTTGCTGACCGGCACCGTGTCGATGAAGAACGCGGGCACCTGGCGGCGGTGCGCGGGGCGTTCGTTGTCCAGCGCCCAGGGTTCGGTGGAGGTCCCCATGGTGAACGGCCCGGCCGGCACCAGCACCTCCGGGGGCAGGGCGTCCTGGGTGCCGTCCGCCGGCGGCTCGGGCGCGGTCAGCGCGGCCGGACCGCGGCGCAGCTGATGGGTGATGAGCATGGTCTCGTCGTGCTGCTGCTCATGTTGGGCGATCATGCCGAAGGCGAAGGCCGCCTCGACCAGCGGAGCGCCGCGCAGCGGGTGCCGTTCCAGCACGTCCAGCACCCGGCCGCGTACCTCGGCGGCATAGCGCCGGGCCTCGGCGGGCGGCAGCAGCGGCAGCGAGGGCCGCTCGGCCCGCGGGTGCTCGAAGGCGTCGTAGACGCTGTCGATCTCGGGCCGCAGCGCGGCGCGCCCGCCCACGTTCCGCAGGAGCCACTGCTCCTCCTGGTTGCCGATGTGCGCCAGATCCCACACCAGGGGGGACATCAGCGGGGAGTGCTGGGCGGTCAGCTCGTGGTCGTCGACGCAGTCGGTGAGCCGGCCGGTGCGGTCCCGCGCGGTGTGCAGCACCCGCACCACGCGCTGCCGCAGCTCGTCGAGGTCCCCGTACGCGACGGACGCGTGGTTGTCGGGGGAGTGGGGAGCGGTCATGACAGGTGCTCCTTCCCGCCGCGGTGGGCGAGCAGGTCGTCGGCGGGACATCGGCCATGGGCCACATAGCGGTCGGCGAACTCGGCCACCGCGGCCCTGATGGCCGGCGAGGCCCCGAGCCGGGGCAGCGCCTCCAAGGCGGCGGTGAAGCAGACCTGCGCCGCGGTCCGCAGCTCCGGATCGGCCAGCGCGTGCCGGGCGGCGTTGCGCCACAGCGGGTTGCGCGGCGCGGGGCGGGTCCCGGCCGTCTCGGCCAGGGGCTTGACCGCCCGGTACACCGTCTCGGCGGCCTCCGGATCGTCGAACACGGCCGCCGTCACGGCCAGCGGCACGATCCAGCCGTCCTCGCCCGGTTGGGCGTCGATCATCCGCAGCTCCAGATGGCCGCGCGGTCTCACCGGGGGAAAGAGGGTGGTGATGTGGTAGTCGAGGTCCTCGCGGGTGGGTCTGCGCGGCAGGCCGCCGCGCAGCCAGTCCCGGAAGGTGAGCCCGTCATCGGGTATCGGCCAGGGGCCGTCGCCGTCGCGGACGAACATCACCGGTGCGTCCAGCACGTAACCGGCCCAGCAGGCGCTGGGATCGGGGCCCGCGGGCGGGGCCAGGGTGCGGCCGGGATCCATCACGGACCACACCGCCTGCCGGGTGGAGCGGTAACCGGTGGGACTGCCCTCGCTCAGCGGTGAGTTGGCGAACGCGGCGGACAGCACGGCGCCCAGCAGATGGGCCAGCCGCCAGCGCCGGCCCAGCCCCAGCGGTCCGGGCTCGGCGCAGCCGGCGTCCAGGCACACCTGCACCGAGGCGGTGCAGCACATCATCGCGCGCCCGGCCGGTCCCCAGCGGTCGAAGTAACGTTCCATCGCGGCGTAGCGGCGGTCCGTCAGCAGCCGCCTGGGGGGATGCCAGGGGTTGTGGCCGTGGCCGGCGATGCCCAGGCCGAGCGGGGCGAGTAAGCGGCGGACCAGCGCCAGGTCGGCCGAGGTGGTCTCGACGCAGTGGGTCAGGGACTCCGACGGCCGCGAGCTGAGCTCCAGCTGGCCGCCGGGTTCGACGGTGAGCGCGGACCGCAGCGGCAGTTCGCGCAGTGCGGCGAGGGCGGCCTCCAGTCGGGCCGGGGGCACCGGGCTCGCCGGGTCGTGCAGATCGAGGATGAACCATTCCAGTTCGACTCCGACGAGCCGCGGCGGACCTGTTTTGAAGCAGATGCCCCGTAGATGGGCCTCCAGTTCGGCCTCGGCGGTCGCATCCTGCCCGGTCGCCTTGTGTTCGGGCACAGCTGTCATCTCCTGCTCCCGTTCCGGTCACCGGCCCGCGGCGGCGGGCCGGATATGCCGTCCATCACTCTCACGTGCCATGGACACCGGTCTCAAGGGTGCCTCCAGCCTTGCACAGGGCGCCCCGGTGTGCAGGGCGACCGGTGACGTTCCGTATACGCTCCGGATACATTCCTGCTCCGACCGGCACCGCGGACAGGCCGGTGCGGGTGACGCCGGAGGAACTCGGCGGTCGGACTTCCGTTCGGACGGCAACGCGCCGAGCAGGCCCCGGATACCCGCCGCACACCGCCGCCGTACGGCATGGCCACGGCGGACCAGCCGTCGTGCCGAGGCCCGGCCCCGGAGGGGAAAGCCCTGGTGAGCCGCGCGGACGCCGCCCGCGACTGCTGGGGGCGCGGGAGTACGGCGGACGGGTGGCGCTCTCGCCCGCGAGGCGCCGCGGCGCGCCCAGGACGGCGGCCCGTGACCCTATCGGGCTCCTCCTCCGACGGCTGCCGATTTCGAACCGGTGATCTGCACCCGTTCGGAGCGCCCGGCCTGCCGGGGTCGGGGGCGCGCCGTGAGTGACACTGGCCGCCTCGATCCTGATCCCGCCGAGGAGGCTACGCCGTGGTCATTTCGATCTCCGTGGTCCTGCTGCTCCTGATCTTCACGGTGATCTATCTGCGCCACGGCGGGCTGAAGTTCACCCATGCCCTGATCTGCACCCTGCTGGGATTCTGCCTCGCGGGCAGCAGCGTCGCGCCGACCATCTCGCAGGGCATCGCCGCCACCGCCGACATGGTCAGCAGTGTGCGCCCCTGAGCGAGCCCGGGGCGCACACTGCCGACCGCACCAACAGAGCGGATCAGCGGCCGATCTCCACGGCCTCCAGCACACCCAGGGCGTCCGGCACCAGGACCGCCGCCGAGTAGTAGGCGCTGACCAGGTACGAGGTGATCGCCTGCTCGTTGATCCCCATGAAGCGGACATTGAGGCTGGGCTCGATCTCGTCCGGGATGCCCGTCTGGTGCAGCCCCACGACGCCCTGGTTCTGCTCACCGGTGCGCAGCGCCAGGATGGAGCTGGTGCCCTGCTCGCTCACCGGGATCTTGTTGCACGGCAGCAGCGGCACCCCGCGCCAGGCACGCACCGATGTCCCCAGCACCTCGGCGCCCTGCGGATACAGGCCCCGGCTGTTGCACTCCCGGCCGAAGGCCGCGATGGTGCGCGGGTGCGCCAGCAGATACTGCGTCTTGCGCCGGCGGGCCAGGAGTTCGTCGAGGTCGTCGGGGGTGGGTGGCTGTCTCCTATA
>NZ_SRID01000316.1 GCF_004684805.1 Streptomyces palmae
CCCCAGGCCCCGCCCGGACCCGTTCCAGGACTGCGACGGTTGCGACCGGGTGTTCCGCGCCCCATCCCCCGGGTACTGCCGCGAGTGCCGATCCCGTGGGGAACCCAAGGAGCCGCCTCCATGACCACGGCGCCGAATGACCTACCCGCTGCTCGGCCCCGCTATCCCGATGCCTGACGCGCGACGCCGCCGCGCCTTCGGTGAAAGGCCGAGCGCCCGGGCCGGCCGAAGGGGCCGACCCGGGCGCTCAGGGGTCAGACGGTCGCGGTGGGATCGTCAGTTGCTGAAGTAGATGTACTTCCAGCCGCTGTACGCCGTCGAGTTCACGTTGTCCCCGGAGGTGCCGTTGACGTACCCGGAGCGGATCCGGAAGCGGAGGCCGGACTCACCGGACTCGCCCAGGTTGAGGAGCGACTTCCCGTCGGTGCCGAGCTCGTAGTACTCGTCCGTGCCCTCGTACCAGCTGCCCTGGTAGTACATCTGGATCTGGAGCACGTGGCTGCGGCCCTTGTAGTAGTTCATCGACGTCCCGTAGATGACGTCGGTGGTCTTGTGGAAGTAGTAGTACGACTGGGAACCAATCTTGCCGGTCTTGTAGTACTTGGACAGCGAGGTCGAGACCTTCGCCTTGGTGTACACCGTGGACTTCACCGTCCTGGGCGCGTAGCGGGCGTCGCCCTTGAACACGGCGGTGAGGTTGGTGTCCCGGGTCAGGGTCACGCTGGCGGACAGGTTGCCGCTGGAGTTGACCTTGCCGGACTTGACCAGCTTGTTGGGCTTGTCCGAGCCGTAGGGGTCGGCCCAGATCTCCACGGTGCGGTTCTTGTACGTGCTGCCGAGGTGCGCCGTGAAGGTGACCTGCTTGCCGTACGAGTACAGCTTCTTGTTGTTGTTCAGCGACAGGCTGGGCGTGGCCCGGGAGACCGTGACGCTGTCCGAGGCGGTGGCCCCCAGGTGCTGGGCGTCGCCGGCGTAGGTCACCTTGTAGGTCACCTTGCCGCCGGCCGGCGGGGTGTCGGTGAAGGAGAATTTGCCGCCGGTGCCCAGCGGCTTGGTGCCCAGCGACTTGCCGCTCGGCGAGTCCAGGTCGGTGCGGGTGACCGTCAGCGGGGTGCCGGCCGGCAGCGCGAGGCCGGAGGTGAGCGAGCCCTTGACGGTCAGCGACTTGGCGCGGGTGGCGGTGCTCGGGGCGTCGACCTTGAGCGTGCCGAGGTACTTGCGGGGCGCGTCGACGGAGTGGAACCGCGTGGCGTCGGCGGACCCGCTCAGCAGGAACAGCTTGCGGCCGTCGGCGGACCAGCTGGTGGAGTGCCCGGAGACGGGCATCCGGTTGGGCGAGAGGTTGCGGACGCTGGCGGGCTGCCCCGAGCCGCCGGAGAAGACATAGGTGTCACCGGCGTCGACGGCGTCCAGGACGGTGGCCGCGACCGTGCCGTCGGGGGCGATGCTGACCGTCTCCGGTTCGTCGGCGACGGGGTAGCTGCGTGCCTGCTGAAGGTCGGAGAGCCGATACTCGGTGAGCGCCTGCTTGCCGCGCGCGGCCACCACGATGGACTGGCCGTCCGGGCTGAGTGCCGCGTCGCGGACCAGGCTGCCGGTCTCGGCGGAGACGCGGATGGCCGGAGTGTCGCCGGAGACGTCGTAGACGACGATCGGGGCCGCGCTGGTGCTCTTGTCGAGCGCGACCAGCGTGCCCGGGTTGTCGGCGTCGGCATAGAGCGCCGGCGGTCCGGCCCAGTCGTGGTCTCCCCCCAGGTCAAGGGTGACCGTGGGGGTCGGGGCGGTCAGATCGACCGCGCCGAGACCGGAGTCCGCGCCGGTGCCGTAGCCGAACCACAGCTTGCCGCCGACGTGGACGAGCTGGGAGGGGGCGGTCTTGTCACCGGTCGGGTAGGTGGCAGTCTGGTTGAGCGTCGCGGTGTCGAAGGCGACGATCTGGTCCGCGCCCGCGACCGCGGCGTACAGGGTGCCCGAGTCGGGGCTCAGTTCGAGGTCCTGGACCTGGGGAAGGTCGGTGAGGGTGGCGACGACCTTGCCGGTCTCGTCGGTGATGACGATCTTGTTCTGGCTGGTGTCGCTGACGTACAGCAGGTGGTGAACGCCGTCGACGACCATGTCGTCCGCGTTCGAGACCGCGATGGGCGCGGTGGTGTCGGCCGAGGCCGGTGCGGCGGTGAGCACCGCCGAGCTGAAGAGGACCGCCAGCGCAGTGGCGGCGGGAAGAGTGCGGATTCGCACGCGTATTCGAACCCCCCGGAACGAAAAATAGGGAATCACCTCCATGCGAGGGACACGATGTGCGTGAACCGTGCCGGGCATGTGATGAATAAGCGAAGACTAGGTCATGTCTCCGACAACGGGATCGGCGCCCCGCCCCCAACTTCCGCCCGGACGCACCGTTCACGCCATCCCCACAGGTGATGGCGTCCGAGCGATGAGAATCGGTCGTTGATCATTTTGTGACCGGCCGATATCACACCCTCAGGCAACCTGTGAAGATCACAGACCGTCCCACAGCACAGCGAGGCGGCCATGGGTTGTCTCCTGCATGACGGGACGGATTCACCCAGATGGCTGAAAATTCGCGGGGCGCGGCTCCCCAACCTCCGAGTACCAAGCGGCAGACCGAGCCGTACGGCGTCCTCACCCGGCGCCAGACCCTCGGCGCGCTGGCCGCGCTGACCGCCACCACCGCGGTCGCCTGCAGCAACACCTCGCACCCCGGCACCGCCCGCAACGCCCCGGCGCACCCCGCCGTCCCGCCGGGCGGCGAGCCCTTCGCCGCGGTCACCGGCAACGGCCGCGGGCTGCTGCTCCAGGTCCTGGCCCACCCCGACGACGACCTGTACTTCATGAACCCGGACACCCAGCAGCAGCTGCGGGCCGGATCCGGGATCGTCAACGTGTACGTCACCGCCGGCGAGGCCGCGGGCGTCAACCGCCCCATCGGCACCCGGCGCGACGCCGTCACTCCCGACAAGCCCGCCTACTCCGCCGCACGCCACCAGGGGCTGCGCCAGGCGTACGCCGAGCTGCTGGGCATGGACCGGTTCACCCGCTGGCAGCGCAGGGTCATCGACCTTCCCGGCGTCCCCGCCGGCAGCCTGCGCGCCGAGTCCAACGAGCTGGTCTCCGGCAACCGCCGCGTCCAACTGATCTTCCTCAACATCGCGATGCTCTCCGAGAACCTGGTCCGGCTGCCGCAGCTGTGGGACACGCCCGACGTCCGGGCGAACACCCTGGCCGCCGCGGACTCCCCGCTGCAGGAGACCTTCCACTACCGGCACGAGACCCTGGTGGCCGTGCTGGCCGGGCTCATGGACCGGTTCCGCCCCACCGTGATCCACACCCTCGACCCGGACCCCGACTTCCAGGTCCACGACCGCGAGCACCCCAAGGACAACGACCAGCCCGGCTGCTCCGACCACCGGGACCACACCCCGGTCGCCCAGTTCACCTGGAAGGCCATCTCCCAGTGGGTGACCGCCGCCACCCGCCGCGACGGCCGCGCCCCGCGCTTCCTCACCACCGCCTTCCGCGGCTACTACAACCAGCGCTGGCCCCACAACCTGCCGCCAGCCCTGGTGGAGCAGAAGGCCCGGCTGGTCGAGGCGTACGGCGGCAGCCCGGACTGGCAGTGCGGCGTGGCCGCCGGCTGCGGCGACTACAGCCAGGGCGGCGACCGCCCGCTGCACAACCGCAAGGGCTGGATACGCTCCACCCACTACCGCTACCCCGGCACCCTGCCCGCCCTGACGACCGACGGGCGGGGCCGGGTCGTCGCCTACGGAGTGCTCGGCACCCAGGCGGTCCGCTGGCAGGAGACCGCCCCGCGCAGCGGACGCTTCGGCGCCCCGCGGAACCTCGGCGGCGGGCCACTGGCCCCCACCCTGTGCGCCGTCGAGGACACCGCCGGCCGGCAGTCGCTGTTCGCGCTCCGCTTCTCCGCGCTGGAGGGGCAGGGCCGGGCCGACACCCGCGAGATCGTCGTGCTGGAGCAGCGCTCCCCGGACGGAGCGTTCCGCGCCTGGCGCTCGCTGGGCACCCCGGAGGACGACGCGGAGTCCGGCCGCCGGGTCGGCTGCCCGGTCGCGGTGGCCACCCCCGACGGACGGGTCCACCTCTACGCACGCACCGCCCGCAAGGGCATCGCCACCCGGATACGTGACGCGGCCGGGCGCTGGGGCCCGTGGCAGACGGTGGAGCGCCCGCCCGCCCTGGAGGGCGTGGCCGACAGCGAGGAGATCCAGGACGGGCTCACCGTGGTGCTCGACCGGGAGAAACGGATCTGCCTGTTCGGCACCGGCCGGTACACCGTGCACCACTGGCGCCAGGAGGAGCCCGGCGGGCCCCTGGTGTGGCGTACCGCCGCCCGGATCCCGGCATCCGGCGACCAGCCCGGCGCCGCGTTCGCCGACGACGGCTCCCTCACGCTCGTCTACCGTCCCCCGGCCGACGCCCGGCCGTACCTCTACCGGCTGCCGGCCGGCGGGCCACTCACCTCGCCGGAGGACCCCGCCTTCGGTGCGCAGCCGGTGGGGCTGCGCCACTTCGAGGGCTACGGGCCGCTCACCGCGCACAGCGTGCGGGGCCCCGGCGGCAAGGACACCCTGCTGCTCGCCGGCAAGACGCTCGACGGCGAGATCCAGCTGCGCTGGGTGACCCTCGGGAAGGACTCCGAGGGCAGGGCGGCGGCGGGGGCGCGGCCCCTGCGATCACCGGCCCAGCTGGTGCCGGTGGGCAATCCGGCCCTGCTGCCGGGCGGCCCGGACCGGGCCTGCGTCGTCGGGGTCTCCCCCACCGCCACTCCCTGGATATGGCGCCCGGCCCCGACCTCCAAGGCGTGACCCTCGCGGCGGGCGGGGCAGCGGGTCGCCCGGCTCCGGGCCCTCCACGCCGCCACCGGCCCGCCCTTGGGCGGCACGGTGACCTGCGCGGGCGGCTGGGCGCCGGGGGCAACCGGTCGAGCCGGTCCGACGGACCGTGAGCGGACCGGGATCGCACCGGTGGTGACGCCGCACGGTGGTGAGCTCCCTGCCGCGGCCGTGCCCGCCTGTCGGTGGAGCGGCGCGACGCGACGGGCTTTCGCCGCCGGGTACGCGGTGCCGACCGGCCGGTGAGCGGGGAGGCCGGGAGGCCGGTGGACCGGCTCGGCGCGGCGCGACGGGCTTTCCCCGCCGGGTACGGGGTGCCGACCGGCCGGTGAGCGGGGAGGCCGGGAGGACGGTGGACCGGCTCGGCGCGGCGCGACGGGCTTTCGCCGCCGGGTACGGGCCGCCGACCGGCCGTCGCGTCGGGAGCGCGGGGGCTCAGCGGGCCAGCAGGTCCCGGATCACCGCGGTGATCTCCTCGGGTGCCTCCTCGGCCATGAAGTGCCCCGCCCGGGTCAGCCGGTGGTCCAGGTCCGGCGCCCACGCCTGCCACACCCCGGCGGCGTCGTAGCCCAGCCGCGCGCCCCAGTCCTGCTGGACGACCGTCACGGGCATGGCCAGCTGCGAGCCGGCGTCCAGGTCCGCCTGGTCGTGCGTGACGTCGATGCCCGCCGAGGCCCGGTAGTCCGCGACGATCGACGTCACCGCCGCGGCGCTCGCCCGCAGGTATGCGGCGCGCACGTCCTCCGGCAGGGCGGTCGGGTCGTTGGCCCAGGCGTCGAGGAAGGAGCCGAAGAACGCGTCCGCGCTGCCCGCGATCATCGCCTCCGGCAGGCCCGGCGGCTGCGCCATCAGGAAGAGGTGGTAGCCGACCGCCGCCGAGACACCGTGCAGCACGTTCCACATGTCGAGCGTCGGCACGACGTCGAGGATGCCCAGGTGCGTGATGGTCTCGGGGTGGTCCAACCCCGCCCGGAAGGCGACCAGGGCGCCCCGGTCGTGGCCGACGAGGGCGAAGCGCGGGTGCCCGAGCGAGGCCGCCAGGGCCACCACGTCGGCGGCCATGGCGCGCTTGGCGTACACCTCGGGATCGGTGGCCGCCGGCTTGTCGCTGGCGCCGTAGCCGCGCAGGTCGGGACAGATCACCGTGTGCTCGCCGGCGAGCCGCTGGGCGACGTGCCGCCACATCAGGTGGGTCTGGGGGAAACCGTGCAGCAGCACGACCGGGCTGCCGGCGCCGCCGACGGCGGCGGCCAGCTCCACACCGTCCGCGCCGGGCAGGCGGACGTGGTCGAAGCCGGGAATGGTGAGCGTCATGTGAGGGACCGTCCTTAGGGGTCGGGGACCGACCGGATCAGCCTGGGCGGCGCCGATCAGCAGCCGATCAGTACGGTCGGGCGCGGCCGGGCCCAGGCACCGAGGATGGGGGCATGCGAATCGACGTGCTCGGTGCCGTGCGGGCCCTCCGCGACGATGGCAGCGCGGTCGACCTGGGCGGCCCCCGCCATCGCGAGGTACTCGCCCGGCTCGTCGCCGCCGAGGGGCGGATGGTCGCCACCGACACCCTCGTCGACGACCTGTGGGCCGACCCGCCGGCCCGCGCCGTGGGCGCGCTGCGTACCTTCGTCGCCGCGCTGCGCCGTGCCCTCGAACCCGACCGGCCGCCCCGCGACCCGCCCCGTGTGATCGTCACCGAGGGTCCCGGCTACGCGCTGCGCCTGCCGCGCGAGGACGTGGACGTCCACCGGTTCGAGGACACCCTGGCCCGTGCCCGGCGCGACCCCGGCGCGGTGAGCGACCTCGGCGCGGCGCTCGCGGCCTGGCGCGGGGCCGCCTACGCGGATGTGCCCGGCTCGCCGTGGGCGCGGCGCGAGCGGACCCGGCTGGAGGAGCTGCGGCTGGACGCGGTGGAACTGCGCGCCCGCATCCTCCTCGACGCCGGGGAAGGGGCCGATCTCGTCGCCGAACTGGGTGCCCACGTCGCCGAACACCCGTGGCGCGAGCCGGCCTGGGGGCTGCTGGCCCGCGCGCTCCACCGCGCGGGCCGCCAGGCCGACGCGCTGGCCACCCTCCGCCGCGCCCGCACGATGCTCGTCGACCGGCTCGGGCTGGACCCCGGGGCCGACCTCCAGCGCCTGGAGATGGACATCCTCACCGGAGCCCCGCCCCTCGAAGGCGCCCGTACCGCGTGGACCGGCCCCGGCGCCCGGCTCGGCCCGCGCACCACCGTGGAGCTGGCCCGCACGCTGGCGCTGGCGGGCGGTGACGCCCTCGTCCACTCGCGGCGCGACCGGCTCGCCGCCATCCGGGCGGCGGAACGCACCGGAGACCTCCGGCTGACCGCCCGCATCATCGGCGCCTATGACGTGCCCGCCCTGTGGAGCCGGGCCGACGACCCCGAGCAGTCCCGCGCCGTCGTCGCGGCCGCCGAGCGCACCCTCACCGCGCTGGGCACCGACGGCCCCGCCGACCTGGCCGCCCGTCTCCTGGCCACGATCGCCGTGGAGAGCCGCAGCGCCGATCTGTCCGAGGCCGAGCTGGGGCGCGCCCGGCAGGCGGCCCTGCGGGGCGAGGCGCTGGCCCGGGAACTGGCCGATCCCGCGCTGCTGGCCTTCGCCCTCAACGGGGTGTTCCTACAGTCCTTCAGCCGCCCCGGGCTCGCGGCGGTACGGGACGGGATCGGCGCCGAGATCCTCGACCTTGCCACCCGGCACGAGCTGCCGAACTTCGCCGTACTGGGCCGGCTGGTCCGACTGCAGTCCGCCTCGGCCCTCGGCGACCTGGACGCCGCCGCCTCGCACGCCGAGGCCGCCGAACGGCTCGCCGCCACCACCGAGGCGCCCCTCGTCGCCGTCCTCACCGGGTGGTTCCGGGCCCGGGCCACGGCCGCCCGCAGCACCGAACCCGGCGGACCGAGCGCCGCCACGGCCGCGGCGCACTACCGCGCCTTCGAGGACGCCCTGCGGAGTGCCGGCATGCCGGGGCTGCACCGCGGCCTGTTCCCGCTCGCCCTGCTGGGGCTGCGGCTGCTGCACGACCGGCCCGCGCCCACCGGCCCCCAGCTGGACTGGGGCCCGTACCGGCCGTGGGCACGCCCCCTCCTGCTGCTCGCCCAGGACCGTGGTGCGGAGGCCCGTACCGCCCTGGCCGCGGTGCCCGAGCCTCCGCGTGACCACATGCAGGAGGCCATGTGGTGCCTGACCGCCCGCGCCGCCGTACGCCTGGGTGAGCGCGGGATCGCCGCACGGGCCGCGGACGCCCTGCGCGGTGCTCGTGCGGAACACGCCGGCGCCGCCAGCGGCATGCTGACCCTGGGGCCGGTGGCGCGGTACCTGGCGGAGGCGAAGGCATGCGCGGGAGCCTGAGCGGCGACGGGGGCGTGGCGAC
>NZ_SRID01000317.1 GCF_004684805.1 Streptomyces palmae
GCCACGGCCCGATCCCGACCGGAATCCCGGTCCCGCTCCGGGTCCCGCCCCTGACCTTGATCCCGGGCCCGGTCCCGATCCCGGTTCGGCGCCCCAGGTTGCCAGACCGGCGGAGGCCCCGGGGTCCTCCGGGTCCGTCAGGCCCGCCCCGTCGGACGACCCGCCACCGCCCGGGGCCGGTCCGCCCGGTTCCGTACTGCCCTGGTTCACCCCGGGCACCGTGCCGCCGGCCGGCTCAGCCCACCGGGAGCCCCGGGAGCCCCGGAAGCCCCGGGAGCACCACGAGCCCCAGGCGCCCCGGCCGGACCGGACATCCCGGAAGAAGGGGGAGCCGCAGGAGGGCCACCAGGACCACCTGCCTCAGACGCACCACGTATCCGCACCGTCCGACGAGGATCGACCGACCCGGAAGGGGACCTGAGTGAGTACGGAACGGAGAGTCGGCGCGGCGGCCGTGGCGCTGCTGCTCGGCGGCGCGGGTGTGCTGCTGGGCACGGGGGCCGCGCGCGCCGCCGAGGTGTCGTACGAGACCGAGTGCCTGCCGCCCCCGATCTCGGGCCTGCCACCGGTGCAGGGCACCACCACGGTGGATGTCCAGGCGCCGGCGACGGCCAAGGTCGGAGACGAGATCGAGGTGGTGTGGAAGACGGTCGTCGCCGCCTCCAAGAACCCGGACATCCTCGACCTGCCGAAGGACACCGTGAAACCCACCGGCACCATCACGGTGGGCGGTGCGCAGACCGGCGAGTTGCAGGTGGCCGGCGAGCGGAAGAACCCGCCGATTCCGAAGAACAGCCCCATGGTGCTGCCCGATATGAAGGCCAAGCTCAAGCTGGAGAAGGCCGGCGAGGTGACGCTGACCCCCGGCTTCTACAACATCAATGTCGACCAGCCGATCTCGACGGACACCAAGTGCACCCCGAAGCAGGCGGTGGACCCGGCGGTCAGGATCAAGGTGACGGAGTCGGGCGGCACCAGCTCCGGCGGTACGACCACCACCGGCGGGACCACGACCTCCGGCGGCACCACGACCTCCGGCGGCACGACCACCACGGGCGGCACCACCACCGGTGGCGGCGATCCGGGCGATGGCCCGCACCCCGGCAAGGACGTGCTGGTGGACTACGCCTGCAAGACCCCCATCGGGGACAAGCGGGCCACCTCCCCGGTCCGGATCGACGCCCAGGGCAAGGGCGGGTCGTACACCCTCACCGTCAGGTTCGGCGAGTCGGTGATGGACAGCCCGGCCGATATCCCGGCCGGCTCGGTGAAGCCCTCCATGGCGGTCGCCGTGGGCGGTGCGGACAAGGGCACGGTGGCCGTCGAGGGCCCCACCAACAAGGATCCGATCAAGTCCGGGGACCCCATCGCGATCCCCGACCTGACCGGCACCTACAAGCCGGGGGCGAGCGGCAAGGCCACCCTCACGCCCGGCGTGCTGACCGTGAAGGCGCTGGGCACCACGACCACCTGCACCCCGGCCAAGGATCCCGGGCCCTCGCTGGAGCTGGACACCAAGGCCCAGCCGGGCGGCACCACCGGGGGAGCCGGCGCCACCGGCGGTACGGGGAGCTCGGGGGGCACCGCCTCAGGGGCCGCGACCGGCGGCAGCGGTAGCGGTACCGCCGGAGGGCTGGCCGACACCGGGGCGTCCGGTCATGGCGGGCTCAAGGCGCTCGGCCTGATCGGCGGCACGATCGCCCTGCTGGGAGCGGGGCTCTTCACCGCCACCTCGGTACGCCGCCGCAACCTCCACCCCCGACCCTGACCCCAGCCGGCACGCACGCCCCGGCACACGCCGGCGCGAAACGGCCGAGGGCCCGGCGGGAGCTGTGAAGCTCGCGCCGGGCCCTCGGTGAGGCCGCTCGTCAGGGTCCCTCCGGGAGGGGAGCCGTCAGTGCTTCTCGCCCAGCACCTGGACCATCCGCTTGCGGTACATCCACACCGCGAAACCGGCCAGCACCGCCAGCGTCGCCTCCATGGCGATGATGCCCCGGCCACTGAGGTCCACCCCGCCGATGGAGAGCAGGCTGGTGGTGCAGTCACCGGCGGTGACCGCGAGGAACCAGACACCCATCATCTGGCTGGCGTACTTCGCCGGAGCCATCTTGGTGGTCACCGAGAGGCCCACCGGGGACAGGCACAGCTCACCCATGGTCTGCATCATGTAGATGGAGATCAGCCACAGCGGGGAGACGGTGGTGCCGCCGCCCGCCATGCCCATCGGCACGATGAAGACGAAGAACGAGGCGCCGATCAGGACCAGGGCCATGGCGAACTTGACCGTGGTGTTGGGCTCGCGGTTGCGGCGGGCCAGCGCCACCCACATCCAGGCGAAGACCGGGGCCAGCGCCATCACCCACAGCGGGTTGACCGACTGGAACCAGGACGACGGGAAGTGCATCCCCAGGACGTTGTCGTCGGTCTTGGTCTCCGCGAAGGCGGCCATCGTGGAGCCACCCTGGTCGTAGATCATCCAGAACACGGCGGCGGCGACGAAGAACCAGATGTAGCCGCTCATCCGGGTCTGCTCGGTGGCCGACAGGTCCTTGTCCCGCTTGATGCGCAGCAGCACACCGGTGGGGATCACCAGGCCGAGGATCGCGATCGGGACCAGCGCCCAGTTCAGGGTCCAGTGGCCGGTGCCCACCACGATGCCGTAGAAGACGGCGGCGATGGCCAGCCACATCAGGCCCCGGCGCAGCCACTCCTTGCGCTCCTGGACGCTCAGCGGGGTCGGGACGACCGAGCTGCGCGGGTCCAGGTGGCGGGTGCCGATCAGGAACTGGATCAGACCCAGGGCCATGCCCACCGCGGCGAGGGCGAAGCCCAGGTGCCAGTTGACCTGCTGGCCGACGGTGCCGATGACCAGCGGGGCGGCGAAGGCGCCGATGTTGATGCCCATGTAGAAGACGGTGAAGCCACCGTCCCGACGCGGGTCGTCCGGGCCCTTGTAGAGGTGGCCGACCATCGTGGAGATGTTGGCCTTGAGCAGACCGGAACCGAGCGCCACCAGCGCCAGACCCGCGAAGAACGCGCCCTGGCCGGGGATGGCCAGCGCCAGGTGGCCGGTCATGATGATGCTCGCCGCGATGGCGACGGTCTTGCGCGGGCCCCAGACCCGGTCACCGAACCAGCCACCGGGCATCGCCAGCAGGTAGACCATGGCCAGGTAGACCGAGTAGATCGCCGTGGCGTTGACGGCCGTCATGCCCAGGCCGCCGCCCTGCGCGTCCGGCTTCGCGTCCGGTCCGCCGGAGATCAGGTAGACCACGAGCAGTGCCCGCATGCCGTAGAAGCTGAAGCGCTCCCACATCTCGGTCATGAAGAGAGTGGCCAGTCCGCGGGGGTGGCCGAAGAAGGTCTTGCCGCTGTCCTGGGGGGTGCCCCGGCTCGCGGCGTCCTTCGTCAGGCTGGACGCCATGGTGTTTCCTTCGATTCGGTCGCTCTGTGCCGGCACCGGTGATACCGGTGGAGGCACAAAGAAGACCTCCGGCGCGTCATCGGGCCAAAAGTCCACGGGTAGTGCTAAAGACGTGTGGTCACGATAAGCCAGAACCTGCCCCATTTTGTTGGGCGTGAGAGAAAGGTCACGGGTGTCCGGTGCAACCGTATACATGCGGTGAGTGCGTCCGGGCAGGCCCGGAGGGACACCCGGGCGGACTACCATCACCCCATGACCCGAGTACTTCTCGCCGAGGATGACGCATCCATTTCGGAGCCGCTCGCCCGCGCGCTGCGCCGCGAGGGATACGAGGTAGAGGTGCGGGAGGACGGCCCGACCGCGCTGGACGCGGGGATGCAGGGCGGGGTGGATCTGCTCGTCCTCGACCTGGGTCTGCCGGGCATGGACGGCCTGGAGGTCTGCCGCCGGCTGCGCACCGAGGGCCACGGCTTCCCCGTACTGGTGCTCACCGCCCGCGCGGACGAGGTGGACACCGTGGTCGGGCTGGACGCCGGCGCCGACGACTACGTCACCAAGCCCTTCCGGCTCGCCGAGCTGCTCGCCCGGGTGCGGGCCCTGCTGCGGCGCGGCGCGGCCGAGACCCAGAACCAGGCGCCCGCCACCCACGGCGTACGGATCGACGTCGAGTCGCACCGGGCCTGGATGGGGGACGAGGAGCTCCAGCTCACCGCGAAGGAGTTCGACCTGCTGCGGGTGCTGGTGCGGGACGCGGGCCGGGTCGTCACCCGGGACCAGCTGATGCGCGAGGTCTGGGACACCACCTGGTGGTCCTCCACGAAGACCCTGGACATGCACATCTCCTGGCTGCGCAAGAAGCTCGGCGACGACGCCGCCAACCCCCGCTACATCGCCACCGTGCGCGGGGTCGGCTTCCGATTCGAGAAAAGCTGACCCGAGCTGACACCGTAGGGGTATGCGCCGCCGCCTGATCAACTCCACGCTCGCCGTGGTCCTCGTCGTCATCGCCGTCTTCGGGGTCTCGCTGGTGATCGTGGAGACCCGCACCATCGAGAACAGCGCCCAGGAGAGCGTGGAGTCCGACGCGGTGCGGCTGGTCAGCATCGTGGACACCCGGCTGATGGGCGGCGAGGCGATCACCGCGCACATCCTGCGCGACCAGATCGCGGGCGGCCGGTACGCCCGGATCCAGATCCCCGGTCGGGATCCGCTGGAGGTCGGCGAGCGGCCCTCCGGCAATGTGATCGCCTCCCGCAAGGCCGGCGAGCGGGGCGAGACGGTGCTGGTCGAGGCGTCCCGCTCCACGGTCAGCAAGGAGGTCGGGCGCACCCTCTTGATCATCCTGGCGGTGGCGCTGCTCGCCGTGCTGGCCGCCGTCCTCCTGGCCGTACGGCAGGCGCGCCGGCTCTCCGCGCCGCTCACCGACCTCGCCGAGACCGCCGAGCGCCTGGGCTCCGGCGACCCGCGGCCCCGGCACCGGCGCTACGGGGTGCCCGAGCTGGACCGGGTCGCCGATGTGCTGGACGCCAGCGCGGAGCGCATCGCCCGGATGCTCACCGCGGAGCGGCGGCTCGCCGCGGACGCCTCCCACCAGCTGCGTACGCCGCTGACCGCGCTGTCCATGCGGCTTGAGGAGATCACCCTCACCGACGATCCGGAGATCGTGAAGGAGGAGGCGACCATCGCGCTGGGCCAGGTGGAACGGCTCACCGACGTGGTGCAGCGGCTGCTCACCAACTCCCGCGACCCCCGCACCGGCTCCGCAGTCCCCTTCGATCTGGACGAGGTCGTCAAGCAGCAGATCGAGGAGTGGCGGCCGGCCTCCCGCAGCGAGGGCCGGGCCATCGTGCGCTCGGGCAAGCCGGGCCTGCGGGCCGTGGGCACCCCGGGCGCGGTGGCCCAGGTGCTGGCCACCCTGATCGAGAACTCGCTGATGCACGGCGACGGCACGGTCGCCATCCGCACCCGGGTCACCGGCAACCAGGCGGTGGTGGAGGTCACCGACGAGGGGCCGGGCGTCTCGCCCGACCTGGGCGCGCGGGTCTTCGAGCGCACCGTCAGCGGACGCAACTCCACCGGCCTCGGCCTGGCCGTCGCCCGGGACCTGGCCGAGGCGGACGGCGGGCGGCTGGAGCTGCTTCAGCAGCAGCCGCCGATCTTCGCGCTCTTCCTGAGCCGCGAGGCGGAGGAGTCGGCGGGAGAGGGCTGAGCCGACGGGCGATCCCCCCGGGCCGGGGTGGCTTCCAGGCGCCGGCCCGGGCGCCCGGATCGGCCGTCCGGAAGTTCCCGCGGGCTCGGCCGTTACTTGCGGGGCGTACCGGAGGGGGTCGGGCGCCGGGAGGTGTCCCGCGCCCCACGGCCGTCCTCGGGGGACCGCCCGCCGCTCTCGGCCCTGGCGGCCGCCGTGGCCTCCACCGGCTCCCGGGCGGGCAGTGTCCGGAAGACCCAGCTCCGGTAGGACCAGAAGCGGAAGAGCGTGGCCACCCCGATGCCCAGGAACTTGAAGACGTTGGCCTGGAGCCGGCTGTCCCAGCCGAAGCCGTAGGTGGTGACGAACAGCAGCCCGTTCTCGATCACCAGGCCGACCGCGCTGAACAGCAGGAACAGGGTCGCTTCCCGGGTGCGTCCGCTCTTGTCGCGGTCCCGGTAGGTGAAGTAGCGGAAGCCGACGTAGTTGAAGGCGATGGCCACGATGGTGGCGATGATGCTCGCCCGGACCATCGGCAGATCGCTGACATGCCGGATCAGGTTGAAGACGCCGAGGTTGACGCCCACGCCGAGGCCGCCGACGGCACCGAACTTGGCGATCTCCTGAGCGAGCTGCCTCACCCGCGCGCGCATAGTGCGCCGTTCACTCATGGTGATCGCTCAGCCCCGTTCATCGACATGGATATCAACGGCCATGCTAACCAGCCACGCCTGCCACGCCTGCGCGCGTGGGCGGAACGGGTGTGTCAGCCGGACGGTTCGGGGCCCGCTCGGGGCGGCCGGTCGGACCCCGCGCCACCAGGCGTTCTCTCGGAGGATCCTCCAAGTGCCGGGCGGCGCCAGTTCGCCGGGCGTTTACTCTGGGGAGGTGACTTTCCCGGTAGTCGGCATGGTCGGCGGTGGCCAGCTCGCTCGTATGACCCACGAGGCAGGCATCCCGCTCGGCGTCAGGTTCAAGCTGCTCAGTGACACTCCGCAGGATTCGGCGGCCCAAGTGGTCGGCGATGTCGTCGTCGGTGACTACCGCGATCTGGAGACCCTTCGTAGGTTCGCACAAGGCTGCGATGTCATCACCTTCGATCACGAGCATGTGCCCACCGAGCACCTGCGGGCACTGGAGGCCGACGGGATCCCGGTCCGGCCCGGTCCGGACGCCCTGGTGCACGCCCAGGACAAGGGTGTGATGCGGGCCAAGCTGACCGAGATCGGGGCGCCCTGCCCGCGGCACCGCATCGTGGCCGACCCGGCCGATGTGGCGGCCTTCGCCGCCGAGGGTGCCGGATTCCCGGTGGTGCTCAAGACGGTCCGCGGCGGCTACGACGGCAAGGGCGTCTGGGTGGTCCGCGACGAGCGGGAGGCCGCCGAGCCGTTCCACGCCGGGGTGCCGGTGCTGGCCGAGGAGAAGGTCGACTTCGTCCGCGAGCTGGCCGCCAACGTCGTACGGTCCCCGCACGGCCAGGCGGTGTCCTACCCGGTGGTGGAGTCCGTCCAGACCGACGGGGTGTGCGACACGGTGATCGCCCCGGCCCCCGGGCTGCCGGACGCGCTGGCCAGCCAGGCGCAGCAGCTCGCCCTGCGGATCGCCAAGGAACTGGGCGTGGTCGGGCATCTGGCGGTCGAGCTGTTCGAGACCGCGGACGGCCGGATCCTCGTCAACGAGCTGGCCATGCGCCCGCACAACTCCGGGCACTGGACCCAGGACGGCGCCGTCACCTCGCAGTTCGCCAACCATGTGCGGGCCGTCCTCGACCTGCCGCTGGGCGACCCGAGGCCGCGCGCCCCCTGGACCGTGATGGCCAATGTGCTCGGCGGCGACTACCCCGACATGTACTCGGCCTATCTGCACTGCATGGCCCGCGACCCCGGATTGAAGATCCACATGTATGGCAAGGAGGTGAAGCCGGGCCGTAAGGTCGGCCATGTCAACTGCTATGGCGACGATCTGGCCGAGGTGCGCGAGCGGGCCCGGCACGCCGCCGACTACCTCCGAGGGACCATAACCGAATGAGCAGCTCCACCCTTCCGACCCCCGGCCACCACCCCGGCGGGCACAGCTCGGACGGCCCCGTGGTCGGCATCGTGATGGGCTCCGACTCCGACTGGCCGGTCATGGAGGCCGCCGCCAAGGCCCTCGACGAGTTCGAGATCGACTACGAGGTCGACGTGGTCTCCGCGCACCGGATGCCGCGCGAGATGGTCTCCTACGGGGAGCACGCCGCCGACCGCGGCCTCAAGGTGATCATCGCGGGTGCGGGCGGCGCCGCGCATCTGCCGGGCATGCTCGCCTCGGTCACCCCGCTGCCGGTGATCGGCGTGCCGGTGCCGCTGAAGTACCTGGACGGCATGGACTCGCTGCTGTCGATCGTGCAGATGCCGGCCGGGGTGCCGGTCGCCACGGTCTCCATCGGCGGCGCCCGCAACGCGGGGCTGCTCGCCGCGCGGATCCTGGCCACCCAGGACCCGGAGCTGCTGGAGCGGATGCGGCACTTCCAGGACGAGCTGAACGAGCAGGCCACGGAGAAGGGGAAGAGGCTGCGGGCGAAGGTGGATGGGGCGGGGCGGTTCGGCTTCGCGAAGTAGGGGGTTGCCGGG
>NZ_SRID01000318.1 GCF_004684805.1 Streptomyces palmae
TCAGATGTGTCTAAGAGACAACCCCGGGCCCCCGCACACCGAGCACCCCAACGCCTCCTATGTGCTGCGGGTGAACGGCGCCGACCGCGAGGTCACCGACGCCTGGATCGGCGAGTCGCTGCTCTATGTGCTGCGGGAGCGGCTGGGGCTGGCCGGTGCGAAGGACGGGTGTTCGCAGGGCGAGTGCGGGGCGTGCTCGGTGAAGGTGGACGGCCGACTGGTGGCCTCCTGCCTGGTGCCGGCCGCGACCGCCGCGGGCTGCGAGGTCCGTACGGTCGAGGGGTTGAGCACGGACGGGCAGCCCTCGGACGTACAGCGGGCGCTGGCCGCCTCGGGCGCCGTGCAGTGCGGGTTCTGTGTGCCCGGGCTGGCGATGACGGTGCACGACCTGCTGGAGGGCAAGCACGCGCCCACCGAGTTGGAGACCCGGCAGGCGATCTGCGGCAACCTGTGCCGCTGCTCGGGCTACCGCGGTGTGCTGGAGGCGGTCCGCGAGGTCGTCGCGGAGCGGGCGGCGGCGGAGGAAGCGGCCCAGGAGGCGGAGGCCGGTGCCGCCGCCGGGGCCGGACCCGACCCGGTGCGCATCCCGCACCAGATGAACCCGCACGAGATGCCCCCGCCGCAGGGCGGCGGTGGCTACCCGGGCGACATCCCGCACGGTGAGGGTGTCCACCCGGCGGGCGCGCCGCACGGTGACGGCGCCTACCCCGCCGGTGCGCCGCACGGTGATGGCGCCTACCAGACCGGTCCGTACCAGGGCGGCCCGCACGGGGGCGGCAACGGCAGTGGAGGGGCGAACGCATGACCGGAATCGCGGACGGGGCGATCACCGCCACCTCCGTCACCACTCCGCCCGCCCCGGCACGGAAGTCCCCGCACGGGCTGGGCGTGTCC
The DNA here is from genome assembly GCF_004684805.1 of Streptomyces palmae. Taxonomy (GTDB): domain Bacteria; phylum Actinomycetota; class Actinomycetes; order Streptomycetales; family Streptomycetaceae; genus Streptomyces; species Streptomyces palmae. Next base: position 895 of record NZ_SRID01000318.1, read on the forward strand.
CTGCCGAGCGCCGACGCCGACGCCAAGGCGGCCGGGGTCTTCCCGTACGCCGCCGACCTGTGGGCCGAGGGCCTGCTGTGGGCGGCGGTGCTGCGATCCCCGCACCCGCACGCCCGCATCCTGTCCGTCGACACCAGCCACGCGGCTCGGATGCCGGGAGTACGGGCGGTGGTGACCCACGCCGACGTGCCGGGCGATGCCACGCACGGGCGGCGGGTCGCCGACCGGCCGGTGTTCGCCCGGGACGTGGTGCGGCACCACGGCGAGCCGATCGCCGCGGTCGCCGCCGACCACCCGGACACCGCCCGGCTGGCCGCCGCCGCCATCGCGGTCGAGTACGAGGTGCTGGAGCCGGTCACCGACCCGGAGCAGGCGTTCGCCGCCGAACCGCTGCACCCGGACGGCAATCTGATCCGGCACATCCCGCTGCGCTTCGGGGACCCGGAGGCCACCGGTGACGTGGTCGTCGAGGGGCTGTACCGGATCGGCCGGCAGGACCCGGCGCCGATCGGGGCCGAGGCGGGCCTGGCCGTGCCCCGGCCGGACGGCGGAGTGGAGCTCTACGCCGGTTCCACCGACCCGCACAACGACCGCGACCTGGCCGCCGCCTGCTTCGGCCTGACACCGGACCGGGTCCGGGTGGTGGTCACCGGAGTGCCCGGCGCGATGGGCGAGCGCGAGGACTCCGGCTTCCTGCTGCCGCTGGGGCTGCTGGCGCTGCGCACCGGCCGGCCGGTGAAGCTCGCCGCCACCCGCGAGGAGTCCTTCCTCGGGCACGCCCACCGGCACCCCACCCTGCTGCGCTACCGCCACCACGCGGACAGCGAGGGCAAGTTGGTCAAGGTCGAGGCCCAGATCCTGCTGGACGCGGGCGCCTACGCGGACTCCTCCGCGGACGCGCTGGCCGCCGCCGTCTCCTTCGCCTGCGGCCCGTACGTCGTCCCGCACGCCTTCGTCGAGGGCTGGGCGGTACGTACGAACAACCCCCCGTCCGGGCATGTGCGCGGCGAGGGCGCGATGCAGGTGTGCGCCGCCTACGAGGGCCAGATGGACAAGCTGGCCGCCAAACTCGGCCTGGACCCGGCCGAACTGCGGATGCGCAATGTGCTGGCCACCGGCGATCTGCTGCCCATCGGGCAGACGGTCACCTGTCCGGCACCGGTCGCCGAACTCCTCCAGGCGGTACGCGACGAGCCGCTGCCCCCGCTGCCCAAGGACACCGACGAGGCCGACTGGCTGCTGCCGGGCGGCACCGGGGGAGCCGGCGACCCGGACGCGGTGCGGCGGGGCGTCGGCTACGCGCTGGGCATGGTGCACATGCTGGGCGCGGAGGGCGCCGACGAGGTGTCCACCGCCACGGTGAAGGTCAGCGGGAGAGTCGGGCCCGAAGCGCTGTCCGCCGAGGGCGGCGGGGTGGTCCGGGAGGGCTCGGTCGCCACCGTCATCTGCTCCGCGGTCGACACCGGCCAGGGCTTCTCCACCCTGGCCCGGCAGATCGTGCAGGACGTCCTGGGCATCGAGGAGGTGCACATCGCCCCGGTGGACAGCGACCAGCCGTCGGCCGGGCCCGCCGCCCGGGGCCGGCACACCTGGGTGTCCGGCGGGGCGGTGGAGCGCGCCGCCAAGATGGTCCGCACCCAACTGCTCCAGCCCCTGGCGCACAAGTTCGGCATGTCCACCGAGCTGCTCACCATCTCCGACGGCAAGATCACCTCGTATGACGGGGTGCTCTCCACCACCGTGGACGAGGCGCTGGAGGGCAAGGAGCTGTGGGCCACCGCCCAGTGCCGCCCGCACCCCACCGAGCCGCTGGACGATTCGGGGCAGGGCGACGCCTTCGTGGGCATGGCGTTCTGCGCCATCCGCGCGGTGGTGGACGTGGACGTCGAACTCGGGCTGGTGCGGGTGGTCGACATGACGGTCGCCCAGGACGTGGGCCGGGTGCTCAACCCGCGCCAGCTGCGGACCCGGATCGAGGCGGGCGTGACGCAGGGCATCGGCGCCGCGCTCACCGAGAACCTGCGCACCAACCGCGGTCTGGTCCGCCGTCCCGACCTGACCAGCTACGCCCTGCCGACCGCGGTGGACGTGCCCGACATCCGCGTGGTCAAGCTGGTGGAGGAGCGCGATGTGGTGGCCCCGTTCGGCGCCAAGGCGGCCAGCGCGGTGCCGGTGGTGACCTCGCCGGCGGCGGTCGCCTCCGCGGTGCGCGCCGCCACCGGCCGCCCGATCAACCGCCTGCCGATCCGCCCGCAGGCGGCGGTGGGGGCGGAACTGCGCGGCTGAGCGGGGGCCGCGGTGACGGCCGCGGCTCACGGCCCAGGTGCGGGGCCCCGCCGAGGTGGACGGCCGGTGGCCCGGCGGCCCCGGGGAGCGCCCCGGCCACCGATGCGCCGATGCGCCGAGGACGGTACGGCTGGGGGTGCCCGCCGTACCGCCTTCGCGCTGTACCGCCCGCACGCTGTACCCGCCTTCGCGCCGTACCGCGCACAATGCCGTGCCGTGCCGTGCCCGCGCGGCGGGGCCGTGCATCCGGGGATCACGTCGCGGCCCGCGGGCTTCCGGCGGGAGCCGTGGTGGGTCAGGGGTGGTTGGGGGAGGGTTCCGGTCTGCGCTGGGACGTGTGGTCGCGCCGGGGGAGCAGGAGCGGGGTGGCCAGGATGAGCAGTCCCGCGGCCGTGAGAGCGGTGCGCGGGCTGGTGGCGTCGGCGAGCAGCCCGCCGAGCGCGGTGCAGACGGCGATGGCCGCCTGCTGGCCGATCGACCAGGCCGTCAGGGTGCGGGCGATGAGGTGGTCGGGCGTGTGGTCGAGCCGGTAGGTGGCGAGCACCGGGGTGTACAGGCTCATGTTGACGATGATCGCCAGCTCGACGGCCATCACGGTGACGAGGCCGACGGTGCCGGGACGGACGAAGGCCAGGCCGATCAGCCAGACGGCGCGCAGGGTGCCGACGGTCCGGAAGACCCGGTGCCGACCGTGGCGGGCCACGACCCGGCGGGCCAGCCGCGAGCCGATGAGCCCGCCGACGCAGGGGGCCGCGAAGGCGAGAGCGTACTGCCAGGGCGGGAAGCCGAGCTGGCGCAGCAGCAGCACCGCCAGCAGCGGCTCGGTGGCCATGATCAGACCGGCGACGAGCATGTTGTTGAGGTAGAGCGCCCGCAGACCGGGATGGCCCATGATGTGCCGCCAGCCGTCCAGCGGCCCGCCCGCCCGGACCGTGGCCTTGCCGGTCGGTCGCGGCGCCTCCTCCCCGCCGCGGATCGCGGTGATGCCCAGCGCGGACAGCAGGTAGCTGAGCGCGTCGGCCACCACGGTGGTCACCGGACCGAACAGCCCGATCGCCGCCCCGCCCAGCGGTGGCCCGACCGCGATGGAGCTCCAGTTCGTGGACTCAAGGCGCGCGTTGGCCACGAGCAGGTCATCCGGCGGGACCAGGGACTTGAGGTAGGCGCCACTGGCCGCGCCGAACGCGATCTTGGCCGCGGCGACCACGGCCGAGACCACCAGCAGCTGGACGAAACCGAGCAGCCCGAGGGCGTAGGCGACCGGGATGGTCGCCATGACCGCGAACCGGGTCAGGTCCATCGCGATCATCACCGGGCGCTTGGGCCGGTACTCCACCCAGGGCGCGAGCGGCACCGCGATCAGCGCGCCCACCGCAGGCCCCACCGCGGACAGCGCGGACACCTCGGCGGGGCTCGCGTGCACCACCAGCACGGCGAGCAGCGGCAGTGCCCCGAACCCCAGCCCGGACCCGTAAGCGCTCACCGCGTACGACGCCCACAGCCAGCCGAACCGCCGGCCCAGCGGTCTCCTGCCCATCATGCCCAGCGCCCCCCGTGACATCCCGACATCCCGATCGAACAAACCGACGTTGATCGGTGAGAGCTAAGCGAGGAGCACAACCGCAGGTCAAACAACTGAAAAGCCGGTCATCCACAACCAGTGGTTGTTCACTAGGGTGGTTCGGCATGGACCTCGAAGCCGTACGTACCGTCGTCGCCGTCGCGGAAGCGGGCCAGTTCCAGAAGGCCGCCGCCGACCTGTCGATCACCCAGCAGGCCGTCTCCAAGCGCATCGCCGCGCTGGAGCGCGCCCTCGGCGTGCGGCTGTTCACCCGGGTGCCGCGCGGCGTCGAGCCGACCATCGACGGACAGGCGTTCCTGCCCCACGCGCGCGAGCTGCTGCGCGTCGCCGAGCGCGCGGTCGCCTCCGTGCGCACCGGCCGCCGTCCGCTGCGCGTGGACATCATCGCCTCGCGCGGCGCGGCCTCCGGGCTGATGCGCGGCTTCCACCACGCGTACCCCGAGATCGACCTCGACGTGCTGATGCTGCTCGACATCGACACGGCCATCGCGGCCATCCGCTCGGGCACGGTCGACGCCAGCTTCCGCGCGGTGGCCGCGCCGGGCCGGCCCCTTCCCGAGGACATCGAGTCGGTCCGGGTGCTCGACGAGCCGCTGCAACTCCTCACCGGCCCCGGCCACGTGCTGGCGGGCGCCCGGTCGGTGACCATCACCCAGCTCGCCGGGCACCGGATCTGGATGCCGGGCATCGCCCCCGGTACCGAGTGGGCCGCCTACTACGACGACCTGGTCGCCGCGTTCGACCTCACCATCGAGGCGACCGGCCCCAACTTCGGCTCCGACGCGCTCCTCGACACCATCGCCGACACCCCGGCCCTGGCCACCTTCATGAGTGAGCAGACCCGCCTGGTCTGGCCCGCCGGCCACGACCTGCGCCGCATCCCGGTGACCGACCCGACGCCCGTCTACCCGCACTCGCTCCTCTGGCACCGCGACAATCCCCACCCGGCGCTGGCCACCCTCCGCACCTACCTCGCCAACACGGCGGCCGGCCACGGCGCCGCCGGGACCTGGGTGCCGGACTGGGTGATTCCGCGCTGACCGCCGCCGCGTCCCGCCGCCGCACTCCGTCATCGGCCGTCCGTGCGTCAGCGGGTCGGTGCCGGCCTTCGGCATCGCGGAGGACCGGATCAGGGACATCCGGGCCGTACTCGACCCCCGCAAGCTCCGGCCGTGGACAGGGCGCTGCCCCCTCCCGCGCCGGTCACCGCGGGCCGGGCCCGGATGCCGCACCCGCCGCCCCCTCCAGGTCGCCTACCACATGCGGCGCAGTTCGTATGTGAACCGCATATTAAGATTGTCCGGCCGGCGAGCGGTGACCGGCCGCCCGGAACCCACCGGGCGGTGGGCGCCAGGGACCGTACCGACCCCATGGCCGGCGCCCTGCCCGGCATCCACCGGGCGGCAGCCGCCACCTCCGGTAACCACAGGGCGGCGGAGGCCAGTTCCGGCATCCCCAGGAAGACAAATGCCATGGCGTTGAGCGGCTCCGGTACGTCCCGCGGCGAGGCGGTGCCCGGCACCACCCGCCCGGACGGCGACACCACACCGCCGGAATCCGGCGACCCCGGTGAATGCGGCGAACCGGCTCAGCGGGCCCGTCGCTCCCTCCCCCGTGCGCTGCCCGGGCTGGGGTGTGCCGCGGTCGGGGTCGGGCTGGCCTGGCTGACCCATCTGCTGGTGCCCGCGGTGCCGATGCTCACCGCGGCCGTGGTGCTCGGCATCGCCGCCGCCCATCTGCCGGGCGTACGCCGACTGATACGCGGCGGGTGCCGGGTCGGGCTGACCTTCGCCGGTAAGCGGCTGATGCGGCTGGGGGTGGTGCTGCTGGGGCTGAAGCTCAGCCTGGACGATGTGCTGGGCCTGGGCTGGGCGACGGTGGGCATGGTGGTCGGGGTGGTCGCGGCGACCTTCGGCGGCACCTGGTGGCTGGGCCGCCGGCTGGGCCTGCCCGGCGACCAGCCGCTGCTCGTCGCCACCGGCTACTCGATCTGCGGGGCCTCCGCGATCGGCGCGGTCAGCGAGGTCAACGAGAGCGACGAGCGCGATGTGGCGACCTCGGTCGCCCTGGTGACCCTGTGCGGCACCCTCGCCATCGCCGTACTCCCGCTGCTCCAGCACCCGCTGGGCCTGGACGACGGGCAGTTCGGCCGCTGGGTGGGGGCGAGCGTGCACGATGTGGGGCAGGTGGTGGCCGCCGCGCAGACCGCCGGGGCGGACGCGCTCACCGACGCGGTCCTGGTGAAGCTGATGCGGGTGGCGCTGCTGGCCCCCCTGGTGGCGGCGGTCGCCGTCTCGGTACGGGCCCGCCGCCGAGCCGCCGCGTCCGATGCCGCGGCCGATGCCGGGGCCGGGACGTCCGGGACGCACCGTCCGCCGCTGGTGCCGTTGTTCGTGCTCGGCTTCCTGGCCATGGTCGGAGTGCGCAGCACCGGGGTGCTGTCCTCCGGTGCGCTGGAGGCTGCCCGGGTGGCGCAGGAACTGCTGCTGGCGGCGGCCCTGTTCGGCCTGGGCAGTGCGGTGCACCTGCCTTCCCTGGCCCGGACCGGTGGGCGGGTGGCGGCGCTCGGGCTGAGCGCCTGGGTGGTGGTCGCGGGAGTCGGCTACGGCGGGGTGCTGCTGACCACCTGACCCCGCGGTGCCTGGGATTCCGCCGATTCCGGCGGTTCGGCAGTGTTCGCCAGGGGGTGGCGGAAGGGACGGGCCCGGTCGCGGTGGACAGCCCGCCGAGGCGTGTGGTGTCCGTGGCGACCGGGCCCGGGCGGTGCCCGCCGGGGTCAGGAGGAGAGCAGCTCGGTGATCTCCGAGACCCTGTTCTGGGCGTCGACCTTGACGTCGTAGGGGCCGGTGCCCGCGCACTTCTCCTTCGGGTCCTGCGGCTTCTCGCCCAGCGGGTCCGACAGTGTGGCCACGCAGACCTGGAGGTGCCGGATGCTGCGGGTGCTGGTCGTGTCGCCCTCCATGAGGAGCGGCTCGATCTTGGCGTCGTCCAGGATCGTGTAGTCGACCGCGGTGCCCTTGCCGGAGAAGAAGGCGCCCTCGTTCATTGACGTGTTGCAGGTGAGCTTGGCGTCCTGGGCGGTGAGGACGTTGCCCTTCATGCTCTTCGCGTAGATGAACTTGTGGCCCGGCGCCTCGATCGGGCAGCCGTCCTTGTCGTACTTCACGCCTCCGGCGGCCTTGCCGCCCTGGTCGCCGGTGTTCTCCTCGGCGCCCTGCTCGGCGCCGGGCTTGCTGCTGGCGGCGGCCGAGGACCCGGACTCGGAGCTGGTGTCCGACTCCGGGTCGCAGGCGGTCATGGTGAGGGCCGCGGAGGCGAGCAGCGCGGCGGTGAGGACCTTGCGAATGGACATGAACACTCCCTTGGTTGAGCTGCCTGGCCACGGGTGGCCACGGCAGGTGTGGGTGGATGTGACGTGGGGGTGCGGCGGGTGTGAGGG
>NZ_SRID01000319.1 GCF_004684805.1 Streptomyces palmae
CCCCTGATCACCGCCATCGGCCTGTCCATCGCGCTGCAGCAGGTCGTCTGGGCCTTCTACCCGGACGCCAAGAAGCCCCGCTCCTTCCCCCAGTTCGAGGGCGAGTCCTTCAAGGTCCTCGACAACCTGAGCATCCAGCGCGGCGACCTCTTCCTCCTCATCGCCGCCCCCCTGTGCATGTTCGCCCTCGGCATGTTCGTCTCCAAGAGCCGCACCGGCCGCGCCATGCAGGCCACCGCCCAGGACCCCGACACCGCCAAGCTCATGGGCATCGACACCGACCGCATCATCGTCATGGCCTTCGCCATCGGCGGCGCCTTCGCCGCCGTGGCCGCCACCGCCCACGGCCTCAAGTACGGCCAGATCAACTTCGAAATGGGCTTCATCGCCGGCCTCAAGGCCTTCACCGCGGCCGTCCTCGGCGGCATCGGCAACATCTACGGCGCCATGCTCGGCGGCGTCGTCCTCGGCCTCGCCGAAGCCCTCGCCATCCGCTACATCGAGGACATCCCCGGAATGCACCAACTCGGCGGCGGCGCCTGGAAAGACGTCTGGGCCTTCACCCTGCTCATCGTCGTCCTGCTGGTCAGACCACAAGGCCTGCTCGGCGAACGCGTAGCGGACCGGGCCTGAGGGAGGGACGCACATGAGCACCGACACCACCAGCCCCACCGCACCCACCGACCGCTGGCGCCCCCTCAGCACCCTGCGCTGGCGCGCCCTCGCCGCCGCCGGCGGCCTCGCCACCGCCGCCAGCACCCTGCTCGCCTGGACCTGGACCGCCGAATTCCCCGGCGACCTCACCATCTACGGCTACCCCGGCGGCCTCCAGATCCTCACCCTCATCGGCGGTCTCGTCACCACCCTGATCGCCCTGTCCGCCCTCGGTCTCACCGGGCTGCGCTGGCTCACCCCGGCCGGCTCCACCCAGGCACTCCGGCTCGCCGCCCTCGGCACCTTCGCCACCACCTGGTTCACCGTCATCGCCATCACCGTCGACCTCGGCGGACTGGTCAACCTCGAACCCGGCGGCTACGTCGCGGCGGCCACCTCCGCCATACCCGCCGCCCTCTCCTTCCTCATCCCCGACGACACCCGGCCGGCCAAACGCCCCAAGGCACTGGCGAGCTGGCTCGAAATCCTGATCATCGTCGCCGTCTTCGCCGCCGCCCTCCAGATCCTCACCTACGGCATCGACATCGACGACGACGACAGCGAGGAGTTCGTCGGCTACCTGATCACCGTCGGCTTCGGCGCCGCCACCCTCCTCAAGTCCGGCCTCGCCGCCCGACTCTCCGCCCTCACCCGCAACCACCAGACCAGCACCGTCACCGCCGCCTTCCTCACCGCCGCGGCCTTCCCCTTCACCCAGAGCGACGACCAGTACCTCCAGCTCGGCGTCAACATCCTGATCTTCGCCACCGTCGCCCTCGGCCTGAACGTCGTCGTCGGCCTCGCCGGCCTGCTCGACCTCGGATACGTCGCCTTCCTCGGCGTCGGCGCCTACACCGCCGCCCTGGTCTCCGGATCCGCCGCCTCCACCCTGGACATCCACTTCCCCTTCTGGGCGGCCGTCCCCACCGGCGCACTGGTCGCCCTCATCTTCGGCGTCCTCATCGGCGCCCCCACCCTCCGGCTCCGCGGCGACTACCTCGCCATCGTCACCCTCGGCTTCGGAGAGATCTTCCGCATCGCCGTCAACAACCTCGACGGCAGCTCAGGCCCCAAGGTCACCAACGGACCCGACGGCATCCCCAACATCCCCGACCTGCACATGTTCGGCTACGACTTCGGCGCGGAACACACCATCGGCGGCTTCCGGCTCGGCTCCTTCGCCAACTACTACCTGCTGATGCTGCTCTTCACCGTCCTGGTCGTCCTCGTCTTCAGCCGCGCCGGGAACTCCCGCATCGGCCGCGCCTGGGTCGCCATCCGCGAGGACGAGACCGCGGCCACCGCCATGGGCATCAACGGCTTCCGCCTCAAACTCATCGCCTTCGCCCTCGGCGCCACCCTCGCCGGCATCGCCGGCACCGTATGGGCCCACACCCAGTACACCGTCGTACCCGAGCAGTACGTCTTCTCCGGGCCCGTCGCCCCCAACTCCGCCTTCCTGCTCGCCGCCGTCATCCTCGGCGGCATGGGCACCATCAGCGGCCCCCTGGTCGGCGCGGCGCTCCTCTTCCTCATCCCGGAGAAGCTCACCTTCCTCCAGGACTACCAGCTGCTCGCCTTCGGCGTCGCGCTCATCCTGCTGATGCGCTTCCGCCCCGAAGGACTCATCCCCAACCGGCGGCAGCAGCTCGAATTCCACGAACCAGAACAAGACCAGCCCGACGCGCCCGCCCGGGGCATCGACCCACCCGCCGTCGGCGTCACCAAGGCGGAGGCGTGACCTGACATGACCGAAACCAAGGCCACCCCCAGCACCGGCACCACCCCCATCCTCCAGGCCACCGGCGTCACCATGCGCTTCGGCGGACTCACCGCCGTACGCTCGGTCGACCTCGCCGTACACCCCGGCGAGATCGTCGGACTCATCGGCCCCAACGGCGCCGGCAAGACCACCTTCTTCAACTGCCTCACCGGCCTCTACATACCCACCCAGGGCACCGTCGCCTACCAGGGCACCGTGCTGCCCCCCAAACCCCACCTGGTCACCCAGGCCGGCATCGCCCGCACCTTCCAGAACATCCGGCTCTTCGCCAACATGACCGTCCTGGAGAACGTCCTGGTCGGACGGCACACCCGCACCAAAGAGGGACTCTGGTCCGCCCTGCTGCGCGGCCCCGGATTCAAGCGCGCCGAGGAAGCCTCCCGCGAACGCGCCATGGAACTCCTGGAGTTCACCGGCCTCGCCCACAAGGCGGACCACCTCTCCCGCAACCTCCCCTACGGCGAACAACGCAAGCTGGAGATCGCCCGCGCCCTCGCCAGCGACCCCGGCCTGCTCCTCCTCGACGAGCCCACCGCCGGCATGAACCCCCAGGAGACCCGGGCCACCGAGGAACTGGTCTTCGCCATCCGCGACCGAGGCATCGCCGTCCTGGTCATCGAGCACGACATGCGCTTCATCTTCAACCTCTCCGACCGGGTCGCCGTCCTCGTCCAGGGCGAGAAACTCATCGAAGGCACCGCAGAGGTGGTCCAGGCCGACGAACGCGTCATCGCCGCCTACCTCGGCACCCCCTTCGAGCCCACCCCGGACACGGCCGAACCCGAGACCGGCACCAGCGGCGATGCCGACGCGGCGGACGCCCACCCCGGGCAGAACAGCACCGCAGCAACGGAGGACGAGCAGTGACCGCACTCCTGGAGGTCGAGGACCTCCGCGTCGCCTACGGCAAGATCGAGGCCGTCAAGGGCATCTCGTTCAGCGTGGAGGCCGGCCAGGTCGTCACCCTCATCGGCACCAACGGCGCCGGCAAGACCACCACCCTGCGCACCCTCTCCGGGCTGCTCAAGCCGCTCGGCGGCACGGTGGTCTTCGACGGCAAGCCGCTCACCGGGGTCCCGGCACACAAGATCGTCGCGCTCGGCCTGGCCCACTCGCCCGAGGGGCGCCATATCTTCCCCCGGCTCAGCATCGCGGAGAACCTCCAGCTCGGCGCCTTCCTCCGCAAGGACACCGAGGGCATCGCCAAGGACATCGAGCGGGCCTACGAACTCTTCCCGATCCTGGGGGAGCGCCGCACCCAGGCCGCCGGCACCCTCTCCGGCGGCGAGCAGCAGATGCTCGCCATGGGCAGGGCGCTGATGTCCCGCCCCAAACTGCTGATGCTGGACGAGCCCTCCATGGGCCTCTCGCCGATCATGATGCAGAAGATCATGGCCACCATCGCCGAGCTCAAGGCCCAGGGCACCACCATCCTGCTGGTCGAGCAGAACGCGCAGGCCGCGCTCGCGCTGGCCGACCAGGGGCATGTGATGGAGATCGGCAAGATCGTCCTGTCCGGCACCGGCCAGTCCCTGCTGCACGACGAATCCGTGCGCAAGGCCTACCTGGGCGAGGACTGAGCGGCGGCCCGCACGGGACACCGGCCGGGGCGCGCGCGGGCCCCGGTTCCCCTGGGGCGTACGCGTACGCGTACGCGGCCGCCGCCCCGCCGCGCTCGACCCCGCCCCATGCGAAGGGCCCGCGGTACCGGCCGACCGGTACCGCGGGCCCTTCGGCCGTACGGCGTGCGCCGCTACTGCTCCTTTGCCGCCTTCTTCTCCTCGGCGTCCTCGATGACCGCCTCGGCGACCTGCCGCATCGACAGCCGGCGGTCCATGGAGGTCTTCTGGATCCAGCGGAACGCGGCCGGCTCGGTCAGCCCGTACTGGGTCTGCAGCACGCTCTTGGCCCGGTCCACCAGCTTGCGGGTCTCCAGCCGCTGCGCGAGGTCGGCGACCTCCTGCTCCAACGCCTTCAGCTCGGCGAACCGGGAGACCGCCATCTCGATCGCGGGCACCACGTCGCTCTTGCTGAACGGCTTCACCAGATAGGCCATCGCCCCCGCGTCCCGGGCCCGCTCCACCAGGTCGCGCTGCGAGAAGGCGGTGAGCATCAGCACCGGAGCGATGCTCTCCTCGGCGATCCGCTCGGCCGCGGAGATCCCGTCCAGGACCGGCATCTTCACATCGAGGATCACCAGATCCGGCCGGTGCTCCCGGGCCAGCGCGACGGCCGTCTCACCATCGCCCGCCTCGCCGACGACGGTATACCCCTCTTCTTCGAGCATCTCCTTGAGATCAAGGCGGATCAGCGCCTCGTCCTCGGCGATGACGACACGGGTGGTCTGCGGGGGGACGTGCGGCTGCGCGTCGGGGGCGTCAGCGGTGCTCACTGTGCTCCTCGCTTCTGGGCAGGTGGGGCACCACGAGCCTACCCAGCTGTTGTAAGGTTGGCTCACGAAGGGTGGTCTCCAACCTTCGATCTGCAAGGCCCCGGTAGCCCAATTGGCAGCAGGCAATGGATTCAAAACCCATACAGTGTCGGTTCGAGTCCGACCCGGGGCACTTTTTCCTTTGATTCCAAGGTCTCTCAGGAGTCATTGGTTCTTCACTCCCTGCGGTGAACAATCCTTCAATCCGCCGCACCACGCCAGAAGTGCGACCAAGATCGCACTCGTGTACCCCACGCATATCCGCGAGCGCGTCCTCACACTCGTCGGCCAAGGCCGCAGTCTCAATTCGATCAGCCGGGAAACCGGCATATCCCGCTCGGCCATCCGTGACTGGACGACCCGGGCCGAGCCGGTCTCCCGGGCCGCCGAATGCCAGCGGTGCGCCGCTCCCCCCACCTTGCCGGACGAACCGGCCGCGTACGTCTACCTGCTGGGCCTCTACCTCGGCGACGGCTGTATCAGCAGCGGCAGACGAGGGGTGTACGCACTGCGCATCGCCTGCGCCGCGGCCTGGCCCGGTCTGGTGGACGCCTGCGCCCGGGCGGTCCGATCCGTCCGCCCGCAGAACAGCGTCTGCTTCGCCCGAAGCCAGGGCTGCGTGATGGTGACCAGCAGCAGCAAGCACTGGCCATGCCTCTTCCCTCAACACGGCCCCGGCAAGAAGCACGAGCGCCCCATCGTCCTTCAGCCGTGGCAGCAGGAGCTCGTCGACGCCCATCCCTGGGAGTTCATCCGCGGCCTGGTGCATTCCGATGGCTGCCGGATCACCAACTGGACCACGCGCGTCGTCGGGGGCGAGCGGAAGCGGTACGAGTATCCGCGGTACTTCTTCACCAACAAGTCGGCCGACATCCGGCAGCTGTACTGCGCCGCGCTGGACCGGGTCGGGGTGGAGTGGCGGATCACCCGCCGAGGGACGGATCCGTACAACGTCTCGGTGGCACGGCGCGGCTCCGTCGCGTTGATGGACATCCACGTCGGCCCCAAACACTGAACCCCCGCTCGGGTGGCGGGGGCACGGCGGTGGGCCGGGTGGCGTCAGAGGATGGTGTCGCCCTCGCCGATGTGGTGCACCCGGACCAGGTTGGTGGAGCCGGGGACGCCGGGCGGGGAGCCGGCGGTGATGATCACGGTGTCGCCCTTGCGGCAGCGGCCGATGCGCAGGAGTTCCTCGTCCACCTGTCGGACCATCTCGTCGGTGGTGTCCACCTTGGGGCCCAGGAAGGTCTCCACGCCCCAGGTCAGGTTGAGCTGGGAGCGGGTGGCCGGTTCCGGGGTGAAGGCGAGCAGGGGGATGGGCGAGCGGTAGCGGGACAGGCGGCGGACGGTGTCGCCGCTCTGGGTGAAGGCGACCAGGAAGTTGGCCCCGAGGAAGTCGCCGATCTCGGCGGCGGCGCGGGCGACGGCACCGGCCTGGGTGCGGGGCTTGCTGCGTTCGGTGAGCGGGGGCAGGCCCTTGGCCAGGATGTCCTCCTCGGCCGCGGCGAGGATGCGGCTCATGGTCTTGACCGTGTCCACGGGGTAGGTGCCCACGCTGGTCTCACCGGAGAGCATTACCGCGTCGGTGCCGTCGATGACGGCGTTGGCGACGTCCGAGGCCTCGGCGCGGGTGGGGCGGGAGTTCTCGATCATCGAGTCGAGCATCTGGGTCGCCACGATGACCGGTTTGGCATTGCGCTTGGCGAGTTTGATGGCCCGCTTCTGCACGATCGGCACCTGTTCCAGGGGCATTTCGACGCCCAGGTCGCCGCGCGCGACCATGATGCCGTCGAAGGCGTCCACGATGGCGTCGAGGTTCCGGACCGCCTGCGGCTTCTCGATCTTGGCGATGACCGGGAGCCGCCGGCATTCCTCGTCCATGACGCGGTGCACGTCGGTGATGTCGTCGGCGTTGCGGACGAAGGAGAGAGCGATGATGTCGGCGCCGGTGCGCAGCGCCCAGCGCAGGTCCTCGATGTCCTTCTCGGAGAGGGCGGGGACGGAGACGGCGACTCCGGGGAGGTTGAGGCCCTTGTGGTCGGAGACCATGCCGCTTTCGATGACGATGGTGTTGACGCGGGGCCCGTCGACGTCGACGACCTCCAGGGTCACCCGGCCGTCGTCGACGAGGATGCGCTCGCCCTTGCTGACGTCGGCGGCGAGGCCGGGGTAGGTGGTGCCGCAGCGGTGCTGGTCGCCCTCGACCTTCTCGACGGTGATGGTGAACTCGTCGCCGCGTTCGAGGAGTACCGGGCCTTCGCTGAACCGACCCAGGCGGATCTTCGGGCCCTGAAGGTCGGCGAGGATGCCGACGCTGCGGCCGGTCTCGGCGGAGGCCTTGCGCACTCGGCGGTACCGCTCCTCGTGCTCGGCGTAGGTGCCGTGGCTGAGGTTGAGGCGTGCGATGTCCATTCCGGCTTCGACGAGTGCCTTGATCTGCTCGTACGAGTCGGTGGCTGGTCCAAGTGTGCAGACGATTTTTGCTCGGCGCATGGTTCGACCCTATGACCTACCGACTGGTAGGGAGGTGGCTCACCCCGACTGCCCAACGGCCTTCCGGTGAAGGGATGTTGACGACCAGTGGAACGTGCGGGGGCTTGCTCCGGTGAGCGGTGGGACCGTGTCGGGCCGGGTCTGCTCACAGTTCGGGGCGGGTGATGGTGAAGCGCGCGTTGACATGGGCGTACACGGTCTGGCGGCGTGGTTCGAGGTCGAGTGCCTCGGGGGCGTCGTGGGCCGCGGCGCCTCGGTAGCGGGCGCCGCCCGGGGCCATGGGCATCGGGGGGCGGTGGTCCGCGTCCTGGTCGGTGAGTTCCAGGAGGGCCAGGGGCCGGGCGCCGAGGGCTTCGGCGTATTCGCGGGCGCGCTGTACGGCGTCGTGGACGGCCCGGCGGCGGGCCTCGCGGTGGGCCGGGGAGTCGGGGCGCAGCGCCCACCAGGGGCCGGAGACGGTGGTGAGGTCGAGGTCGGCGAGGCGGGTGACGAGTTCTCCGAGGGCGGTGAAGTCGGTGAGGGTGGCGGTGATGTGGACGGTGCCGAGGTAGGAGCGGACGCGTTCGGCGCGGCCCTTGGCGAGTTGCGGGACGATGCTGAACGCCCCGGTCTCCAGTTTCTCGACGGCGTCGGGGTAGCTCTTGACGAGTTCGAGGACCTGGTGGTTGCGGGTGGTGAGGTCGGTGAGGGCGGTGCGCCGGTCGGTGCCGCGGGCGTTGACGGTGATGGATATCCGGGCGATCTCGGGGTCGGCCTCGTGCCGGGCCTCGCCGCGGACGGAGACCTGGGGGGCGTCGGGGGTGCCGTAGGGCTGGTG
>NZ_SRID01000031.1 GCF_004684805.1 Streptomyces palmae
CGGCCACCGAAGCGCCCCCCGCCGCCGAACCGGGCCAGGGCTATCGGGCCGTGTTCGCGGTCCGGGAGTTCCGGGCGGTGTTCGCCGCGCATGTGCTGTCCATGCTCGGCGAGGTGGTCTGCGGCATTGCGCTCTCCGTGCTGGTCTACCGGATCACCGGATCGCCGCTGATGAGCGCGCTGACCTTCGCCTCCGCGCTGCTGCCGTACGTGATCGGCGGCACCCTGCTGTCCGCCGTGGCCGACCGCTACCCCACCCGGCGGGTGCTGGTGGTCTGCGACCTGCTGAGCGCGGGGTGCACCGCCGCCATGGTGCTGCCCGGTATGCCGGTGGCCGCGCTGCTGGTGCTGCGCTGCGCGGCGGCGGCGATCTCGCCGGTGTTCAGTGGGACCCGCGCCGCCACCCTCGGCGACATCCTGGGCGAGGGGGACCTGTTCGTGCTGGGCCGGTCCGTCATCCGGATCACCGCCCAGGGCGCCCAGCTGGTGGGCTTCGCGGTGGGCGGGCTGCTGCTGGCCGCGGTGGCGCCGCGGGCCGTGCTGGTGATCACCACCGTGGCCTTCCTCCTCTCCGCCCTGCTGCTGCGGCTGGGGACCCGCCGGCGCCCGGCCCGTACCCGGGGCGGGGCGGGCCGGGCGCTGCTCGGGGACTCGCTGGGCGGTATGCGCCGGCTGCTGGCCGACCGGCGGATCCGCGCGCTGCTGCTGCTCAGCTGGGTGCCGGCGACGTTCGTGGTGGCGGCCGAGGCGCTGGCCACGCCGTACGCCGACGCGCTGGGGCTGGGCCCGGCCGGGCTGGGGCTGCTGATGGTGGGCATGCCGGTCGGCGCGATCGTCGCCGAGGTGCTGGTCGGCTCGCTGCTGAGCCCGCGCGCCCGGGCCCGGCTGTCGCTGCCGCTCGCGGTGGCGTCGATGCTGCCCGCCCTGGGGTACCTGGCCCGTCCCACGCTGGGCTGGGCGCTGCTGTGCCTGCTGCTCGCCGGGTCCGGGGCGGCCTACACCCTGGGCGTGGACCAGTGGTTCATCGCGGCGGTGCCCGAGGAGATGCGGGGCCGGGCGATGACCCTGCTCACCGCCGGACTGATGACCACCCAGGGCCTGGGCATGGCGCTGGCCGGGGCGGCGGCCGAGCTCTGGCCGGTGCACCGGGTGGTGGCCGGCGCGGGGGTGCTCGGCACACTCTGCTCGCTGCTGGTGGTCATGGAGGTGCGGCGCACCGCGCGGACCGTCGCGCCGGCCTCCTGACCGGGTCCGCGGGGCGGGGCGGCAGGGCTCCGAGACCGTCCCGGCGGCCGCGCGCCGGGGCGTACGTTCCGATGTGCGAGACTCCTCCGCCCGGTATCCGGCCCCCCGGTAGGGTCGGGGCGTGGCCAAACCCCTCAGTCTGCCCTTCGACCCCATCGCCCGCGCCGACGAGCTCTGGAAGCAGCGCTGGGGCGCCGTTCCGTCGATGGCCGCCATCACCTCGATCATGCGGGCGCAGCAGATCCTGCTGGGCCAGGTCGACGCGGTGGTCAAGCCGTACGGGCTGACCTTCGCCCGCTACGAGGCGCTGGTGCTGCTGACCTTCTCCAAGGCCGGGGAGCTGCCCATGTCCAAGATCGGCGAGCGGCTGATGGTGCACCCCACCTCGGTCACCAACACCGTGGACCGCCTGGTCCGGTCCGGCCTGGTGGCCAAGCGCCCCAACCCCAACGACGGGCGCGGCACGCTCGCCACGATCACCGAGAAGGGGCGCGAGGTGGTGGAGGCGGCCACTCGCGACCTGATGGCGATGGACTTCGGTCTCGGGGTGTACGACGACCGCGAGTGCGAGCAGATCTTCACCCTGCTGCGCCCGCTGCGGGTGGCCGCGGAGGACTTCGAGGAGGGCTGACCGGCCGGTCTCCGGTCGTCCCGCCCCGCGCGAAGATCGTGCAAAACGGACGGCTACCCTCGACGTCATGAAGAAGAGCGTGCTGACCCGCTACCGGGTCATGGCCTATGTCACCGCGATCATGCTGCTGGTCCTGTGCGCCTGCATGGTGTTCAAGTACGGCTTCGACAAGGGCGAGGACGCCACCCTGGTGGTGTCGCAGATCCACGGTGTGCTCTACATCATCTACCTGGTCTTCGCCTTCGACCTGGGCTCCAAGGCGAAGTGGCCGTTCCCCAAGCTGCTGTGGGTGCTGGTCGCCGGCACCATTCCGACCGCCGCCTTCTTCGTGGAGCGCAAGGTCGCCCGGGACGTCGAGCCGCTGCTCGCGGAGCCCGCGCCGGTGCCCGCCAAGGCCTGATCCGGGGTCCGGGGCCCTCGGCCCCACCCCCGCGCCGTCCGCCGTACCCATCCGTACGGCGGACAGCCATCGACATTTACTAGGACGTCCTAGTAAATTCGAGGTATGGACGCTGACGCCATAGAGGAGGGCCGCCGTCGCTGGCAGGCCCGGTACGACTCCGCCCGCAAGCGCGACGCCGACTTCACCACGCTCTCCGGGGATCCCGTCGAGCCCGTCTACGGCCCTGCCCCGGGCGACACCGTCCAGGGGTTCGAGCGGATCGGCTGGCCCGGGGAGTACCCCTTCACCCGCGGTCTGTACCCGACCGGCTACCGCGGCCGGACCTGGACGATCCGCCAGTTCGCCGGCTTCGGCAACGCCGAGCAGACCAACGAGCGGTACAAGATGATCCTGGCCGCCGGCGGCGGCGGGCTGAGCGTGGCCTTCGACATGCCCACGCTGATGGGCCGCGACTCCGACGACCCCCGCTCGCTGGGCGAGGTCGGCCACTGCGGAGTCGCCATCGACTCGGCTGCGGACATGGAGGTCCTGTTCAAGGACATCCCGCTGGGCGATGTCACCACGTCCATGACCATCTCCGGTCCGGCCGTGCCCGTCTTCTGCATGTACCTGGTGGCGGCCGAGCGGCAGGGCGTGGACCCGGCCGTACTCAACGGCACCCTGCAGACCGACATCTTCAAGGAGTACATCGCGCAGAAGGAGTGGCTCTTCCAGCCCGAGCCGCACCTGCGCCTGATCGGCGACCTGATGGAGCACTGCGCGCGCGGCATCCCCGCGTACAAGCCGCTCTCGGTCTCCGGCTACCACATCCGCGAGGCGGGCGCCACGGCCGCCCAGGAGCTGGCGTACACCCTGGCCGACGGCTTCGGCTACGTGGAGCTGGGCCTCTCCCGCGGCCTGGACGTGGACACCTTCGCCCCCGGCCTGTCCTTCTTCTTCGACGCGCACATCGACTTCTTCGAGGAGATCGCCAAGTTCCGCGCGGCCCGCCGGATCTGGGCCCGTTGGATGCGCGAGGTCTACGGCGCCACCACCGACAAGGCCCAGTGGCTGCGCTTCCACACCCAGACCGCCGGGGTCTCGCTCACCGCCCAGCAGCCGTACAACAACGTGGTGCGCACCGCCGTCGAGGCGCTCTCGGCGGTGCTCGGCGGCACCAACTCGCTGCACACCAACGCCCTCGACGAGACCCTCGCCCTGCCCAGCGAGCAGGCCGCCGAGATCGCGCTGCGCACCCAGCAGGTGCTGATGGAGGAGACCGGCGTCGCCAACGTCGCCGACCCGCTCGGCGGTTCCTGGTACGTGGAGGCGCTCACCGACCGCATCGAGGCGGACGCCGAGAAGATCTTCGACCAGATCAAGGAGCGCGGCCGCCGCGCGGTGCCGGACGGTCAGCACCCGATCGGCCCGATCACCTCCGGCATCCTGCGCGGCATCGAGGACGGCTGGTTCACCGGCGAGATCGCCGAGTCCGCCTTCCGGTACCAGCAGTCCCTGGAGAAGGGCGACAAGAGGGTCGTCGGCGTCAACTGCGCCGAGGGCTCGGTCACCGGCGACCTGGAGATCCTCCGCGTCAGCCACGAGGTCGAGCGCGAGCAGGTCCGCACCCTGGCCGCCCGCAAGGCCGCCCGCGACGACGCCAAGGTCCGCGCCTGCCTGGACGCCATGCTGGCCGCCGCCCGCGACGGCTCCAACATGATCGAGCCCATGCTGGAGGCGGTCCGCGCCGAGGCCACCCTGGGCGAGATCTGCAATGTGCTGCGCGAGGAGTGGGGCGTCTACACCGAGCCCGCCGGCTTCTGAGCCGCCCCGCCGCTCGACCGGATGCGGCCCCGTACGCCCCGACACCCCGGGACGTACGGGGCCGCTCCGCGTTACGCCGACCGCCGGGGGCGGCCCCGCGCGTCAGTCGTTCCTCGGGGGCCGCGCGCCGGAGGGGGCGAGGGTGAGGCCGGCGGCCAGCCCGTGGAGGAGGAGGGCGGTGAAGCCGCGGGCCCACTCGGTGTCCACCGGCTCCGCGCTGACCAGGACCCGGTGCACCACCGCGCCGGCGATCATGTCGAAGATCAGGTCGGCGGTGCGGGCGGCGGTCTCCGGGTCCTGCTCCCTGGGGAGTTCCCCGCGTTCCTGGGCGCGCTCCCGGCCGACCAGGACCAGACGCTTCTGCCGGTCCACGATCGCGGTGCGGATGCGGTCGCGCAGCGCCGGGTCGCGGGTGGACTCGGCCACCACGGCCATCAGCGCGGTGCGGGTCTCGGGGAGCGCCAGCAGACGGGCGAAGCTGAGCACCACCGCCTCGATGTCGGCCTGCAGGCAGCCCAGGTCGGGGAGTTCCAGCCCTTCGTCGAAGACCGCCGCGACCGCGTCCACCACCAGCTCGTTCTTGTTGGCCCAGCGGCGGTACAAGGTGGTCTTGGCGACCCCGGCCCGGGCCGCCACATCGCCCATCGACACCTTCGACCAGCCCAACTCCACCAGCGCGGCACGGGTCGCGTCGAGGATGGCGCGGTCGGCCTCGGCGCTGCGCGGGCGGCCGGTGCGGCGGGCGGGGGGATTCATGGGCGCTGACGATACCCGTGAGTAAGCAGTATGGCGCGAGTGAGGCAGATCACCAGGATTTCGCCGCCCGGGTGTTCGCTCAGCAGTTACGCTACGACTCGTAGCGAAAGAGTGATGACCACTGGCGCCAGGTGGGGACCCGGCGCATTTCGTGTGAACGGCGTACCCAGCGTACGCAAGGGGTGTGACGCGCCGGCCGCGCGTCGTGCGCTCCGGTGCGTAGTACACAGCGCCGGACGGATATCGGCCACTGCGTTTTTCGGAGTTTTCCGGATCGCCGCGCGGAAGGGGGAGGATGTACACATGCAGCCACGCAACATGTCCATGAGTGGAGTGGTCGACCTCGCCGCGGTGAAGGCGGCCGGGGAAGCCAAGCAGAAGGCGGAGCAGGCGCGTGCCCAGGCGGCGCGTACCGGGGCTCCGGCGCCCTCCCGCCTGGTGATCGACGTCGACGAGGCCGGCTTCCAGCAGGAAGTCCTCCAGCGCTCCACCGAGGTCCCGGTCGTCATCGACTTCTGGGCCGAGTGGTGCGAGCCGTGCAAGCAGTTGGGCCCGCTGCTGGAGCGGATGGCCCAGGAGTACGCGGGCCGGTTCGTGCTCGCGAAGATCGATGTCGACGCCAACCAGATGCTCTTCCAGCAGTTCGGCGTCCAGGGCATTCCCGCGGTGTTCGCGGTGGTGGCGGGTCAGCCGGTGCCGCTGTTCCAGGGTGCCGCCCCGGAGGCCCAGGTCCGCCAGGTGCTGGACCAGCTGATCCAGGTGGCCGAGCAGCAGTTCGGGATCGTGGGCGCGCCGGTCGAGGCCGGTGCGGAGTCCGCCGCTCCCGCCGCCCCGGTCGGTCCGTACGACGGCGCGCTGGCCGCCGCGGGCCAGGCACTGGACGCGGGCGACCTCGGCGGCGCGATCCGTGCGTACCGGAACGTCCTGGCCGACGACCCGGCCAATGTCGAGGCCAAGCTGGGCCTGGCCCAGGCGGAGCTGCTGGAGCGGGTGCACGGCATGGACCCGCAGGCGGTCCGCAAGGCCGCGGCCGACGCCCCGGCCGATGTGGCGGCGCAGATCGCGGCGGCCGACCTGGATCTGGCCGGCGGGCATGTGGAGGACGCCTTCGGGCGCCTGGTGGACAGCGTCCGGCGGACGGCGGGTGAGGACCGGGAGAAGGCCCGGGTGCACCTGCTGAGCCTGTTCGAGGTGATCGGCGCCGAGGACCCCCGGGTGGTCACTGCGCGTAGCGCACTGGCACGCGTACTGTTCTGATTTCCGCGACTCCAAACGGAGCGACGGCCGCGCTTTACCAAAACTTGGTAAACGCGGCCGTTGTCACGTCTGGTGACGGACAGTGGGTGGATTGCCCGTTCGTAAGAGACATGTCCCTCTCTAGTGGGGCAGCCGATGATCACCTAGGGTGCTCGGCCTTCAAGGCCCGGCAGTGCTCTGGTTATCTGTTCGTTACTCGCTGGTAACGAACCCCTTGTGCCTGGGCCGGGAATGCACCACGATCAGCCAAGCTCGGTCCATTTCAGCAACCCGGCAGCCGGCCGGTGTCCGCCTCGTCGGAATGGGTCCCCACCGAGTGGATCGGCGTTCGATGCGCCGGTCGTGGACAGGGGGGTCTCTGCCAACGGCAGGGCCTGTCCAGCAGGTTGCGCAAGAGCGTGGCCAGTGGTTGTCGCTCGGGGGTGATCGCCGGTGTTTCGTGCGCGGACCGCGCCCGGGGCCGGGCGCTCTCCTTCCCGAGGACGTAGCACTTCTCCCATCCGAGGACCGGAGCCAAGGTGCTCCCACTGCGGATGTACGTCCGAGAAGGAGGAAACATGGAGTCCGTGGCTCGTGGCGGCACCAGATGGAAGCGGTTCGCCGTCGTCATGGTGCCGAGCGTCGCCGCTACGGCCGCGATCGGTGTCGCCCTGGCTCAGGGTGCGCTCGCGGCATCGTTCGCGGTGTCCGGCCAGCAGTTCAAGGTGACCGTCGACCGGCTCGACGGTAAGGGATTCGTCCAGTACGGGTCCATGGACGCGCAGCACGGCGGCAAGCACATCCCCGTCGCGGTCTCGGCGTTCAAGAGCGCCGAGCTCCAGGGCATGTGCCAGTCCGTGGTCATTCCGGTCCCGCTGTTCGGTGATGTCTCGCTGCAGCTGCACGCCGGGAACAACGGCAAGAAGGTGGAGGCCAAGAACCTCTACATCGACATTGAGCAGCTTGACGCCGACGCGGTCTTCCGCGACATCAACATCGGTGTGTCGGCGAACGACACCACCAAGGGTCCCGGTGTGAAGAAGGGCGACGGGATCGTCGAGGGTTCCTTCGCCCAGGAAGCCGACTCGGCGACCCTGACCAACGTCAAGCAGACCGCCTGGGCGACCAGCGCGGGAACGTTCAAGCTCTCCGGGCTCTCGATGAGCGTCAAGGCGGGCAAGCACGAGTGCTTCTGACGCACTGAGTCGCGGGTGAGGGGTGTCTGCACGTCCCTCACCCGCACTCGCGCACCTTCGTCAGTGCGCAGGCAAGACTTCCGAACAACCAAGACCGGCCGGTCCCAGGGAGCTGTTTTATGAGTGCCGTGTCACCGGGGGCGCGTGTCAACCGTTTCACCAGCCTGCGTCAGTCCTTCCGCGGATGGCGTTGGCAACGACCGTTCTGGGCGGGGCTCATCACGCTCCTGGGTGGGGTACCGATCGCGTACTTCCCCTACGCCAACCTCACCATGGGTCAGCTGACCATCCGGATCGCCACCACCACGGGGTCCGCCTCGCTGATCATCGGCGTGCTGCTGATGGTGCTGGGCGTCTGCATGTGGTTCCAGCCCGCGGTGCGGGTCTTCGCGGGAGTCGCCGCTATCCTGCTCGGTCTCGTCTCGCTGGTCGTCTCCAACTTCGGCGGCTTCTTCATGGGCTTTCTGCTGGCGCTGTTCGGCGGTGGCATGAGTGTCGCCTGGGCGCCGGGCGAGACGACCCCGAAGGCGCGGCCCGCCGAGCGTGCGGAGACCGCCGAGCGGGTGGAGGCCGGTGACCGCGTGGAGATCGCCGAACAGGCGGAGGCCGCCGAGCCGGTGAGGACCGTGCAGCTGGTGAAGGCCGAGGAGCCGGTGGAAGCCGCCGAGCGGTCGCAGGCCGGGTCGCTGGGTGTTGAGGATGGCGAGGACGCGCCGGAGCCGGCCGCCGCCGGGACCGCGCCGGACCAGGATTCCAGGAATGGGAGGCACCGTGCGGGGCGATGAGAACCCGGAAGCACGGGACGCGGACGCCAAGGCTCCGCGCCGTGTGAGGACGGGGCCGCGGCACGCGGCGCCCAAGAAGTCCGTACTCACCCGGCTCCAGGTGCCCGCGGGCAAGGCGATCGCGCTGGCCGCCATGCCGACGGCCGTCCTGATGGGCATGGGGCTGACGCCGCAGCTCGCCAACGCCGATCCCCGAGGCGGGCAGCACTTCAAGGCGGGCCCCTGCGTCAGCCAGCAGGACGAGGCGTCCAAGGGCGAGGACGCCGAAAACGGCAAGGACACCGAGAGCGCCGAGGACTCCACCGACAAGGGCACCGAGACCGACAAGGGCACCGAGACCGGCAAGGACGGTTCCGCGGACCCGGCGCCGACCACCACGCCGAGCCCGTCCGTCGGCAAGGACGACTCCACGAGCGAGCCGAGTACGGACCCGACGGCGCCCCCGAAGAGCTCCGAGACCGAGCAGTCGGCGCCCGAGACCGCCGACCCCGCCACGGACCCGGCGCCGACCGAGACCACCGATCCGCTGGACCCGCTGGGGCTGGGCGACAAGCTCGACCCGCTGGGCGTCGGAGACAAGCTCAAGGACCTGCTCGGCGCCGGGGAGGAGACCCCGGAGCCCGGCAGCGCCAGCCCGGCGCCCACCACCGGCACCTCGGAGGACGGCGAGGACCAGCCCGGTCAGACCGACCCGGCGGAGCAGACGGACGACGCCGGTAAGACAGAAAAGACCGGCAAGGCCGCCGAGAACACGTCCGCCCAGGACACCGACCCGGCGGACGGGCCCGAGAACACCGCGGACGAGGACTCCGGCAAGGACGGCACCGACCAGTCCACCGGGAAGCCCGAGGACGCCACCACCCCGTCCGAGCTCGACGGCTACCCCTGCCCCACCTTCGACGCCGAGGCGTACAACAACGCCAAGGCGGACCAGACCGAGGCGCTGCTGGCCGAGGACCCCTGGATCCTGTACAGCTCCAGGCTCGCGCTGCACGGCCTGGCCTACGACGGCATCGTCGAGGTCAGGACGCACAGCGGCAAGGTCAAGAAGGTCCTGAAGTTCACCGCCACCGGTGTGGACATCAAGGACCTGCGGCAGGAGGCGGTCGGTCCCGGCGGCACCACCACCCACGTGGACGCGCGCCAGGGCAGCACCTCCACGATCCGCAACGGCAAGGTGACCATGTACACCGAGGAGCTGAGCGGCAAACTGCTCGGCCTCATCCCGGTGGAGTTCACCCCGAAGGCCCCGCCGCCGCTCACCCTCCCGGAGCTGTTCTTCACCGATGTGAAGGTCGTCCAGGCCGGGCAGTTCGGCGGCGACCTGACCGTACCGGGCATGCGCCTGTACAAGACCGGCGGCTGACCCCACCGGCCACCGCAGACCCGTCCGGGAGCCGCACGCCCTCCCCAAAGGGCGAACCCGTGGGCGCCACCCCCCAAGGGGATGGCGCCCACAGGCACGTCCACATCATGGGGGCGCCCCCGCAGGGGCGCTGGGGGTCCCCCCCGGACGAAGTCTGGGGGAGGAACTGCGCGACCGGCCACCGACAACCCGCGGCCGAAAACACACCGCCCCCCGCGGAACCCCACGGAGCCCCCGCGGAGCGGCTACCGCTCTCCGCCGAGGTGGTGGACCCGCACCGCACCCTGGGGGGCGCCCCCGCAGGGGCGCGAGGAACTGCGCGACCGGCCACCGACAACCCGCGGCCGAAAACACACCGCACCCCGCGGAACCCCCCACGGAGCCCCCCGCGGAGCGCTACCGTTCGCCGCCCAGGTGATGCACCCGCACCATGTTCGTCGTGCCGGGCACCCCGGGGGGCGAACCGGCCGTGATCACCATGGTGTCGCCCGCGTTGTAGCGGTTCAGCTTGAGCAGCTCGGCGTCGACCAGGTCCACCATGGCGTCGGTGTTGTCCACGAACGGCACGACGAAGGACTCGGTGCCCCAGCTCAGCGTCAGCTGGTTGCGGGTGGCGACGTCGGTGGTGAAGGCCAGGATGGGCTGGCGGGCGCGGTAGCGGGACAGCCGGCGGGCGGTGTCACCGGACTTGGTGAAGGCGATCAGCGCCTTGCCGCCCAGGAAGTCGGCGATCTCGCAGGCCGCCCGGGCCACCGAACCGCCCTGGGTGCGCGGCTTCTTGCCGGGCACCAGCGGCTGGAGGCCCTTGGAGAGCAGCTCCTCCTCCGCGGCCTGCACGATCTTGGACATGGTCTTGACGGTCTCGATCGGATACTGGCCCACCGAGGACTCGGCGGAGAGCATCACCGCGTCCGCGCCGTCCAGGATCGCGTTCGCCACATCGGAGGCCTCGGCGCGGGTGGGGCGCGAGTTGGTGATCATCGACTCCATCATCTGGGTCGCCACGATCACCGGCTTGGCGTTCCGGCGGCACAGCTCGATCAGCCGCTTCTGCACCATCGGGACCTTCTCCAGCGGGTACTCCACCGCCAGGTCGCCGCGGGCCACCATCACCCCGTCGAAGGCCAGCACGACCTCCTCCATGTTGGCGACCGCCTGCGGCTTCTCCACCTTGGCGATCACCGGCACCCGGCGGCCCACCTCGTCCATGACGCGGTGCACGTCGCGGACGTCGGCGGCGTCCCGCACGAAGGAGAGCGCGACCATGTCGCAGCCGAGCTTCAGGGCGAACCGCAGGTCCTCGATGTCCTTCTCGGACAGCGCCGGGACGTTCACCGCCGCGCCCGGCAGGTTGATGCCCTTGTGGTCGGAGATCACCCCGCCCTCGATCACGATGGTCCGCACCGCGGGCCCCTCCACCGAGGTGACCCGCAGTTCGACGTTGCCGTCGTTGATCAGGATCTGGTCGCCCTTGCCGACGTCACCGGGTAGGCCCTTGTAGGTGGTGCCGCAGATGGTCCGGTCGCCCGGCACGTCCTCGGTGGTGATGGTGAACTCGTCACCCCGCACCAGCTCCACCGGGCCCTCCGCGAAGGTCTCCAGGCGGATCTTGGGGCCCTGGAGGTCGGCGAGCACGCCCACCGCCCTGCCCGTCTCCTCGCTCGCCTTGCGGAGCCGGTGGTAGCGCTCCTCGTGCTCCGGGTGGGTGCCGTGGCTCATGTTGAAGCGGGCCACGTTCATGCCGGCCTCGATCAGCGTCTTGAGCTGTTCGTAGGAGTCGACGGCAGGGCCCAGGGTGCAGACGATTTTGGAACGACGCATAAGGCGGATCCTATCGGTTTGTTTCGGAGCGGAATTTTTTAGCTGTGCGAAGTACCAAAGGAAGCTCCTCCTTGTGTCCGTCCGGTGGAGGTCAGCCGGTGACCAGGGCGTATGTCTGAGTGGCGATCTCCAGCTCCTCGTCGGTGGGCACCACGGCCACGGCCACCCGGCTGGACGATGCCGAGATCAGCCGGGCCGTGGCGCCCCGGATGGCGTTGCTCACCGCGTCCACCTCGATGCCCAGCGCGTCCAGGCCGCGCAGCGCCGCCTCCCGCACCGCCGCCGAGTTCTCCCCGACGCCCGCGGTGAAGGCGATGGCGTCCACCCTGCCGAGTACCGCGGTATAGGCCCCCACATACTTCCGCAGCCGGTGGACGTAGATGTCGAACGCCAGCCGCGCCGCCGGGTCGCCCTCGGCCATCCGGCGGCCGATCTCCCGCATGTCGTTGTCCCCGCACAGGCCCAGCAGCCCGCTGCGCTTGTTGAGCAGGGTGTCGATCTCGTCGATGGACATCCCGCCCACCCGCGCCAGATGGAAGATCGCCGCCGGGTCCAGATCGCCGGAGCGGGTGCCCATCACCAGCCCCTCCAGCGGGGTGAGCCCCATGGAGGTGTCCACGCACACCCCGCCGCGCACCGCGGAGGCGCTGGCCCCGTTGCCCAGGTGCAGCACGATGGTGTTGACCTCGGACGGCTCCTTGTCCAGCAGCCGTGCGGTGGCCCGCGAGACATAGGCGTGCGAGGTGCCGTGGAAGCCGTACCGGCGCACGCCGAAGCGGTCCGCGGTCTCGATGTCGACGGCGTACCGGGCCGCGGCCTCCGGCATCGTGGCGTGGAACGCGGTGTCGAAGACCGCCACCTGCGGCAGGTCCGGGCGCAGCTGCCGGGCCACCGCGATACCGGCGAGGTTCGCCGGGTTGTGCAGCGGCGCCAGCGGCACCAGCTTCTCCATCTCCGCGACCACCTCGTCGGTGATCAGGGTCGGCTCGGTGAACCGGGTGCCGCCGTGCACCACCCGGTGGCCGACCGCCGCCAGCTTCGGGGAGTCCAGGCCCAGGCCCTGGCGGTCCAGCTCCTCGGACACCTGCTTCAGCGCCGCCGCGTGGTCCGCGACCGGCCCCTCGCCGATCCGCTCCACGATGCCGGAGGTCAGCCGGCCCGCCGCGGAGCCGCTGCCCGGCCGCGCCCTGGCCATGTCCAGCAGCTGGTACTTCAGGGACGAGGAGCCCGAGTTGAGAACGAGGACATGGCTGGGGTTCACGAGGTGGGGGCCTTCCGCGTCCGGTTCGGGGTCTGGGCGGGGGTCTGCGTCTGGGCCTGGATGGCGGTGATCGCGACGGTGTTGACGATGTCCTGCACCAGGGCGCCGCGCGACAGGTCGTTCACCGGCTTGCGCAGCCCCTGGAGCACCGGGCCCACCGCCACCGCGTGGGCCGAGCGCTGGACCGCCTTGTAGGTGTTGTTGCCGGTGTTGAGGTCCGGGAAGACCAGCACGGTGGCCCGCCCCGCCACCTGGGAGCCCGGCAGCTTGGTGGCGGCGACCGCCGCGTCCACCGCGGCGTCGTACTGGATCGGGCCCTCCACCGGCAGGTCGGGGCGGAGCTCCCGGACCAGCGCGGTGGCCTTGCGCACCTTGTCCACGTCCGCACCGGAGCCCGAGGTGCCGGTGGAGTAGGAGAGCATCGCGATCCGCGGCTCCACCCCGAACTGGGCGGCGGTGGCCGCCGACTGGATGGCGATGTCGGCCAGCTGCTCGGCGTCCGGATCGGGGTTCACCGCGCAGTCGCCGTACACCAGCACCCGGTCGGCCAGGCACATGAAGAAGACCGAGGAGACGATCTGGGCGCCCGGCGCGGTCTTGATGATCTCGAAGGCGGGCCGGATGGTGGCGGCGGTGGAGTGCACCGCTCCGGAGACCATGCCGTCGGCCAGCCCCTCCTGGACCATCAGGGTGCCGAAGTACGACACATCGGCCACGATGTCGTACGCCAGCTCATAGGAGACGCCCTTGTGCGCGCGGAGTTTCGCATAGGACTCGGCGAAGCGCTCGCGCAGCGGCGAGGTCTGCGGGTCCACGATCCGCGCCGCGCCCAGCTGGATGCCCAGCTCGGCGGCGCGCTTGCGCACCGCGTCCTCCTCGCCGAGCAGCGTCAGGTCGCACACGTCGCGGCGCAGCAGCACATCGGCGGCGCGCAGCACCCGCTCCTCGGAGCCCTCCGGGAGCACCACCCGGCGGCGGTCCGCGCGGGACCGCTCGATCAGCTCGTGCTCGAACATCATCGGGGTGACCCGGCTGGAGCGGGCCAGCGAGATGCGGTCCGTCAGCTCGGCGGTGTCCACATGCCGCTCGAACAGGCCGAGGGCGGTCTCCGCCTTGCGCGGGGCGCCCGCGTGCAGCTTGCCCTCCAGGGTGACCAGCTGCTCCGCGGTGGGGAAGCTGCGCCCGGCCACCGCCACCACCGGGGTGCCCGGGGCCAGCCGGGAGGCCAGCGCCAGGATGTCCGGGCCGGGCCGCTCGTCGAGGGTGAGCAGCACCCCGGCTATCGGCGGGGCTCCGGCGCTGTGCGCGGCCAGCGCCCCCACGATCAGATCGGCCCGGTCCCCGGGGGTCACCACCAGGCAGCCCTCGGTCAGCGCGGGCAGGAAGCTGGGCAGCATCGCGCCGCCGAACACGAAGTCCCGTACGTCCCGGGACAGCCCCGCGTCATCGCCGAGCAGCACCTCGGCGCCCAGGGTGCGGACCACCTGCGAGACGGTGGGCGCGGACAGCGAGGCGTCCTCGGGCAGCACGTAGCAGGGCACCGGCAGCCGGGCGGTCAGCCGCTCGGCGATGGCCGCCCGGTCCTCGGGGAGCGCCCTGTTCACCACCAGGGCCACCACGTCGCAGCCCTGCGCCCGGTAGGCGCGCAGCGCGTTGCCGGCCTCGGCGCGCACCGAGTCCGCGGACTGCTCCTGGCCGCCCACCACGGCGATCACCGAGGCGCCGAACTCGTTCGCCAGCCGGGCGTTCAGCCCCAGTTCGTCCGGGAGGCTGGTGTCCGCGTAGTCGCTGCCCAGCACCAGCACGTACTCGTGGTCCCGGGCCACCGCGTGGAAGCGCTCCAGTAGCTCGGTGACCAGCTCGTCGGTACCCCGCTCGGCCTGCAGGGCAGCGGCCTGCGGATAGCTCATGCCGTACGCGGTCCGCGGCGGCTGGCTGAGCCGGTAGCGGGCCCGGAGCAGGTCGAAGAGGCGGTCCGGGTCATCGTGCACCAGGGGGCGGAAGACACCGACCCGGTCCACATGGCGGGTGAGCAGCTCCATCAACCCCAGCTCGACGACCTGGCGGCCGTCGCCGCGGTCGACCCCGGCCACATACACGCTCCGTGCCACGCGTTCTCCGATCCCTCGACGGGCCACCTGCGGCGCATGGAAACGCCCTGCCGACAACTTCTCAAGCAGTCACTTCGAGTCAGAAAGGCTAGGCCCTGTCCGGCCGATCATCGCCGGGCTCGCGTGCCCTGGCACGCACTCCCCCAGCTACCTCCCCCAGCTACCGCTGGGGGTGCCCCCATGCGGCGTTGTCGTCAGTCTCCCCCGAGCTCTCGGCTTCGCTCGAGCAGGGAGGGACCCCCATCGCTCCGCAGTGGCTCCATCCTCCGCCTTGCAGCTGCACGTACCAGACCCCGCTCCCTGCTCCAGCATGATCGACCGGACAGGACCTAGATGCCTGTGGTTTCCCCTTGACAATACCCGCGTCCACGGATAGGGCGCGCGCCGGTGTGGGGGGCGCGGTGGACCCCGGCCCGTGAAACAATCGGACTGGCTCACATGTACCAGTCACCGGCAGGAGACACAGCACGATGCGCATCGGAGTCCTCACCGCCGGGGGCGACTGCCCCGGCCTCAACGCCGTGATCCGGTCCGTCGTGCACCGGGCGGTGGCGGGCTACGGCGACGAGGTCATCGGCTTCGAGGACGGCTTCCGCGGCCTGCTGGAGGGCCGCCACCGCAAGCTGGACCTGGACGCGGTCAGCGGCATCCTGGCCCGCGGCGGCACCATCCTCGGCTCCTCCCGGCTGGAGCGCGCCAAGCTGCGCGAGGCCTGCGAGCAGTCCAAGGAACTGGCCCGCGACTACGGCATCGACGTGCTGGTCCCGATCGGCGGCGAGGGCACCCTGACCGCCGCCCGGATGCTCGCCGACTCCGGCCTGCCGGTGGTCGGCGTCCCCAAGACCATCGACAACGACATCTCCTCCACCGACCGCACCTTCGGCTTCGACACCGCCGTGGGCGTGGCCACCGAGGCCATGGACCGGCTCAAGACCACCGCGGAGTCGCACCAGCGGGTGATGGTGGTCGAGGTCATGGGGCGGCACGCGGGCTGGATCGCGCTGGAGTCCGGTATGGCGGCCGGCGCGCACGGCATCTGCCTGCCGGAGCGGCCGTTCGAGGTGGACGACCTGGTGGCGATGGTCGAGGAGCGGTTCGCGCGCGGCAAGAAGTTCGCGGTGATCTGCGTCGCCGAGGGCGCCCACCCGGCCGAGGGCTCGATGGACTACCAGAAGGGCGAGATCGACCTGTACGGCCACGAGCGCTTCGCCGGCATCGGCAACCGGCTGGCGATCGAGTTGGAGCGCCGCCTGGGCAAGGAGGCCCGCCCGGTGATCCTCGGCCATGTGCAGCGCGGCGGCACGCCCACCGCCTACGACCGGGTGCTGGCCACCCGCTTCGGCCTGCACGCGGTGGACGCCGCGCACCGCGGTGACTTCGGCATGATGACCGCGCTGCGCGGCACCAGGATCGTCATGGTGCCGATCGCGGAGGCGGTGACGGTCCTCAAGACCGTTCCGGTCGACCGGATGGACGAGGCAGAGTCGGTCTTCTGACCGGCGGTCCGCTCTCCCCGGGCGGTCGCCGGCGCGGGGGTCCGGCGGGGGCACGACCGCGGGCCCGTACGGCGCCGGGGGCATGGCCGCGGCCCGTACGGCACGCTGCCCGGAGACGGTCGCCCGCCCGCCCCGGGACACGGGTTCGCCCCGTGTCCTCCGCGACTCCCCGCGGCGGTGGGCAGACCACCGCGCCCCTCCAGGGCCCCTTCGCGGGCGAGGGCCACACGCTCCGAACCTTGGAGATACCACCATGCCCACCACACCGCCGAGTTCGTACGAACGTGCGGCTCTGGTGTAGCCTCCTGCGCCTGATCATGGCCTGAACTACAGGGTGATGGGAGGCGGGATGCGGCGGTTCTGGGCCCGTCGTTGGCTGCGGTATACGTCTTTATCGGCGCTTGTCGGGGCGATCGTGGTGGTTGCCGGAGCGCTGTGGGGGCAGGAGGACACGGCCGACCATCTGGCCGATAACCGCAGTCAGTTGGCTCGCTCCTGCAAGGGCTCACTGCCCTACCAGGACCTGCGGGCGGTGGTGCCCGGCGACCGCGAGGGCCGGCTGTACGAATACGGCACCATGCTCACCCCCGGTCAGCAGAGCCGGTCGCTGCTGCACTGCTCGGTCGACTGGGGCGAGGGACGCCGCATCATGGTGCGCGCCGTGGCGCTGGTCTCCGACGTCCCGCAACGCGTACGGGCCGAGGAACTGCTCGACGTGGGCGCCCAGGGCACCTACGCGGCCCCCGGCATCACCGGCCAGTACCAGCCGAGGAGCGGCGCCTGGTTGGTCACCGAATGCGTCAACGGGCTGAGCGGACGGGCGCGTTCCAGCACCGACCTTTATGTCTCCGCCACCGTCGACCGGGGCGCCGGGCACCGCAAGGGACCCTCCGACGCCCTCGCCGCCTTCCGCACCGCGGTGGAGGTCGCCAACGCCGTCAGTCTCGGGCAGCAGTGCGGTGGCACCCCCCTGCACCGGCCCGAGAGGGTGGTGCCCGTCGCGAAGTCCTCCGACGGCCCGAAGCCGGCCGGCGGACGGCGGACCCCCTGCGACTGGCTCGGCCCGCGCACGGTGCCCGGGCTGCGCGGCAGCTGGGCCTCCGCCGGAGACCAGCAGGGATCCCCGCTGGTCAACGGCTGCCGCGGCACCCTCACCGCGCCGACCGGTGGACCGCGCGCCCCCCGGCCCTGGCAGGTGACCGAGGCCGACGCGGTCAGCTGGTCCGGGACGCTGGCCCGCACCGCCTACCACGCCTACCAGGACGGCGGGCTGGTGCCCGGCTGGGGCCGCGATCCGGACGAGGCGCGCGGCGGCGCGGGCGGCGGGGCCGGTGTGCCCGCGCAGGGGCAGGCCGGGGAGACCCGCATCCCCTCCTACGCCGACGATCCGCGCCTGGCCCTGTGGGCCCGCTCGGTGTGCGACCGCGGACCCACCTACCACCGGGTCTCGGTGGCACCCCGCGTCGAGTTCGCGGGCGGCGACGAGGCCGTGCTCGCCGCGCCGGAGCGGCAGCGCCTGTCCACCACCGCCCGCGCCCTGCTGGACGCCTATCTGTCCGCACCGGGCGGCTGGCCGCGGGCCCAGCACTGCCATGACACCACCGTGCTCGGGGAGGCCGAGGAATGGCACTGACGATGACCCGGCGCCGCTGGCAGGGCGCCGCCGCCCTCGCGGTGGCGGCGGCCGGGGTGGCCGGCGCGCTGGTCTGGCTGACCGGTGGTGGGCCGACACTGGACGAGGCATGCGCCGGCACCCTCGCCGCGGACGAGATCGACGGCCTGCTCGGGGACGGCGACCGCAGCGTCGGCAGCGAGCAGCGCGGCTCCTTCGGCAACCGGCGCGGCAACTCGCTGGAGGTGCGCTGCCAGGCCCGGGCCGGCGGCGGCCGGGTGGCGGTCACCATCAAGGGGACGCCGCGCCCGGAGCGCGAGCACGGCCGCGGCAGCCTCTACACCGAGGAACTCGGCGGCGCGGTGCTGCCGGTGCCGGTCGGTCAGGGCTGGTCGGGCACCTTCGCGACCCCCAAGGAGAACGACGACAGCCAGGCGATCGCCACCGTGTTCCTGGACTGCGCCCGCGACCAGGGCGGCCTGGTGGTGACCGTGGAGACCAGCCTGCCCCGCGCCGACGCCCAGCGGCCGGACCCCCGCACGGTGGACGACCCGGCGACCCGGCGGGCGATCGTCCGCGCCGCCACCGCCACCGCGGCCAACGCCGACCGGCACTGGGACTGCGGAGCCAGGCTCGGCGGGCCGGTGCGCGAGGTGGACCTGCCGGTCCGCGCCGAGGAGTACGAGCCGCTGCTGGGCACCGACGGCACCTGCCGGGGCGTCCCGCCCGCCGCCCGGCTGTCCATCTCCACCGCCTGGGAGACCGCGCCCGGCGGGCTGCACGAGGAGTGCGCGCTGGGCACCCGCGGCGGCGCGCCCCGCTTCTGGCTGGAGGGCTACTACGGTCCGTACGCCGAGGAGGTCCGGGCCCAGTACGCGCGGGACTTCGACTACGAGAACGTCACCCCCGACGACAAGCCCAGCGGCCGACTGGGGCAGAGCGCCTACTGGGCCAGCGCCGAGTGCCCGGGCGCCGGCGAACCCGCGCTCTACATGATCGAGCCGGAGGGCACCGACCGGCAGTCCCGCCCGCTGGACCTGGCCTACGAGCGGAACGCGCTGCGGGCCTTCGCCGAACGCTCGGCCAAGGCCCATGGCTGCCGCCCGCCCACCCTGCCGCGCGGTTGAGCGCGGGCCCGGCCGAGCGTCGGGCCCGCCACCAGGGGGCGAGGGGTCTCGGGCACCTCAGCACTCAGGTACCTCAGGCACTCAGGTGCCTCGGGTGCATCAAGCACCTCAGGTACATCAAGAACCTCAGACACTCAAGGACCTCGGGTACCTCAGGTGCCGACCCGCTCCCAGAAGTGCTCCACGATCCGCTCCAGGAACTCCTTGGCGTCGGCGGCCGCGCTGTCCGACACGGCCCCCCGGGTGAGGGTGGCCGCCATCCGCGCCTGGTAGTCCGCGTGCAGGGACTTCAGCGCCTGCTCCAGCCGCGGGCGCGGCAGCGGCACCAGCTTGGCGACCTTCTTCAGATACGCCTGCCAGCGGGTCTCCACCGCGGAGACCAGCAGTCTGGCCAGCGCCGCGTCCCGGCCGGTGACCTGGAAGAAGGCGCGCAGCGGGAGGTTGAGCACCTCGGCCAGCTTGGTGGCCTGGTTCTCGTTCCCCTTCCACTGCCCGGACTGCTCCATCTGTTCGTAGGCATGCGGATCCATGCCGATGCGCATCGCCACGTCGACGGGTGCCAGGCCCTGGGCGACACGGTGCTCGCGCAGGGTGCTCGGCGCGCCCAGCAGATCACCGGGGGAGCACCACAGGGCTCCGGCGAGGGCGACCAGCTCCCCCTCGGTGGGGAACGCCTCGCCCAGTTCCCACGCGGCGACCATCGCCGGCGGAACCTGGAGGCCGTACGCGGCGTGGATACCGTAGGAGACATGCGCGTGCGTCATGCCCAGCGCCTCGCGCAACTGACGAGCGGCGTTGGGATCAAACGACGGGTTTCGGGAGTCAGCCGTATGGGACGGGTGCACAAGCGAACCGTAGCGGCAGTTCCGTACGATTGCATGAGCAGACTATGAATCGACATGACCCTGCCACCGAATAGTGATCAGGCGGAAGCGGATTCACCCCTTCACGGCTCCGGTCAGCGCGAATCCGCCGCCAAGTCGCCTGGCGATCATGACGTAGAGAAGAACCACCGGTGTCGAGTAGAGGACGGAGAACGCGGCGAGCTGGCCATACGCGATCGAACCGTAGTTTCCGAAGAACGTGAAGATGCTGACGGACGCGGGAAGTTGATCGGGTGACAGGAGCAACATGAAGGGGACAAAGAAGTTTCCCCACATCATGATGAAACTGTAGACCGTCACCACCGCGAAACCCGGGCCCATCAGCGGCAGGATGACGCGAACCAGCGTCTGCCACCAGGACGCGCCGTCCGTCCAGGCCGCCTCCTCCAGGCTCACCGGCACCCCGTCCATGAAGTTCTTCATCAGCCAGACGGCGAACGGAAGCTGCGCCGCGGCCAGGAACAGCGCGGTTCCGTACAGGGTGTCGATCAACTCGGTCTGGACGAAGAGACCGTAGACCGGCACCATCACGGCCGTGATCGGCAGACAGGTGGTGAACAGGATCGTCAGCAGATACGGACGCACCAGCCGGGACCGGAACCGGGACAGCGGGTAGGCGGCCAGCGCGGCGCACACCACGGTGACCGCGGACGCTCCGCCGCACAGCAGCAGGCTGTTGAGCATCGGGGTGAAGGTGATCTCGTCGGTCCACACCGCGGAGAAGTTGTCCAGCGTCGGGGAGTGCGGCGCGGCCACCCGCAGCGTGGCCCGGTCGTCCAGCGAGGCGAACACCAGCCACAGCAGCGGCAGGACGAAGGCCGCGGTGACGGTCAGCAGGGCGGCGTCGGCGGCCAGCCGGTGGCGGTCGGCCCGGGACCGGCGGCGGCCCACGGGACGCGGACGCCGGTGGCGGCCGGTGGGCGCCGCGCCGCGATGGCGGTCGGCGCGGTTCGCACCCTTGTGCCGGCGCATCACACCTCCTCCCGCATCAGCCGCAGGAAGACCACCGAGAACAGCGCTCCCACCAGCAGCAGGAGCAGGGCCACCGCGGTGCCGTAGCCGATCAGGGCCTTGAGGAACGCCTGGTCGTACATGTACACCGGCAGGGTCTCGCTGCGATGGCCCGGCCCGCCCCGGGTCATGGCCCAGATCAGCCCGAACACCGAGAGCGTCTGCAGGGTGTTGAGCATCAGGTTGGTGCCGATGGAGCGGCGGATCATCGGCAGCGTGACATGCCACAGCCGGCGCAGCCCGCCCGCCCCGTCCACCTCGGCCGCCTCGGTGATCTCCTGCGGGATCTCGGCGAGCGCGGCCGAGTAGACCAGCATGGAGAACGCGGTGCCGCGCCACACGTTGGCGAAGGAGACGGCCAGGATGGGCAGGGTGTAGAGCCAGTTCTGGGAGGGCAGCCGCAGCCAGTCCAGGACCGCGTTCAAGGTGCCCTCGCGGCGGAAGAAGGCGTACAGCAGAAAGCCCGCCACGATCTCCGGCACCACCCAGGCGGCGACGACCACCCCGCCGGTCAGGGTCCGCACCGGCCGGGAGGCCCGCCGCATCAGCACGGCCAGCGCCAGCCCCAGGGTGTTCTGGCCGACGATCGAGGAGAGCAGGGTGAAGACCAGGGTGAGCACCACGGCGTTGCGGAAGTCGGCGTCGCCCAGGGCCTGGGTGAAGTTGTCCAGGCCCACGAAGTGGGTGTCCGGGGACCCGGTCAACTGCATGTCGGTGAACGCCATGTAGCAGCAGTAGGCGATGGGGCCACCGAGGAAGAGGACCATCAGCACGGTGGCCGGGGCCAGCGGCAGCCAGCGCAGCGGCCGGCGGCGCGGGGCGGTACGGACCCGGAGCCGGGGGCGCGGCGCCGGCTCCGTACGGGTGGCGGCGGCCATCAGCGCGACTTCAGTACGGCGCCGGGGGCGATCTCCTTCAGCTTGCCGCCGTAGGAGTCGGCGGCCTCGGCGGGGGTGGAGTCCCCGGTGGTCACCGCCTCCATGGCCTCCGCGAGAGCGGCGGACACCTGCGGATAGTCGGGTGTCGCCGGCCGGTAGTGGGTGTACCGGACCAGCCCGGTGAAGAAGGCGATGCCGGGCATCGCGGTGCGGTACCTCCGATCGGCCGCGACATCCTGGCGGACCGCGATCTGGGCGTTGACCACGTCCCAGCGGACAGCGTTGTCACGCGACTGGAGGGTCTCGATGAACTTCCAGGCCAGATCGGGCTTGTCGGACTTGGCGGTGATCGCCCAGGCCCAGCCGCCGGACATGCTGACCCGGCCCGGTGGCTGGCCGTGCTGGGTGGGCATCGGGGCCTGGCCGAGCGTCGTGGACCACCGCGGCCAGGGGTGGCCTCCGGTGTCCAGCCAGTGCTGGCCGAGCCACGAGCCGTCCAGCGCGATCGCCAGCTTGCCGTCGGGCAGCCACTCGTTGGCCACCGCGGTGTTGGCGTTGGGGTTCAGCGCGTCGGAGACGTCCGGGCCCAGCTTCTCGGCGTAGACGGTGCGGACGAACCCCAGCGCGTCGCGCAGCCCTGCCCCGCCGGCCCGCCACTTCCGCGCCCGCGGGTCGTACAGCGGGTCCTGCCCGGTGCCGTACAGCAGCATCTCCAGGCCCTGCATCACCGAGGTCTCCCCGCCCGCCTTGCCGGTGAAGACGTTGATCGGCGTGACCCCGGGCACCTTCTCCTTGACAGTGCGGGCGGCGTCCAGCACCTCGTCCCAGTTCTTCGGCCGCCAGTCGGCGGGCAGCCCGGCGCGGGCGAAGATCTGCTTGTTGAACCACAGACCGCGGGTGTCGGTGCCGTCCGGGACGCCATAGGTCCGGCCGTCCTCGCCCCTGCCCGCGGCCTTCGCGGTGGGTGCGAACTGCCCCCAGGAATCCCAGGACTTCAGATATCCGTCCAGCGGCCGCAGATATCCGGCGGCGATATCCGAGCTGATCCGGAAGGTGTCCTCGTAGACCAGATCGGGCGCGGTCTTCGAGGACCGCATCATCTGCTGCACTTTGGCGGCGTAGTCGTTGTCGGCGGCCTGAATCGGAATCAGCTTGATCTTCTTGCCCGGATGGGCTTTCTCGAACTGCTTCTTCACGTCTTCCAGCAGACGGTCCTTGAAGCGGATCGCGTTGTCGGTACTCCGGTTGTAGACGACCTTGACGGTGTCCGGATCGTCATCGGAACCACCGCACCCGGCCAGACCGGCGGTGGCGACGAGGGCTGCTGCGAGGATCAGTGGAGCGGTGGGGCGCACGACTCCTCCTAGCCTTCGGGGGGCTGCTCGGTGACCGTACGGTCGCGCTCAGTGAAAAATCAATCCCCGCGACGGTCCCCGTACGGGTGGTCGACGGGGCGCGGCACGTCCACCGTGACGCCGTGGCCTACCGCCGACGGGGGTGATCCGCGCCGGCGTTGCCGGGGAGCGAGGAGGGTGGGCCGATGCCCTGCCCGGTCAACGGCCGTTGAGCCAGCGGTAGACCAGCTCGGGGCGGCCCACCTGGCCGTACTGCGGGGTGCGGGCCGCGCGGCCGGCCTCCACCAGGTGTTCCAGATAGCGGCGGGCGGTGATGCGGGAGATGCCCACCGCCTCCGCCATGGCCGCCGCCGAGATGCCGTCCTCGGCGGCGCGCAGGCTGTTGGTCACCGCGCTCAGGGTGGCCCTGGCCAGGCCCTTGGGCAGTTCGGCGGGGCGCGGGGCGCGCAGCGCGGCCAGCGCCTGGTCCACCTCGTCCTGCCCGCTGGCCTCGCCCGCGCTGGCCCGGAACTCCGCGTACCGCAGCAGCCGGTCCCGCAGCACGGAGAAGGTGAAGGGCTTCAGCACGTACTGCACCACGCCCAGCGAGACCCCCTCCCGCACCACCGCCAGATCGCGCGCCGAGGTCACCGCGATCACATCCGCGGTGTGGCCGGCGGCGCGCAGCGAACGCATCAGCCGCAGCCCGTGGCCGTCGGGCAGATAGAGGTCCAGCAGGAGCAGGTCGATCGCCGAGCGCTCCAACTGCCGCAGCGCGGCGGCGCCGCAGTGCACCACCCCGGCCACCCGGAAGCCGGGCACCCGGGAGACGTACAGGGCGTGGGCGTCGGCGGCGACCGGATCGTCCTCCACCACCAGCACCCGGATCTCCTGCGCCGTGCTCATCGCGCACCGCCCGCGGTGGGGGCCGGTTCCGGCATCGGTGCCGGGGCCTTCCGTGTCGCGTTCATCGCGCGCCGTTCGCGGTGGGTGCGGGTTCCCGCACGGGCACCGCGGGACGTCCGCGGGGCGTTCATCGGGCATCCCTCGGGGTGGGTGCACGGTCCGGGGATCGGCACTCGGACCTGCCGCGCCGTGCTCATCGCGCACCGCCCGCGGTGGGTTCCGGTTCCGTGGTGGCGGTCAGCGGCAGCCGTACGGTGAACTCGGCGCCGCCGCCCGGCGCCCGCCCCACCGCCACCGTGCCGCCGTTGCGTCGGGCCGCCTGCCGCACCAGGGCGAGCCCCAGGCCCCGGCCCGGACCCGCCGCGGCGCCGGTGGGCGCGGCCTTGGTGGTCCAGCCGCGCAGGAACAGCTCCTCGACCGCCGCCGGATCCACCCCCGCCCCGGTGTCCGCGACCCGCAGCAGCAACTCGCCCTGGTCCGCCCGTGCGGTCACCACCACCCGGGCCCGGCCGCCCGCACCGTCCGGGTGCGGCCCGGCCACCGCGCGCAGCGCCTCCTCAGCGGCGGCGTCCAGCGCGTTGTCGATCAGGTTGCCCAGGATGGTGACCAGGTCGCGGGCCGGCAGCGCGGCGGGCAGCACTCCGTCGTCTATCCGGCTGTCCGGGGTCAGCACCAGCTCCACCCCGCGCTCGTTGGCCTGCGCGGCCTTGCCCAGCAGCAGCGCGGCCAGCACCGGCTCGGCCAGCGCCGCCACCACCTGGTCGGTCAGCGTCTGCGCCAGCTCCAGTTCGGCGGTGGCGAACTCCACCGCCTCGTCCGCCCGGCCCAGCTCGATCAGCGAGACCACCGTGTGCAGCCGGTTGGCCGCCTCGTGCGCCTGGGAGCGCAGCGCCTCGGCGAAGCCGCGTACCGAGTCCAGCTCGCCGGAGAGCGCCTGGAGTTCGGTGTGGTCACGCAGGGTCACCACGGTGCCGCGCCGCTCCCCGCTGGAGACCGGCGAGG
This sequence comes from Streptomyces palmae, assembly GCF_004684805.1. Lineage (GTDB taxonomy): Bacteria > Actinomycetota > Actinomycetes > Streptomycetales > Streptomycetaceae > Streptomyces > Streptomyces palmae. The sequence continues at coordinate 24,864 of NZ_SRID01000031.1, forward strand.
TGTTGACCACCAGCACCCGCTCGGCGGTCAGGTGCAGCTCGTCCACCCGGGGCTCGGCGGCCAGCAGGGCGCCGTTGAGCGGGGTGGGCAGTCCCAGGTCGGAGATCACCCGGCCGACCACGTCCGGGGGCAGCCCGAGCAGCTCCCGGGCGCCGTCGTTGACCAGGACCACCCGCCGGTGTCCGTCCAGCATCAGCAGCCCCTCGCGCACCGCGTGCAGGGTGGCCTCGTGGTAGGCGTGCATCCGGCTCAGCTCGACGGCGTTCATCCCGTGGGTGTGGCGCCGCAGCCGGGCGTTGATGACATAGGTGCCCACGCCGCCGAGCGCCAGCGCGGCCAGCGCCACCCCGAGCAGGGCCAGCAGCTGGCTGCGGACCCGGGCGCTGATCTCCTCCACGGTGATGCCCGCGCTCACCAGCCCGGTGATCCGGTCGCCGTCCCGTATCGGGGCCACCACCCGGACCGAGGGGCCCAGGGTGCCGGTGTAGGTCTCGGAGAAGGTGCGTCCGCGCAGCGCGGGGCCGGTGTGGCCGAGGAAGGGCTGCCCTATCTGGGACGGGTCGGGGTGGGTCCAGCGGATGCCCCGCGGGCTCATGATCGTCACGAACGCCACCCCGGTGTCGGCCCGGACCCGCTCCGCGTACGGCTGGAGCACCGCCGAGGGGTCGGCCGAGCGGGTCGCGCGGACCACCGCGGGGGAGTCGGCGACCGCGGTGGCGGCGGCCGTCGCCTGCCGCCGGGCCGCCGCCTCGGCCTGGTGGAGGTCGGTCAGGTAGGCGAACACCGCGCACCCCGCCACCACGGCGGCGACCAGGACGACCTGCATCGCGAAGAGCTGGCCGGCCAGGCTGCGGGGACGGAGGGGGCGCATGCCGGACAGTGTGCACGCAGGTTCACTGATGAACGAAATGAACGCAAGCGTGACGGCCCGCACAGGCGGGGTGCATAGTCACCGGGACCGTCCGGAACGCGTGAGCTGCGGAAAGCCGCGGCCGGACCGTATTCAGGGCCGAATGTCAGGTCCACGTCTTGATCGAAGGAGGCAGCACCGTGGCTGCGCAGACCCCGCCACCGGGCCAGAGCAAGCCGGCAGGCGCCCGGCGGGACCGGACCCACTACCTGTACATCGCAGTGATCGGCGCGGTGCTGCTCGGCATCGCGGTGGGCCTGATCGCCCCCGACACCGCGGTCGAGCTCAAGCCGCTCGGCACCGGGTTCGTGAACCTCATCAAGATGCTGATCTCGCCGATCATCTTCTGCACGATCGTGCTCGGCGTGGGATCGGTGCGCAAGGCCGCCAAGGTCGGCAAGGTCGGCGGACTGGCCCTCGGCTACTTCCTGCTGATGTCCACCGTGGCGCTGGCCATCGGCCTGCTGGTGGGCAACATCCTGGAGCCGGGCAGCGGGCTGCACCTCACCTCGGAGGCGGCCAAGGCCGGCCAGGGGCAGGCCGCCGGCGCCAGCGAGTCCACCCAGGAATTCCTGCTCGGCATCATCCCGACCACCATGGTCTCCGCCTTCACCGAGGGCGAGGTGCTGCAGACCCTGCTGGTGGCGCTGCTGGTCGGCTTCGGAGTGCAGGCCATGGGCGCCTCCGGGGAGCCGGTGCTGCGCGGCATAGGCCACATCCAGCGGCTGGTCTTCCGGGTGCTGTCGATGATCATGTGGGTGGCGCCGGTGGGTGCCTTCGGCGCCATGGCCGCGGTGGTCGGCGAGACCGGCGTGGACGCGCTGAAGTCGCTGGCCGTCATCATGATCGGCTTCTACGTCACCTGCGCGCTCTTCGTCTTCCTGGTGCTGGGGACGATCCTGCGGCTGGTCGCGGGCGTGAACATCTTCCTGCTGCTGAAGTACCTGGGCCGGGAGTTCCTGCTCATCCTCTCCACCTCCTCCTCGGAGTCCGCCCTGGCCCGGCTGATCGCCAAGATGGAGCACGCCGGCGTCAGCCGCCCGGTGGCCGGCATCACGGTGCCCACCGGCTACTCCTTCAACCTCGACGGCACGGCGATCTACCTCACCATGGCCTCGCTGTTCATCGCCGAGGCGATGGGCGACCCGCTCTCCATCGGCCAGCAGGTCTCGCTGCTGCTCTTCATGATCATCGCCTCCAAGGGCGCCGCCGGGGTCACCGGCGCGGGCATGGCCACCCTCGCCGGCGGTCTCCAGTCGCACCGGCCCGAACTGGTCGACGGCGTCGGCCTGATCGTCGGCATCGACCGCTTCATGAGCGAGGCCCGCGCCCTCACCAACTTCGCGGGCAACGCGGTGGCCACGGTGCTGGTCGCCACCTGGACCAAGGAGCTGGACCGGGAGCGGCTGAACGAGGTGCTGGCCGGGCGGCTGCCGTTCGACGAGGCCACGCTGATCGACGACGGCCACGGTGACGGCGAGGCCACCGACGCGCTCGCCAAGGAGCCGGCCAAGCAGCTCTGACCCGCGGTACGCGGCAGAAGAAGACGGATCCGCCCCGCGGCTCCCGGTGGCCAAGGCCCTGGGAGCCGCGGGGCGGACGGCACAGCGCGCCCCGCGGTGTTTCGACCGCGGGGCGCCGCCGTATCTCCGGACCTCCCCGCGCGGCAGGCCGGCACCGGAGGTCGTCTGGCGGCGGTACGGGTACGGCCCCGCCGCGGCCGGGTCTCTCAGGCGGCGTCGAGCTCCGCCAGGTGCTCCGGGGCCAGCACCAGGTCGGCCGCCGCGGCCGAGTCGCGGATGGTCTCCGGGCGGCTGGCGCCCGGGATGGCGATCAGGGTCGGGGACAGCGTGAGCAGCCAGGCCAGGCAGACCCGCTGCGGGCTCACCCCCAGCCGCCGGGCGACGGTGTGGAAGCCGGCGTGCGCGGGGGCCGCGCCGCCCGGCTCGGAAGAAGGGCCGTCCAGGGAGCTGCGGGAGATCCCGCCCAGCGGGCTCCAGGGCAGGAACGCCAGCCCCAGCTCCGCGCACAGCCGCAACTCCGGCTCGCTGCCGCGTACCGCGGGGGAGAACTCGTTCTGCACCGACACCAGCCGCTCGCCGAGCACCTCGCGCGCCAGCAGGATCTGGTCGCGGTCCGTGTTGGAGACCCCCACCATCCGGACCTTGCCCTCCTCGGCCAGCTCGCGGACGGCGCCCAGCGACTCCTCGTACGGCACCTCGGGGTCCGGCTTGTGGAGCTGGTACAGGCCGATCGCCTCGACCCCCAGCCGGCGCAGCGAAGCCTCGCAGGCACGCCGCAGATGCTCCGGGCGCCCGTTCACCGTCCAGCCGCCCTCGGGCGTACGGCCCCGCCCGCCCTTGGTGGCCACCAGCACCTTCGAGGTGTCACCGCCGTAGCGGGCCAGCGCACGGGCGATCAGCAGCTCGTTGTGGCCGGGCTCGGTGCCCGGTGCGTGGTAGGAGTCGGCGGTGTCGAGCAGGGTCACCCCCGCGTCCAGCGCCGCGTGCACGGTGGCCAGGGCACGCGCCTCCTCGGGGTGGCCCTCGATGGACAGCGGCATGGCGCCCAGGCCGATCGCGCCGACCGGGACGTCGCCGATGGGGCGGTAGCGCATCTCAGTGATCCTGCTTTCCCAGGGTTTCGGCGACGGCCCGGGCAAGCCAGTCGCCACTGTGCGAGAAGGTGAAGCCCAGGCCGGTGGCCCGGGAGTTGTCCATGCCGTAGTGGCGCTCGAAGGAGAAGGGCGAGGCCTCGGCGCCGGGCACCGTGCGGTACTCCGGCGGTTTGCCGCCGATGCGCTCCGCGACCGCCGCGCAGATGTCGGCGGTACTCAACTCGCCGTGCGAGCAGGCATTGATTGGCCCGGTGAATTCCGCGCCCGCCGCCCAGAACAGGAAATCGGCGATCTCCTCCACATGGATATACGTGGCCGGGTGGTTGTCCGCCGGTACGCCGACGGGCTCTTCGGCGCCGATCCGCTCGGCGTAATGGGCGAGCCGGCCGGTGAAGTCGTCCGCGCCGCCCAGCACATGGGCGGTGCGCACGGAGAGGAAGTCGAACGCCGCGTCCTTGGTGAACACCGCCTCCGCCTGCCGCTTGCCCTCGCCGTAGTGGGCGTCCAGGAAGGCGGGGTCGTCCCAGGGCAGCGAGAGGTCCACCGGCCGACCCGCCGGGTCCACGGCGTCCTCGCGCACCAGGTCCGGGGTGTGCAGCCGGTCGTACACCTCGACCGTGGAGGTCATCAGATAGCGCCGGGTCCGGTCGGCGAAGACCCGGCGGGCGATGTCCGCCTGCCGCGGCGTGTAGCAGACCTGGTCGACGACCACGTCGAAGGCGCGGTCGCCCAGCGCGGCGTTGAGCGAGGCCTCGTCGTCCCGGTCCGCGACCAGATGGACGGCTCCGGCCGGTGCCGGCGCCGAACCGCGATTGACCACGGTGACCTCGATTCCCGCCGCCAGGAATCGGGTTGTCAGCCGCTTACCGAAATAGCGACTGCCGCCGATGACGCATATCCGCCGCATGGACTTCCTTCCGGCAAGCGGCTCTCGGCCGCGGTGGTGCGGGGCGACCTATAGTGTTCCCGGTCATCCGCGGGGCCTTGAAGGGGGAATCATGGGAGAAGCCGCCCGCTCACCGAAAGAAACTCGGTCGCCGCGCGCTTCGGCACCCGATTCCTCGGCCGGCTGCGACGCGGTGGACCGCCGGCTGCTTGCCCTGGTGCAGGAGGAGGGCCGGATCACCCTCAGCGAACTGGGCCGCCGGGTCAACCTCAGCCCCGCCGCGGTCTCCGACCGGCTCCGCCGGCTGGAGACGAGCGGCATCATCACCGGCTACGGGGCCCAGGTCTCCCCGGCCCGCCTCGGGTACGCGCTCCAGGCCTTCGTACGGGTCGATCCCCACGCCGGATACACCCTGCGGCACCCCAGGACGCTGGAGCTGATCGCCCGGCAGGAGATCCTGGAGGTGCACCATGTGGTCGGCGAGGACTGCTGGATCCTGAAGGTGGGGGTCGCCGACACCGGGCACCTGGAGGAGGTGCTGGCCCAGGTCACGGTGCTGGGCAGCACCACGACCTCGGTGGTGCTCTCCTCTCCGGTCGCCCGCAGGACCCTGCTGCCGCTGGAGCGCGCCACGTACTGAGGGGCGGCGGTGGGTCGTTCGCGGGTTCGGCTGCGACCTTGCGCTGGGCGCACGCGCCGGGGAGGCGTTGCCCGCGGGGTGCTCCGGCAGTTGGTTTGTGCCGTGCGCTGGTTGGCTGTCTGCGGGGGTCAGGCAGCGGGGCTTCGCCGGGGGTGAGTGTCGCCCGCAGGACCCCGCCGTCGTACCCGCGGCTCCCGCCGTCGCACCCGGCTCCCCGCCGTCGTACCCGCGGGCTACCCGTGGGCCGAGGGGACGGGGGTGCCTCGGGGAGCCTCGGCCGCCTGCCGGCGAGGCAGGATCAGGTAGGTCAGGGCCAGTCCGGTCAGGCTCAGTACGGCTCCGGCCGGGCCGGTCCACCGCAGCGCGTCGGCGGCCACGAGGGCTCCGCCCAGCGCGGAACCCGCGGCGGCGCCGAGGTTGAAGGCGCCCACGTTGACCGAGACGGCCAGGTTCGGGGCCTCGTTCGCGTGGCGCAGGATCAGGCCCTGGAGCGGGGCGATGGTGGCGGTGGCGAGCAACCCGAGGGCGAGGACGGCGAGTACGGCGGTCGGCTGCCACGCGACGGCGAAGGGCATGGCCGCCAGCACACCGGTCAGACCGCCGAACACCCCGCGCACGGTCGCGGACAACGACCTGTCGGTGAGCTTGCCGGCGGCCATGTTGCCCAGGAAGCTGCCGGCGCCGTAGGCGAGCAGCAGGGCGGAGACGGCTCCCGAGGAGAAGTGGGAGACCTGGGTGAGCAGCGGCGAGATGTAGGTGAAGACGACGGCGACGCCGGAGAAGCCGACCGCCGTGGTGGCGATGGCCAGCAGCACCGGCCCGCGGGTCACCACCCGCAGCTCGTCGCGCGGGCTTGTCGCCGGTGCCTGCTGCCGGGGCAGCACCAGCGCCAGCAGCGCGACGGCGGCCAGGGTCAGGGCGGTCAGCACCGCGAACGGGGCGCGCCACCCGGCGGCATGACCCAGCAGCGCGCCCAGCGGGACGCCGAGCAGGGTGGCCACGGTGAAACCGGAGGCCACGGTGGCGATGGCCGAGCCGGTCCGGTGCTCGGGCACCACACTGGTGGCCATCACCAGCGCCAGCGCCAGGAACGCGGCGTGGCTGAGCGAGGACACCACCCGCCCGAGCAGTAGCACCCCGAACGAGGGGGCCAGCGCGCTGAGCGCGCTGCCCGCGGCGAACAGCAGCATCAGGCCGATCGCCAGCCCCTTGCGGGGCAGTCGGGAGGTCAGCACGGTCACCGCGGGACCGCCGAGCACCACTCCGAGCGCGTAGGCGGTGACGGCCTGCCCGGCGGTGCCCTGCGACACCCGAAGGTCCGCGCCGATTTCCGGCAGGATCCCCGCGACCAGGTATTCCGAGGTACCGACGACGAAGACGCTCGCACACAGGGCAGCGAGCGAGGCATGGCTCTTACTCATGCCCGGCACGCTAAAGTCTCACATGGATGTGAGAGTCAAGTGGCGTTTCCCGTGCAGGGGAAGACCATCCGGAGGTTCAGGTGCGGATCGGCGAGCTGTCCCGCAGGACCGGCGTCCATGAGCGGCTGCTGCGCTACTACGAGGAGCAGGGCCTGCTCCGTCCGGAGCGGCGGCCCAATGGCTACCGCGAATACCGCGAGGCGGACCTCGCCACCGTGCGGCGCATCCGCGCTCTCCTCGCCGCCGGCCTGAACACCGCCACCATCACCGCCATCCTGCCCTGCCTGCGTGACGAGGCGGACCGGCTGGTGCCGACCTGCCCCGACCTGCTCGCCGACCTGTTCCGCGAGCGCGACCGGATCACCCGGGCCATTGACGACCTGCGGACCTCCCGTTCCGTCCTCGACGACGTGATCGCCGCCGCCCCCGACGAGATCGCCGAACAGGTGGCCGCCACCGCCGCGGCCGCCCAGCGCTGACGGCCGGGTCGGGTACGGAAGCACCCGGCGGCCGAGGGCACCGCCCCCGCAGGAGGGCGGCCGGGCGCGATGCGGTCCCTCGGCACCCCAGGCGTAGGTGCCGCCCCCGCATGACGGCGAGCGGGCGACGGGGCCCGCGCCCGGGCCGCGGTGGGATATGAGGCCGACCTGCGGACCTCCCGCTCCGTCCTTGACGACGTGATCGCCCCCCGCGGGAGGGCGGCCGGGCGCGATGCGGTCCCTCGGCGCCCCAGGCGTAGGTGCCGCCCCCGCATGACGGCGAGCGGGCGACGGGGCCCGCGCCCGGGCCGCGGTGGGGTGCGAGGCCGACCTGCGGACCTCCCGCTCCGTCCTTGACGACGTGATCGCCCCCAGCGGGAGGGCGGCCGGGCGCGATGCGGTCCCTCGGCACCCCAGGCGTAGGTGCCGCCCCCGCATGACGGCGAGCGGGCGACGGGGCCCGCGCCCGGGCCGCGGTGGGGTGCGAGGCCGCCCGGAGGGCAGCGGCTTCCCCCTGCCCTACCCGTAGTACCTGGGAGCTACCCGCGAGGTGCGCTCCCGAGAGCGACGCGGACCACAGCCCCTCCTTCCTAGCTTCGGTGGCGGACACCCAGCAGACCGCCCCGGCCGGAAGGACCTCCCCATGGCGTCCCGCCCGCACAGCCACCGGCTGCGCCGAACCCTGCTCGCCGCGCTGGTCGCCGCCTCGGTCGCGGTGCCGGTGGCGGGCGCGGTCCGCCCCGCGGTGGTCCCGGCGCCCGCCACCGGCAC
>NZ_SRID01000320.1 GCF_004684805.1 Streptomyces palmae
CACCCAACCCCACCGGCACCCGCACGGCCTTCCACGCCTCGCCCGCCTTCCGAAGTTCGGGGCCGGGGCCGAGGGGCGGTTTCCACGTCGTGGCGATTCGCCGGTTCCTGTCATTCAGGTCCCCCAAGGCAAGCGTGACTGGCTTTGCGGGCCCTCCAGCTGGCCGGCAATGCCCAATGAAGACTTCGGCGCGCTCTTCCGCCGGGTTCACCAGGTCTTCCGCACTCGTCCCCATGACCCACCTTTCACTGCGTTGAGTGATGCACCGGCAACGTACGGCGAGGTACAACGGGACTGAGCACGCGGAATGCGTGTCTTGTCGAGGAGAGTGCTGTGGAAGCTGGACGAGTTGGGCGACGTGTTGCGTACTGGCGCGAGCGGCGCGGTCTCACCCAAGGTGACTTCGGACGGCTGATGGCGCAGTCGAGACGATGGGTGCAGGACTTCGAAGGCGGCCAACGCCAGGCCGATCCGCGACTGTCAGTACTGGAACGCGCGTCCGAAGTCCTGCGCGTTCCAATGGAGGCACTCTTGGCGGATGACCCTGCGGCCCCACTCTCATCAGCTCGCGTCCACCCGCCTGAGGTGTTAGCCCTTGTCGAGGCGATGTACCGGCACGACGTCCTTACCGGAGCCTTCTCTGCCGATACTCCACCACCCGCGTTGCCGCAGATCCGCAAGGTGCTCACCTACTGCTGCGAAGCGTTTCAGGCCAGCCACTACGGAGCGCTGGGGAAGGCGCTGCCCGAACTCGTAATCCAGAGCCAATATGCTGTTGCGGAAGCCTCTCCAAACTCAGCATGTGCGGCATACGGTGCCCTGTCACGGGTGTACCAACTCACCGCGTCATTTCTCCACAAGTACGGCGAGTCCACGACCGTGCAGGCCGCACTCGCCGCTGATCGTGCCTTGTCGGCAGCTGAACGCTCGGGTGACCCTGTTGCCATTGGTGCCGCCTCGCGACGTGTGGCGAAGAGCCTGATGTACCAGGAGCAATCGGCCGCTGCCGTGGGGTTCGCCACCGCCGCCGCGCGACGTCTGGGCGGTGATCTGTCCGCACAAGGCCCGCTGGGACTGTCGACGCTTGGCATGCTCTACCTCACTGCAGCCATCGCCGCCTCCGGCCAGCCGAGGTCGGAGAGCACCGTCTCGACAGCCAACGACCTACTTAGCGAAGCCGCAGAGGTTGCCGCTGAACAAGGCGGCGACCTCAATGAGGACTGGACGGCATTTGGACCGACGAACGTCACCCTCCACCGCGTGGATGTACATACCCGATTCGAGGACGGATGGTCGGCATTGAAAGCCACAGCCGCCCTGAACGACGCAGCACTTGCCGGGCTGACGCGTGAACGCCATGCACAGCACCTTATGACGATGGCGCGCGCGGCCCTCCTAGCACGACGCAGGGATGAAGCGGCCCAATCCCTCCTGCACGCCGAACAGCTGGCGCCTGAAGAGGTTCGTGGTCGCCCTGCGTCCGTGAGTCTGGTCAAAGAGGTCCTTGAGGTGACCGCTATCCCAAGTGGACAGTTGCGCATGCTCGCACAGCGGTGTGGACTCCGGGCATGACAAGAGTGCTCTATCTGATCGCCTGTGCGGCCGGCCCGACCCAGCACATCGATGACGCGGTGCGCCAGGCGCGGGCCGCCGGGTGGGACACCTGTCTGGTGCTCACCCCCTCTGCCGCACGCTGGTGGGAGGCCCGCCTTGGGGAACTCGAAATGCTGACTGGCCACCCCGTCCGATGGCAGTACAAACTGCCAGGGCAACAGGACGCGCTACCTCCCGCCGACGCGATGCTCATCGCACCCCTGAGCTGCACCAGCCTGAACAAGTGGGGGGCAGGTATCGCTGACACTCTCGCCCTGGGGCTGGTGTCGGAGGGGGTTCACCTCGGAGTGCCGATCGCGGCCATGCCGTACTTCAACCAGGCGCAGGGCGCCCAGCCCGCCGTACCACGCAGCCTCGCGGTCCTGCGCGAACAGGGCGTCCACGTACTCGACGGGCCAGCGGGATACGAGCCGCACCCTCCCAAGCGGGGCAACCCGTCCAGCTTCCCCTGGTCCAGAGCGCTCGCCGCGCTGGAGGCTGTCAACGCACGCTGACGACTCGGTCCATCGGCTCCGGGGCTGCCGACACCAGGCAGCCAGCAGCCCCATCTCCTGGGCGAGTTCCGCGGCCCGGCGGCGGTCCGAAGACTTCGACCCGATCTCCTCCGGCACGATCCGACGGGGGTACCCGTTGTAGCGAATGGTCTCCGGTGTCGCGATGAACGCCCTCTGGAGCGCCGCCCGTGCCGCCTGCGGCTACCCGTCGAGTTGGTAGCCGCGAGCCTCCTCGATCCGGTGCCGGACCCATCAAGGCCAAGAGGAGATGGTCACCGCCTCCACCGAGGCGCTACGCGTCAGCGCGGGTCACGGATGCTGTCGATGATGCGGGTCCAGTTGTCGCCGCCGTGCCCGTTCTCGATCGCGCGCCGGTAGTGGGCCTGCACGGCCAGCGGGAGCGCGAGGTCGAGGCCGAGTGAGGTGCTGGTCTCGACGATGTGGTCGGAGGTCGCGCCCATCATGGTGACCGTGCTGAGGTCGCCGGGGTGTTCTCCGGCGTCCAGCGCGGTGCCGGGGTGCTCCTCACCGGCCCGCAGGATGGCGCCGATCGAGTCGGCGGAGCCGAGCAGCTCCGGCAGCGCTTCCCTGGCCTTCATTCCCGCGGTGCCCAGCATCGCCGTGGCGTGCATCAGCGCGGACAAGGTGGTGAGGAACACCGCGAGTTGGGCCTGGTACATCATCTGGGCGAGGCCCAGGTCCTCGCCCAGGTACTTCGGCGTTCCCAGCAGTGTCAGCGTCGCCAGGTGGCTCTCCATCACGCTGCCGGGCCCGCTGTAGTAGACATGGGCCGCCTCGGTGCCGACCATCGGCGCGGGGACCATGACGCCTCCGGTGAGGAAGGTGGCGCCGTGGCCCGCTGCCCAGGTCGCCGCCTCGCGGGAGCGGTCGGGGGTGTCGGAGCTCAGGTTGACCAGCGTCCGGCCGGCGAGGGACCCGGTCGCGCCGTCGAGGATGTCGTACATCGCCTGGTAGTCGGTGAGGCTGAGGATCACCAGGTCACTCGCCTCGACCGCTTCGGCGGGGGTCGCCGCGAGCCTCGCTCCCTCGGCGACGACGCCGTCGGCCCGACTGGCGGTGCGGTTCCAGACGGTGACCGGGTGGCCGGCGGCGAGGAGGCTGCGGGTCATCGCCTGGCCCATCGGGCCGAGCCCGATCACGGTGACAGGGCTGTTCTGCCCGGTGGTGTGGTTCTGTCGTTCGTTCACCCCTCCATGCTCGGAGAGCGTCAGCCGTCCCGGAAGTACCTACTATTTACTGCGGTACTCACCTTTGGGTAAGGGGGATCAGCGATGGCCAGGGCACCGAGGCGCGGGCCTTACATCTGCGGCATCGATGCCGCGCTCGACGTGGTGAGCGGCAAGTGGAAGGGGCTGATCCTCTGGGAACTCGACGCCCATCGCGTACGCCGCTTCGCCGAACTCCGCCGCGGTCTGCCGGGGGTGAGCGAGAAAATGCTGACACAGCACCTGCGCGAGATGGAGGAGGACGGTCTCGTGCACCGCGAGGTCTATGCCGAGGTGCCGCCGCGGGTGGAGTACTCCCTGACCGAGCACGGGCACACCCTCAATCAGGCGCTCGGGCCGCTCGGCGCCTGGGGGACCGAGCGGATCCGCCGCGAAAGCGCCGAAACGGTCACCGTGGCCGAGACCTGACACGGACCGGCGTGCCGGCCGCGGACCCCTCGCGCGCACGGCATGCCCCGCAGGGCACGGGTCCTCGTCCGGTGATGACGTGCAGGGCTTTCCACGAACCGGAGGGATGCCTTCCGGGGCAGCGAATCCATGCGTTCGAGGAGAGGAGAACCCCGCGATGCTGTCCGAGGTGGAACGGTTCATCGTGATCACAGGAGGGCCGGGGTCCGGGAAGAGCACCCTGATCGACCATCTGCGGGAAGCCGGCTTCTCGGGGTCCCGCGAGGCGGGGCGGGCCATCATCCAGGACCAGACGGCCATCGGGGGGCGCGCACTGCCGTGGCACGATCCGGACCTGTTCGCCGAGCTGATGCTCTCTTGGGAACTGCGTTCCTACAGCGGTGCGATGGCACGGACGGCGCCCGTCTTCTTCGATCGCGGCATCCCCGACATCATCGGCTACCTCCGCCTTGAGGGCCGGCCCGTCCCCGCCCATCTCCACACCGCCGCCCGTACGTTCCGTTACCACCGACGTGTGTTCATCGCCCCGCCCTGGCCGGAGATCTACGAGCGGGACGCCGAACGCGGGCAGTCCCCCGCCGAGGCGGAGCGAACCTATGCGTCCATGGTCGCCACCTATCCCGAATACGGCTACGAGCTGGTGGAACTTCCTCGTCTGCCCGTGGAGGAACGGGCCCGGTTCGTGACCGATCACCTCCGCTGAGCACCTCGGAACCAGCCGCCCGGGCCCCGCGGAGCGCCGGCCGGGCGTCTTCGGACGCGATGCCGGAGGGTGACGAGGCATGTGGCAATCTCTCCGATACGGGGCGAACACCTATGCGATCACGCCTCGCCATGACATCTGGAGAGACAATGCGCCGTTCCCTGATCCTGCTCAGCTCCATCGCGCTGTTGTGCGCGGGGTGCTCCGGGACCTCGGACAGCGGCCGGAAGGACGGATCGGTCTCCGCCTCCGGTACGGGCTCCCCGGCGCCCGTGGTCCGCGAGGCCCTGGCCAAGACGGGCCGCGGCACCGCCCGGATCGACCAGAAGATCGAGCTGGGCGACACCACCCAGACCTTCACCCTCGACCTGACCGGCGCCTTCGACCTCGGCCGGGACAAGGGGCGGCTCACCGTGGACTTCCCCAGCGGAGCCGTCGACACCGTGGAGGAGGTCTTCGTCGACGACATGGTCTACCTGCGGGGCATGCCGAACCTGGAGGGCCACTGGGGAGCGACGTCCCGCGGCGCGGCCAAGGCCCACTACCTGCTGCGCGCGCCGCTGAACGACCCCGAGCACGTCCTCCGCCAGATGGCCTCGATGCGTCAGATCACCAAGGTCGGCCCGGAGAAGGTGAACGGGGCGGCCGCCGTGCGCTACCGCGGCACGCTCGACCACTCCACGCTCACCCTCCGGCTGGTCAAGAGCATGCGCCAGAAGGCCGCCCAGCTCCGTGACGCGCTGGGCGGCGACCTCCCCGTCTTCGCCGACGCCTGGATCGACGGCAGCGGCCGGGTGGTCCGGGCCCGGCTCTCCTTCGACAGCGAGGCCCTGGCGCACGTCAAGGTGACGATGGACTTCTCGGACTTCGGAAAGCCGGTGAAGGCGGCGGCCCCGTCCCCCGCCGACACCGTCCTGGTGGGCGAGACCAGCGGCGTCCTCCTCGGCTGAGGCCCCGACCGGGCGGGGCGGCCGGCCGGCCGAGGAAGGGATTGCGGTGGACCGGCCGGCCCGGCCGGGGCGTCTCAGTCGGCGACGGCCTTCGCGACCAGCTCGCTGATCCGGTCGACCGCGGCGGAAGGACCGGGGAAGAACCGGTTCTTGGTCAGCGCGAAGGCGATGCCGGTCGCGGTGTCGGCGTACGCCGCGCTGCCGCCCATGCCGGGCACACCGAAAACGCTCAGCGTCTCCCGCGGGTCGGCTCCGGGCCGGCCGAGGTTGTAGCCCAGCGCGCGCGGCATCGGGAAGCCGACCATCTGGTCGACATCGTCCGTGGCCAGGGCGGTGATCTCCCGCAGCCGGTCCGCCGAGACCAGCCGGACGCCGTCCACCTCACCCAGCAGCGCGGCGTACATCCTGGCCACCGCGTGGGCGGACATCGTGCCGCCCGAGGGGATGTCCGAAGTGAGCACTGCGGGGTTGTTGCCGTACCGGGCGCTCGGGGTCACGGCGGGCGGCGTGGCCTTGAACAGCGGCAGGTCGGCGGGCATCGCCGCCATCATCGCGGCGGTTCCGGGCGCCTCCTCGAGGCGGGCGAGCCGACCGAGCTCGGACTCCGGGACACCGAAGAACAGCTCGTCGGCGATGTCCAGCGGAGCCGCCACCTCCTCCCTCATCACCTGCGAGATGGGCTTGCCGGTGGCCCGGCGGACGATTTCGCCCATCACGAAGCCCCAGGTCATCGCGTGGTAGCCGGTCTTGGTGCCGGGCTCCCACCAAGGCTCGGAGTCGGCGATCAGGGCACACATCCGGTCCCCGTCGGCCAGGTCCCGCACGGTGAGGTCGGACGGCACCGCCGGGACGCCGAGGGAGTGGGTCAGCGCGTGGCGGACGGTCGCCTTCTCCTTGCCGTGGGCGCCGAACTCGGGCCAGAACTCCACGATCGGCGTGTCGTAGTCAAGGACACCGCGTTCGGCGAGGACGTGCACCACCGTCGCGGTCACCCCCTTGCCGGTGGAGGCGCTGTAGAAGGGTGTCTTCGAGGTGACCGGACGGCCGCTGTCCGGATCGGCGACCCCCGCCACCGCGTCCACCACCAGCTCACCGTGCTGGTAGACCGCGACCTGGATACCCAGTTCCTCGCCCGATTCCACCAGCTGGTCAATGGCCTCTTCCACAAGCTTCTGCATGATGTCCATGCCCTCTCGATCTTTGGCTGCGGCGCGTGTGGGCACCGTTCACCCGTGAGTCGGTACCGACGGTGAGTCCTCGACATCGCCGGGGCGGGACGCGGAGGCGGAGGCGGTGAGCAGGCGTGAATCGTTCCGCCTCACCGTCAATACGGTGTGTCGAACTACCCGCCGGGGGTATGTTCGGTCTTGATCACGGCTGCGCCCAGGCCATGGGGGTCTGCACGAGGGCCGAAGAGGGGGCAACATGACCAGACTGCCTACCGTCAAGCAGACGGGCTGTTCGCACCGGCGCATGGGGCACGACCCCGAGTCGGGCCTGGCGAGACTGGAGAGTCTGACGGGCCGGGAGAGAGAGGTGCTGTCGCTCCTCGGAACGGGGTTCGGCAACCGCGAACTGGCCCTGGAGCTGGGTATCGCCGAACGCACGGTGAAGGCCCACATCGCGAGCATCGTGGAGAAGACGGGCCAGCAGACGCGGACGCAGGCCGCGATCGTCGCCGCCCTGGCCCACGAGGAGTTGTGTTCGGACGCGGCGTGCACCCGGCATCCGATGAGGCTTCCGGCGCAGAAGGCACTGTGCCCGCGGCACGGCGTCCCGGCGAAGGTACAGCCCGGGCTCAGGATTCATCGCGGGCTGAGAGGCTGATCCGACGGGCAGGCGTCCGGTGCCGCCCCGGTTCGTCTTCCCGGGCCGGCACTCACTTTCTCGCTGACGCCGCCCACGCATATGCCCAATTGGACAATGTCGCGCAGCCGCCAAGTCTGGTTAAGGTCGTCCCAGCTCGCTGACAACAGCGGGTAAAGAGCTATTCGAGCTGAACGGGGAGAACCTTGCGTATTCACCGGACCATACGGAACGCGGCGGCCTTGGCGGCACTTCCGGCTCTGCTGATCGTCGCGACCGCCACCAGCGCCTCTGCCACGCCGGGGAGCAGCACCGAATCCAAGGCGTCGTTCGCCGCCGTCGCGACCGCCGGCCAGAACGCCCGGTTGACGGTCCCCGGCGACGAATGGCCCGTCGCCCCGGGTGACGAATGGCCGGTCGCCCCCGCCGATGAATGGCCCGTCGCTCCCGGCGACGAATGGCCCTCCCCGGCCAAGTAGGCCCTACTGACGGCAGCCCGCCGACTGAAGAAACACCGTGCGTGGAATTCACGCATTGGCGTTGTGCACCAGTCGGCGGGCTGCCGGAAATCGCCATGCCCGGCCCCGGCGGAATTCCGTTCTTCTCATCGTCGGCGCCCGATGGCCGGTGAGCCGGGGCCGGGCGGGACCGCCAGGCGACGCGATCCGGAAGAGGGCTGGTGGCGGGGTGGCGGGGTCAGCGGACCCGGTAGATCTGCCTGGTCTGCGCGCCCTCGACCGAGCGGACGTAGGCCGTCGCCACCCGGGCCGCCGGGACCGCCTCCATGCCTGAGAAGAAGGCCCCGTAGGCGGGCAGGGACTCCTAGCCTGAGCGCGACCGGCACGGCGGAGAGCCATGGCCACCCAGGAGTCCGCTTCGTCCCGGTCTCCGACGCCCCCGCCGCCACGGTCTACCT
>NZ_SRID01000321.1 GCF_004684805.1 Streptomyces palmae
ACCCCGCCGAGCCGCGCGCCGTCGGCACGGCCGCCGCGCCCGGCGCCGCCGATGCGGTGGACCCGGCGGGGGAGCCGGGCGCCGACACCGCCCAGAGCCGAGCCGCCGTACTCCCACGGCACGTCGAGGAAGCCGACGCGGCCCAGCCCGAGGCCTCCGTACCGCCGGAGCGCGCCGCAGGCGATGGCGGGGCCCAAGGCGGAGTCTTTGGACCCCGGGAGCACGCCGCCGGCGACGGCGGGGCCCAGGACGGAGCCTCCGTACCGCCAGAGCGCGCCGCCGAAGCCGCCGCGGCCCAGCCCGAGGCCTCCGTACCGCCAGAGCGCGCCGCAGGCGCTGAAAGGGCCCGGCCCGAAGCCTCCGTACCGCCGGAGCGCGCCGCCGGCGACGGCGGGGCCCAGCCAGAGGCCTCCGTACCCGCGGCGGACCCCCCGGTGCACGCCGCCGAAGTCGACTCCGCCCAGGATGGAGCCCCCGTACCCCCCGAGCGCGCCGCAGGCGCCCCCGTGGGGGACGGGCGGTTCACCGTGCGGCTGGCCAACTTCGAGGGGCCCTTCGATCTGCTGCTCCAGCTGATCTCCAAGCACAAGCTGGACGTCACCGAGGTCGCCCTCTCCAAGGTCACCGACGAGTTCATGGCGCACATCCGGGCGATGGGCCCGGACTGGGACCTCGACCAGACCACCGAGTTCCTGGTGGTCGCCGCGACCCTGCTGGACCTCAAGGCGGCCAGGCTGCTGCCCGCCGCCGAGGTCGAGGACGAGGCCGACCTGGCCCTGCTGGAGGCCCGCGACCTGCTCTTCGCCCGGCTGCTCCAGTACCGCGCGTACAAGCAGGTCGCGGACATCTTCAGCGACCGGCTGGACGCCGAGTCGCGGCGCCACCCGCGCACCGTGGGCCTGGAGCCCCAGCACGCCGAGCTGCTCCCCGAGGTGGTCATCAGCATCGGCGCCGCCGGGTTCGCGCGGCTGGCGGTGAAGGCGATGCAGCCCAAGGCCAAGCCCCAGGTGTACGTGGACCACATCCATGCCCCGCTGGTGAGCGTCCGGGAGCAGGCCGAGGTGGTGATCGCCCGGCTGCGGGCGGCGGGCGAGGCCACGTTCCAGGTACTGGTCGAGGACGCCCCGGACACCCTGACCGTGGTGGCGCGCTTCCTGGCGCTGCTGGAGCTCTACCGGGAGAAGGCGGTCGCCCTGGAGCAGCCGGAGGCACTGGGCGCCCTGGTGGTCCGCTGGGCCGGTGGAGAGAGCGGCCGGCCGCTGGTCACCGACGAGTTCGACGGGACGCCGGAGTCGGCGGAGGACGAGGAGAAGAGATGAGCGAGCCGATTCCGGCCGGCGGGCGGGCCGTCGCGGAGCTGGACCTCAAGCCCGCGCTGGAGGCCGTCCTGATGGTGGTCGACGAGCCCGCGACCGAGGAGCACCTGGCCCGCGTCCTGGAGCGGCCGCACCGCGAGGTCGCCGACGCGCTGCGCGAACTCGCCGACGAGTACACCGTGCAGGGCCGCGGCTTCGAGCTGCGGCTGGTGGCCGGCGGCTGGCGCTTCTACACCCGGCCCGCGTACGCCGCGGCCGTGGAGGGCTTCGTACTCGACGGCCAGCAGGCCCGGCTGACCCAGGCCGCACTGGAGACCCTCGCCGTGGTCGCGTACCGTCAACCGGTCAGCCGTTCCCGCGTCTCGGCCGTCCGCGGTGTGAACTGCGACGGCGTGATGCGGACCCTGCTCCAGCGGGGTCTGGTCGAGGAGGCGGGCACGGAACCCGAAACAGGTGCGATCCTGTACAGGACGACGAACTATTTCCTGGAGCGGATGGGCCTGCGCGGCCTGGACGAGCTCCCCGAGCTCGCGCCTTTCCTCCCAGAGGCGGACGCGATCGAGGCCGAGACGCAGGAAGGGGTGCCGTCGTTCGACCCGGACGCCCCGGACACCGACGCAGACGACAAGACGGAACTTTAATGCGAAGCAGCGGCAGGAACAGCGGAAGCGGCAACCGTAACCAGCGGGGTACGGGCGGCGGGCGCCCCCGTTCGGGGGCCGCGGGAGGGCGCGGCGCGAGCCAGCGGCGCGACGGCCGCCCCCGCCCCGAGGAGCGCCGCTACGACACCGGCTTCGGCGCGTCCGAGGGCGGCGCCGGCAAGGGCTCGGGCCGTGGCGCGGCGGCCCGCGGTGGCGCCAAGGGCGGCCCCAAGGCCCCGGCGGCCGGCGGTCGCGGCGGCGCCCCCCGGCGGGACGGCGGCGCCCGCCCCCGCGAGCTGGACGCCAAGATCGAGGAGCGCAACCGCGCCCGGTACGACAAGCCGCAGATCAAGACGCCCAAGACCTTCCCCGGCGCCGAGCAGGAGGGCGAGCGGCTGCAGAAGGTGCTGGCCCGCGCCGGCGTCGGCTCGCGCCGCGCCTGCGAGGAGCTGATCGAGCAGCGCCGGGTCGAGGTGAACGGCAGGATCGTCACCGAGCAGGGCCTGCGAGTGGACCCGGAGAAGGACGAGATCAAGGTCGACGGGCTGACCGTGGCCACCCAGTCGTACCTGTTCTTCGCGCTGAACAAGCCGGCCGGCGTGGTCTCCACCATGGAGGACCCCGAGGGCCGCCAGTGCCTCGGCGACTACGTCACCAACCGGGAGACCCGGCTCTTCCACGTCGGCCGCCTGGACACCGAGACCGAGGGCATCATCCTGCTCACCAACCACGGCGAGCTGGCCCACCGCCTCACCCACCCCCGGTACGGCGTGCAGAAGACCTATCTCGCCGCCATCCAGGGCCCGCTCCCCCGAGACCTGGGCAAGCGCCTCAAGGACGGCATCCCGCTGGAGGACGGCTACGCCCGCGCCGACCACTTCCGGGTCGTCCAGAACACCGGCAAGAACTACCTGGTCGAGGTGAGCCTGCACGAGGGCCGCAAGCACATCGTGCGCCGGATGCTCGCCGAGGCGGGCTTCCCGGTGGACAAGCTGGTCCGCACCCACTTCGGCCCGATCGCCCTGGGCGACCAGAAGTCCGGCTGGCTGCGCCGCCTCACCAACACCGAGGTGGGCATGCTGATGCGCGAGGTGGACCTCTAGGCGCGTGGGGCTCCGCCCGGTGCCCTCGGGGGCGCCGCGGGGGACGGCGGTCGAGTGGCCGCGGGTCGTTTGTGGCTTGTCGCGTAGTTCTCCCCCGGACTCCGTCCGGGAGGTGCCCCCACCCCCGGACTTCGTCCGGGGGGACCCCCAGCGCCCCTTCGGGGCACGGGGAGCACGCCGGGCCCAGGGTGCTGGAACCGCGCGGGGGACCACCCCGTGTGGAGGGCCTCGGGGCGCGGGGAGGCGCGGTTGCTAGGACCAGACCGCGAAGCCGGTCGCCCGGCCGTCCGGATCGCGGACGACTTCCATCATCCCCTCCACCGCGCTGCGCACGATGTGGCCGTAGACGTGCGGGAACAGGGTGCCGGCCGACACCCCGGGCGGCGGGGCCGGGTCGGCCGCCTCCCAGCGCACCATCACATCGAGCTTGTGCTCGTTGACCAGCAGGGCCATCAGCGGCCCCGGCACCTCCCGGAAGAAGGCGTTCGCCACGGCCAGGGTGGTGCTCTCGTCGGGGGAGCAGTGCACGAAGCCCTCCTCGGCGAGGGACGTCGGGGCGTACGGGCGGTCGGGGGCGACCAGCCAGTCGTCGAGGCGCACCAGATGGAAGATCATGCCCTCGGTTGTACCGGACGAACCGGCCGCCCGTCTCGCGGAGCGGTCCTGGCAGCGGCCGTGCGACCAGCTCGTTAGGCTGATCAGGCACCGGCGGGCCCTGGCACCGGCGCGCGCCGCGGGGCCGTGCCCGGTGCCCGACCCGCACCGCGACTCCCCGGCCGCAGCCACCCTCCGCAAGGACATCGCCCAGTGAGAACCGCTCTCGTCATCGGCACCGGACTGATCGGCACCTCGGTCGCGCTCGCGCTCGCGGGCCGCGGCGTGCGGGTGCACCTCTCCGACCACGACCCGGGCCAGGCCCGTACCGCCGCGGCGCTGGGCGCCGGCACCGACGCCGAACCCGACGGCCCGGTGGACCTGGCCGTGATCGCCGTGCCGCCCGCCCATGTGGCCGCCACCCTGGCCGACGCCATGCGCCGCGGCCTGGCCCGCGGCTACCTCGACGTGGCCAGCGTCAAGGGCGGCCCGCGCCGCGAGCTGGCGGCCCTCGGCTGCGACCTCGCCCGCTACCTGGGCACCCACCCGATGGCCGGCCGGGAGCGCTCCGGGCCGCTGGCCGCCACCGCCGACCTCTTCGAGGGGCGGCCCTGGGTGCTCACCCCCGTGGGCGGGCAGGCCGGCGGCACCGACACCGAGGTGCTCAACCTGGCGCTGGAGCTCGTCGCGCTGTGCCGCGCCGTCCCGGTGGTGATGGACGCCGACGACCACGACCGGGCCGTGGCGCTGGTCTCGCACACCCCCCAGCTGCTGTCCAGCATGGTCGCCGCGCGCCTGGAGGAGGCCGACGAGACCGCGGTGCGCCTGTGCGGCCAGGGCATCCGGGACGTCACCCGGATCGCCGCCTCCGACCCCCGGATGTGGGTGGACATCCTGTCCGCCAACCCCGGCCCGGTCGCCGACGTGCTGGCCGCCGTCGCCGCCGACCTGGACGAGACGGTACGGGCGCTGCGGGCGCTGGAGTCCTCCGACGCGGAGCGGCACGGCGCCCGAGAGGCCGGCATCGCCGGCATCGAGGACGTGCTGCGGCGCGGCAACGCGGGCCGGGACCGGGTCCCCGGCAAGCACGGCGCGGCCCCCGCCGCCTACGAGGTGGTGGCCGTCCTCATCGGCGACCAGCCCGGCGAGCTGGCCCGTATCTTCGCCGACGCCGGACGGGCCGGGGTCAACATCGAGGACGTGCGGATCGAGCACGCCACCGGCCAGCAGGCCGGCCTGATCCAGCTCACGGTGGAGCCGCAGGCGGCCCCGGGCCTGACCGCGGCGCTGCGTGAGCGGGGCTGGTCGATCCGGCAGTAGCCCGCCCCGGCCGCCCACCGGACGGACCCCGGGCCCCGCGGGGCGTACGGCCGACTGTCCGGGGCACCCGGGTGAACCAGTAACCTTGTGCGGGGCGCGGTAGCCGCCCCGCTCGTCCCGCCTGTGCACAAGGAAGGTGTCTGTCACCGTGGAAAGCGTCGCCCGGAACGTTCCGGCAGCAGTGATCGTCGCGATCGACGGCCCCGCGGGCACGGGCAAGTCCAGCACCTCCAAGGCCGTCGCCGCCAAGCTGGGCCTGGGCTACCTGGACACCGGCGCCCAGTACCGGGCGATCACCTGGTGGATGCTGGACAACGGCATCGACGTGACCGACCCGGTCGCCATCGCGGACGCCGCCGGCAAGCCCGCGATCGTCTCCGGCACCGACCCGGCCGCCCCGACCATCTCGGTGGACGGCGTGGACGTGGCCGGACCGATCCGCACCCAGGAGGTCACCTCCAAGGTCAGCGCGGTCAGCGCGGTGCCCGAGGTGCGGGCCAGGATCACCGAGCTGCAGCGCACCATCGCGGCCACCGCCGAGCCCGGCATCGTGGTCGAGGGCCGGGACATCGGCACCACGGTGCTGCCGGACGCCGACCTCAAGATCTTCCTGACCGCCTCCGCGGCGGCCCGGGCCGCCCGCCGCAACGGCGAGCTGGGCGGCAAGGGCGGCGACCTGGCGGCCACCCAGGCCGCGCTGGTCCAGCGGGACGCCGCCGACTCCGGCCGCAAGACCTCGCCGCTGGCCAAGGCCGAGGACGCCGTCGAGGTGGACACCACCGAGCTGACCCTGGACCAGGTCATCGAGTGCGTGGTCACCCTCGTCGAAGAGAAGCGGCAGGCCAGGTGAGTCCATCCGGGTCCGCCTCGGCGGCCGGCGCCGCCACCGGACGCCGCATAGCCGTCGGCCTGATGCACGGACTGTGGCGCCCTCGGGTGCTCGGCGCCTGGCGGGTGCCGGCCGCGGGACCGGTCATCCTGGCGGGGAACCACTCCCACAACGTCGACGGCCCGATGCTGCTGGGGACCGCCCCGCGGCCGGTGCACTTCCTGATCAAGAAGGAGGCGTTCATCGGCCCGCTGGACCCGTTCCTGCGGAGCATCGGACAGCTGAAGGTGGACCGCGACAGCGCCGACCGGGCCGCCATCGGCAACGCGCTCGGCGTGCTGCGGGACGGCGGAGTGCTCGGCATCTTCCCGGAGGGCACCCGGGGCGAGGGAGACTTCGCCTCACTCCGCGCCGGACTGGCCTACTTCGCGGTACGGTCCGGGGCACCGATCGTGCCGGTCGCGGTGTTGGGCACCGCGGCGGCCAAGGGGCGGCTGATACCCGCGCTGCCGCCGCTGCGCAGCCGGATCGACGTCGTCTTCGGCGACCCGTTCCAGGCCGGCGACCCGGCGGGCCGGCGCACCAGGGCCGCCCTGGACGAGGCGACCACGCGCATCCAGCGACAGCTGAGCGCGCACCTGGACCACGCCAGGCGCACCACCGGAAGGGCGCCTGCCGAGGACCGCTCCCGGAGCTGACCGGGAGAGCCGGCCGGCGGGCCGGGCGAGACTTGACCTGGAGGTCCGGACCGGACCGCCACGGATGTACGGACGACGAGGAACAGACTTCATGAACGACCAGATCCACACCGGCGACGAGCACGGTGAGCTTGGCGACGCCGAGTACGCGGAGTTCATGGAGCTCGCCGCGCAGGAGGGCTTCGACGCCGCGGACGTAGAGGGCGCGCTGGAGGAGGCCGGGCACGGCCCGCTGCCGGTGCTCGCCGTCGTCGGCCGCCCCAACGTCGGCAAGTCCACCCTGGTGAACCGCATCCTCGGCCGCCGCGAGGCAGTCGTCGAGGACCGGCCCGGGGTCACCCGCGACCGGGTCACCTACGAGGCCGAGTGGGCCGGCCGCCGCTTCAAGGTCGTCGACACCGGCGGCTGGGAGCAGGACGTCTTCGGCATCGACGCCTCGGTCGCCGCCCAGGCCGAGTTCGCCATCGAGGCCGCCGACGCGGTGGTCTTCGTGGTGGACGCCAAGGTCGGCGCCACCGACACCGACGAGGCCGTGGTCAAGCTGCTGCGCCGGGCCGGCAAGCCGGTGGTGCTCTGCGCCAACAAGGTGGACGGCCCCAGCGGGGAGGCGGACGCGGCCATGCTGTGGTCGCTCGGCCTCGGCGAGCCGCACCCGGTCTCCGCGCTGCACGGCCGCGGCACCGGCGACATGCTGGACGCCGTCCTGGAGGCGCTGCCCGAGGCGCCCGCGCAGTCCTTCGGCGGTACCGTCGGCGGCCCGCGCCGGATCGCCCTCATCGGCCGCCCCAACGTCGGCAAGTCCTCGCTGCTCAACAAGGTCGCCGGCGAGGAGCGGGTGGTCGTCAACGAGCTGGCCGGCACCACCCGCGACCCGGTGGACGAGCTGATCGAGCTCGGCGGCACGACCTGGAAGTTCGTGGACACCGCCGGCATCCGCCGCCGGGTGCACCTCCAGGAGGGCGCCGACTACTACGCCTCGCTGCGCACCGCCGCCGCCGTGGAGAAGGCCGAGGTCGCGGTCGTCCTGATCGACAGCAGCGAGTCCATCAGCGTCCAGGACCAGCGGATCGTCACCATGGCCGTGGAGGCCGGGCGCGCCATGGTGATCGCGTACAACAAGTGGGACACCCTCGACGAGGAGCGCCGCTACTACCTGGAGCGCGAGATCGAGACCGAGATGGGCCAGGTCGCCTGGGCCCCCCGGGTCAATGTCTCCGCGCAGACCGGCCGCCACATGGAGAAGCTGGTCCCGGCCATCGAGACCGCGCTGGCGGGCTGGGAGACCCGGATCCCCACCGGTCGGCTCAACGCCTTCCTCGGCGAGATCGTGGCCGCCCACCCGCACCCGATCCGCGGCGGCAAGCAGCCCCGCATCCTCTTCGGCACCCAGGCGGGCACCAAGCCGCCCCGGTTCGTCCTGTTCGCCTCCGGCTTCCTGGAGGCCGGCTACCGGCGGTTCGTGGAGCGCCGGCTGCGCGAGGAGTTCGGCTTCGAGGGCACCCCGATCCACATCTCGGTGCGCGTGCGGGAGAAGCGCGGCAAGAAGAAGTGATCCCGCCCCGGCGGGCACCCGGTAGCGGCGTCGGCCGCCCCTCCCCGCGGGGAGGGGCGGCC
>NZ_SRID01000322.1 GCF_004684805.1 Streptomyces palmae
CCCCCAAGGCCCGTACCGGCAGCCTCGAGCAGTGGCGCCGCTACGCCCCCGAGTCGGCCGCCCGCTTCCCCCTGCACCATCTGGCGGTCCGCCGCGCGCTGGTACGCCAGGAGGCGGCCGGGCCCCACGCGCTCGCGGTGCTGGACCGGCAGCGTGCGGTGCCCGAGGGCTACCGGCTGCTGCCCGCCCACCCCTGGCAGTACGCCATGCTGGGCGACCACCCCGCCCTGCGCGCCGCGCTGGCCCGCGGCGACATCCTCGACCTGGGACCCGGCGGGCGCGACTTCGCCCCGACCGCCTCGGTGCGCACCCTCTACGACGGCCGGGACTTCCTCAAGTTCAGCCTCCAGGTGCGCATCACCAACTGCCTGCGCAAGAACGCCGACTACGAGCTGTCCGGCGCCGTCGCGCTGACCCGGCTGCTGGAGCCCGCCGCCGCCGACCTGGCCGCCCGCTTCGACGGCTGCGAGCTGCTGCGCGAACCCGCCTACCGCACCCTGGACCTGGGCGACCGCCGGCTGCTGGAGGGCTTCGGGGTGATCGTCCGGGAAGGGCTCGCCGCCCGGCTGCGCCCCGGGCTGACCGCGCTGCTGGCCGCCGCGGTCGCCGACGAGTACCCGACCGGGCCCGCCCATGTCTCCCGGCTGCTGGACGGCGCCGGCCCGCGGGCGGCACTGGCCTGGTGGCAGACGTATCTGCGGCTGCTGCTGCCACCCGTGCTGGCCGCCTACTTCGACCACGGGGTGGTACTCGAACCCCATCTCCAGAACGTGCTGATCGGTGTCGACGGCTCCGGCGCCCCCCGGCAGGTCCTGCTGCGCGACCTGGAGGGCACCAAGCTGCTGCCCGACCGGCACCGAGCCGCGCTGGCCGCGCTGCCCCGCGCGGTGGCCGGCCCGCTGACCTACGACCCGGCCCGCGGCTGGGACCGGGTCGTCTACTGCCTGCTGGTCAACCACGTGGCCGAACTCCTCGCGGCACTCGCCGACCTGCACCCGGAGCTGGAGCCGGAGCTGTGGACCGCGGTGCGCCAGGTGCTGGCCGAGCGCTGCGCGGCACACGGCCGCCCGCCGGAGCTGACCGCGCTGCTGGCCGGCGCGCCGCTGCCCGCCAAGGCCAACCTGCTCACCCGCTGGGCCCGCAGGGCCGACCGCGACGCCGGCTATGTCCGGATCGCCAATCCACTCGCCCCGGAGCTGCTGTCCGAGGCCGCCCGCACGGTGGCCGACCACTGACCCGGTACCGCCGAACGCCCGAGGAGCACCCCGTGATCACCGAACCGGTCGCCGCACTCGCCGGCACCCTGGCCGACGACGGCCTCCCCGCCTACGTCTACGACTTGGGCCGACTGGCCGAGCACGCCGCCGCCGTACGGGCCGCGCTGCCCGCCGGCGTCGAGCTCTACTACGCGGCCAAGGCCAACCCGGCCGCCGAGATCCTGCGCGCCCTCGCCCCCCATGTCACCGGCTACGAGGTGGCCTCCGGCGGCGAGCTGGCGCATGTCCGCGGTACCGCCCCGGAACTGCCGCTGGCCTTCGGCGGGCCCGGCAAGACCGAGGCCGAACTGCGGCTCGCGCTGGACCTGGGCGTACACCGCTTCCATGTGGAGAGCGAGTCGGAACTGCGGCTGCTGGCCGCGCTGGCCGCCGAACGGCCGGACCGGGCCCCCGCCGAGGTGCTGCTGCGGGTCAACCTGCCGGCCGGCGACCGGTCCCTGGACGGGGCCGCGCTGGCCATGGGGGGCCGCCCCAGCCCGTTCGGACTCGACCCGGAACGGCTCACCGCCTGCCTGCCCCTGTGCGCCGGCCCCGCCCTGCGGCTGCGCGGCATCCACGCCCACCTGGCCAGCGGCCTCGATGCCGCCGCCCAGCTCGCCCTGGCCGAGCGGATCACCGGCTGGGCGCGCGACCTGGCCGACCGGCACCGCCTGCCGCTGGACGAGGTGAACCTCGGCGGCGGCATGCACGTCGACTACCGGCGGCCCGGCAGCCGCTTCGACTGGGCCGGCTACGGCACCGGGCTGGCCGAACTGGCCGACCGGCACCCCGGGCTGACCCTGCGCGTCGAACCGGGCCGGGCGCTGACCGCCTACTGCGGCTGGTACGTCACCGAGGTCCTCGACGTACGGCACAGCGGCGGCGAGGCGTTCGCGGTGCTGCGCGGCGGCACCCACCACCTGCGCACCCCGGCCGCCAAACAGCACGACCACCCCTTCACCGTGCTGCCCCGCGAACACTGGGACCGGCCCTGGCCGCGCCCCGGGATCCACGGCGAACCGGTCACCCTGGCCGGCCAGCTGTGCACCCCCAAGGACGTACTGGCCCGCCGCGTCCCGGTGCCCCGGCTGCGGGCCGGGGACCGGATCGCCTTCGCCCTGGCCGGCGCCTACGCCTGGAACATCTCGCACCACTCGTTCCTGATGCACCCGGCGCCCGCCTTCTACTACCTCGGCTGAGGCCCCGGCCGGGCTGGCGCCTCCAGACGAGGGAGGAACCGCGCGAGCGGCCGCGCGCTCACCGCGGAGCACCCAGGGCGCGCACAAAGCGCTGCTCCGCGCCCGCCGGCCGGTAGCCGAACCACCGGTTGACGGCGAGCATCGGGCCGTTCCCGGTGTCATTGCCGGTGTAGGCGCGGGTGCAGCCGGCCGCGCGGGCCAGGTGCAGCGCGTGGTTCTTGGCGAGCTTGGCCAGGCCCCGCCCGCGGTGGGCGCGCCGGGTGCCGGTCATCCGCGACAGGCAGCCCCCGCGCCCGTCGGTGTGCACCAGGGAGAACGCGACCACCTCCCCGCCGACCAGGGCCACCGTACTGAGCGAACGGTCCAGGTCGGGGTCGTTCCAGTCCAGCGCGAGCCAGTCCTGATAGGGCATCGCGTCCACCGCGATGTCGTTCGGCTCGTCACGGACGGCCTCGTTGTTCGCCTCGTACAGCGGCCATGGATCGCCGGTCAGCCCGGTGGCGGGGCGCAGCTCCACCCCGGGCGGCGCGGGGGCGCGCGGCGGCAGCGCGCCCTCGGTCAGCTCCAGGCTGAGGTAGCGGGCGGTGCGCAGCGGCCGGTAGCCGCAGCGCCGGGCGAAGTCCAGCGAGGGCTCGTCGGTGAGAGCCCAGGTGAAGACCTCGGTGGCCCCGAGCCCGGCCAGATACCTCTCGGCCTCGGCGAGCAGCGCCCGCCCGGCGCCGCGCCCGCGCGCCGCCGGGTGCACCATCGGGTCGGCGAAGGACTGGCCCGGCACGCTGCTGTCGAAGGCCAGTCCCACGCTCGCGCTGCCCACCACCCGCCCGTCCAGCTCCGCCACCAGCAGCCGGTAGCGCTGCGCCGACGGGGAACCGACCACCGACCAGGCGGTGCCCGCGGCGCTCATCACCTGGTACGGCCGGGTCCGCCGGCGCACCTCCAGCAGGGCCTCGGCGTCCGCCGGGCGGAAGTCCCGGATCCGCGGTGTCGTCACGGTGGCGGCTCCTCTCCGGTCAGACGGCCAGCTCGCGCAGGTACCGCCACTCCTCGGCGGCCGGGCGGTAGCCGAACCACTGGTTGATCGTCAGCATCGGCGCGTTGCCGGTGTCGTTGCCCGCGATGGCCTCGGTGCAGCCGGCCGCGTGGGCCAGGTGCAGCGAGTGGTTCTTGGCCAGCTTGGCCAGCCCGCGCCCCCGGCAGCCGCGCAGGGTGCCGGTGCCGCCCGACACATAGCGCCCCCGGCCGTCGGTGAGCCCGATGCTGTAGGCCGTGACGACGCCGTCCACCAGGACGTAGGAGGTCAGCTCCGCGCTGCGCTCGGGCCGCCGCCATTCGGCCGCCAGCCACTGCTCGTAGGAGCCGGGGTCCGGGCTGATGTCGCCGGGCTCGTCCCGGCCGGCCGCCGACTCCGCCACGTAGCAGGGCCGCGGGTCGGCGGCGAAGTCGGTGCCCCGGCGCACCTCCACGCCCGGCGGCAGCGGGCCGAGCGGCGGCAGTCCGGCCGTCGTCAGGTCCAGCCGCAGGCACCGCGAGCCGCGACCGCGCCGGTAACCGCGGCGCTCGGCGAAGGTGGTGCTGGGGCGCTCGTCCAGCGTCCAGCTGTACACGGTGCCGGCGCCCAGCCCGGCCAGGTACTCCTCGGCGCTGTGCAGCAGGGCGGTGCCCACGCCCCGGCGGCGGTGGGCCGGGTGCACATGGACATCGGTGAAGGCCCGGCCCGGCCGGTGCCGTTCGGTGTCCTCACCGGTGAGGACACCGGTGGGGGCAGAACCCACCACCAGCCCGTCCGACTCGGCCACCAGCAGCCGGAACCGCTGCTCGGCGGGGGCGTTGCGCACCTCCCAGGCGACGCCCTCGGCGGTGGTCACCCGGTAGGGCCAGGCCGCACGGCGCGCCTCGGCGACCGCCGCCGCGTCCGAGGCACGGAAATCGCGCACGATCAACGTCATGAGGTCGCAGGTTACGTCCTGGTACGGGCTCGCGCCGCCGCTTTTCGGGCAGCCGATGGCCGGTTGTCGACGCATCCCGGGCGGCGGGTCGGACGTCCCGGCGGGCGTTCGGCCGGGCGCCGTACCATCGCCCGCCGGACCGTGGCCGACAATGGGAGGCGGTTCCCGGGCTCTCGGCCTCCCCGCCGCGCGACATCGAGCGAGCGGGTCCTGAGAGCGGCGGGTACCTCCATGCCGCGCAGACGACGGGAGCTCCACCGTGGCCCTGACGATCGAGGTCGACCCGCACTCGCCGACCGCTCCGTTCGAGCAGATCCGTGAGCAGATCGCCGAGCAGGCGCGGGCGGGCGCGCTCCCGGTGGGCTACCGCCTGCCGACGGTACGCGGCTTCGCCGAGGAACTCGGGCTCGCCGCCAACACCGTGGCCAAGGCGTACCGGGCCCTGGAGGCGGACGGGGTGATCGAGACCCGGGGGCGCAACGGCACCTTCATCGCCGCCGCCGGGGACGCCGCGGCCCGTGAGGCGGCCGGCGCCGCGGCGGCGTACGCCCAGCGGGCCCGGCGGCTCGGCCTGGACCGGGCCGCCGCGCTGGCCGCCGTCCAGGAGGCACTGCGGGCCGCCTATCCCCAGGACTGAGCCCGCCCGTGCCAGGCACGTCTGATGGCCTGAACCGCAGGTGAGACCGGAAAGGTCAGAGGTAGAGCCCCGGGTCGGCCGGTTGGGCCGGTACCGAGGCGGGCGTGGTGCCGCGGCGCAGCGCGTACAGCTCCGCCAGGGTCGCCCCGTCCCGGCCGATGCCCTCCTCCCGTCCCAGCCAGTGCACCGCCTCGCTCCGGCTCAGCGGCCCCACCTCGATCCGGGCCAGGCAGCGGCCCGGCCGGACCACGGCCGGGTGCAGCCGCTCCAGGTCCTCGTTGGTGGTCACCCCGACCAGCACGTTGCGGCCCTGGCCGAGCAGCCCGTCGGTGAGGTTCAGCAGCCGGGACAGGGCCTGTCCCGCGGTGTGCCGGGCCTCGCCGCGGATCAGCTCGTCGCAGTCCTCCAGGAGCAGCAGCCGCCAGCGGTTGCCCCCGCTCCCCTCGTCCTCGCCGATCGCGATGTCCATCAGATAGCCGACGTCGTTGAACAGCCGCTCCGGGTCCAGGACGCAGTCCACCTGGCACCAGTCCTGCCAGCTGCGGGCCAGGGTGCGCAGTGCGGAGGTCTTGCCGGTGCCCGGCGGTCCGTGCAGCAGGAGCAGCCGGCCGGCGATGTCGTCCGGCACCACCTTCATCACCCGGGCCATCGCATCGGCCACCGGCGCACTGTAGTTGCCGCGGATCTCCTCCCAGGTCCCGGCCGAGATCTGCCGGGTGGTGCGGTAGGGGCCGCGGCGCGGGGAGACGTACCAGAAGCCCATGGTGACGTCGTCGGGCTGCGGCTCCGGCTCGTCCTCGGCGCCGTCCACCGCCTTGCGCAGCATCTCCTCGGCGAGCTCCTCGCCCACCGCGGTCACGGTCACGTCCGCACCCCGGTTCCACCGTGACACCAGTACGGTCCAGCCCTCGCCCTCGGCCAGGGTGGCGCTGCGGTCGTCGTCCCGTGCCGAGCGCAGCACCGTGGCGCCGGGTGGCAGCAGGGTCAGCCCGGACCTGACCCGGTCCACCGAGCGGCTGCGCGCGTACGGCTGCTCGCCGCTGGCGAACCGGCCCAGGAACAGGGCGTCCACGACATCCGCGGGGGAGTCGCTGTCGTCCATGGTGAGCCGGAGCGGGAGGGCGGATTCGGTCGGAGTGGTGGGCAGGATCGGCCTCCTGGGTTCAGGACTGCGGTCGGCACACATGGAGCACATGATCCGGCACCAGCCGCCCTGGCGTACATGTTTTTCCCCGGCGTGGGGCGGGCAATACCCGGCGCGGCGCACCCTGGTGCCGCCCGCGGGGTCGAACCGGTCCGGTCACCTCCTCCTGACCTTCGTTCAAAAGTTCTATCAACCCGCATAGATAAGAGTCTTGGCGGCGTGACATAGGCATGTCATTATTCCGGACGGCGGTGTGACGTGGCAGACATTCCACGGCCGGATGTCCCCCCGATTCTTTCGTTCGATCCGCCAGAAGCAACCTCAGCCACCCCCTGCGTACGGAGGTCCGATGAAACTGCCCCGCTTCATGCCCAAGCTCGTGGGAGCAGCCGCGTCCCTGGTGATGGGGGCGACGCTCGCCCTGACCGGAACGGGCTCGGCCAACGCGGCGGCGACCGCCGGAACCGCGTACGTGGCCCTCGGTGACTCCTACTCCTCCGGCGTGGGATCCGGCAGCTACGACAGCGCCAGCGGTGACTGCAAGCGCAGCTCCAAGGCGTACCCGGTGCTCTGGGCCAACTCGCACGCGCCGTCCAGCTTCAGCTTCACGGCCTGCTCCGGGGCGGTGACCGGCGACGTGATCAACAAGCAGCTGGCCCCGCTCAACAGCAGCACCACCCTGGTCAGCATCAGCATCGGCGGCAACGACGCCGGCTTCGCCGACGTGATGACCACCTGCATCCTCAGCTCCGACAGCGGCTGCATCGACCGCGTCAACCAGGCGCGCAGCTACGTCTCCAGCACGCTGCCCGGCAGGCTGGACGCGGCCTACAACGCCATCCGCGCCAAGGCGCCGAACGCCCGCGTGGTGGTCCTCGGCTACCCCCGCTTCTACAAGATCGGCGGCAGCTGCATCGTCGGGATCAGCGACACCAAGCGGTCCGCCATCAACAACGCCTCGGACCTGCTGAACTCGGTCATCTCCCAGCGGGTGGCCGCCCACAGCGGCTTCACCTTCGCCAATGTCGCCTCGCGGTTCAGCGGGCACGAGATCTGCTCCGGTGACGCCTGGCTGCACAGCGTCAACTGGCTGAACATCGGCGAGTCCTACCACCCGACGGCCTCCGGTCAGTCCGGCGGCTACCTGCCCGCCCTCAACGCCGTCTCCTGAGGCGTCAACGCCACCGCGCGCGTGATCGAGGAGGCCCCGAACGTCGGCACCGGGGCCTCCTTTCGCGCGTCCGCCGCGAAACCTTCGTCAACACCCTTGACGGAGAGGTGAATCCGCTACCAGGGATACGCGGGTGACGCTTCGGGGAGGTAGGGTTACTCTGCCCGGGGCGGGTGCCCTCGTACGGGTGGGGAGTGTCATGGAGCAGATAACGGTTCGGAGCAGGCCACGGGTGCCTGCCATCAGTTGCGGGAGCGGTGCGTCCAGTGCGCGCCTCGACCGCCATCTCGCGGTGCTGAGCGGCCCCGCCATCCCGCGCCAGAAGGCGGAGGGGGCCACCATGCTGATGCAGGAGCTCACCGCCCGAGACCGCGCGCGGGTCAGGGAGAGCCGTGGTGCGACGGTGTCGCTGTTCGCCCCGTTGCGGCGACTGCGGCGTTCCCTGTTCGGCAACCACGGCTGAGGCCCTCGGGCCACCGCCAGTCGCGTTCGAGTCCTTCGAGCATCCCGGGCACCAGGGGAGAGCCGGCCCCGCTCCAGCCGGTTGTTCCGCGCTGTTCCGCCCGGGATGCGTCGTCCCGCGTCCAGGGGATGTCCCTTGCGCGGGAGGCTCATCCATCCCGCGGGAGCACGGCTCCCGCGGGCTCTTCCCCTGCCCTGACCCAGCCGAAGCCTGCTGTCCCTCCC
>NZ_SRID01000323.1 GCF_004684805.1 Streptomyces palmae
CCCCCCCGGGCCACCAAGTCCACCCGGCTCATCGGGACCACTCCCGCCGCTCAGGCCCGCCCGGTCACCCACGCCACCCGGGCCGTGCGGGGCACCCGAGTCGCTGGGGTCATCCGCCGTCTCGGGGGTGTCGGTGCCCAGGATCTCGCCGGCGAGGGCGAGCAGGCTGTGGGAGATCGGGCCCGGCAGCCACTGCGCGTACGCCTGGTCGTGGAGCGGCCCCAGCTCGCGGGTGAGTGCGGACAGGGCGGGCCGGGCGGCCGGGTCGCGGGCCAGGCAGCGGGCGGCGAGCGCGCGGATCCCCTCGGGCAGTTCGGCCAGCCGGGGCTCCTCGTGGACCGTGCGGTAGAGCAGGATCTGCGGGTCCGCGGAGCCGTACGGCCCCGAGCCGGTGGCCGCGTACGCCACCACCCCGCCCAGCGCGAAGACGTCAGCGGCCCCGGTGACGGGCGTGTCCGAGCCGCTCACCTGCTCCGGGGCCATATAGCCCGGAGTGCCCAGGGCCATCTGGGTGTGCGTCAGCGCGCTGTACGCCGCGGAGTGCGCGATACCGAAGTCGATCACCCGGGGCCCGTCCGGGGCGAGCAGGACGTTGGACGGCTTGAGGTCCCGGTGCACCAGCCCGGCCGCGTGGATGGCGGTCAGCGCCCGCGCCAGCCCGCCGGCCAGGAGCAGCACCACGGGCACCGGCAGCGGCCCGAAGCGGGAGACCGCGTCCGTCAGCGACATCCCGGGCACATAGCCGGTGGCCATCCAGGGAGTCTCCGCCGCCGGATCGGCGGCCACCACCTCGGCCGTGAACACCCCGGTGACCCGCCGCGCCGCCGACACCTCGCGGGCGAAGCGGCGCCTGAACTGCGGGTCGTCGGCGAGTTCGGGCCGCGCCGTCTTGACCGCGACGGTACGGCCCTGCGGTGAGCGCCCCAGGTAGACCCGGCCCATGCCGCCCCCGCCGAGCAGCCCGATCAGCCGGAACGGTCCGATACGTCGCGGATCGTCCGCCCCGAGCGGCCTCTTCACGTGCTGTCCCCTTCAACCGCCGACGGCGTCGAGCGCCCGCCAGTATGGCCCACCCGCACACCGTGCCGCGGGTCTTCCGGGAGATACGGCCACGGCCCGCGGAAGTCCGCGGGCCGTGGCAGCAGCGTGAGGGTCGGCGGGGAGGGGTCAGGCGGCCTGCCGGCTCCTGGCCTTGGTGGCGTACACGTCCACGTACTCCTGGCCGGAGAGCCGCATGACCTCGCTCATCACCTCGTCGGTCACCGCGCGCAGCACATAGCGGTCGCGGTCCATGCCCTCGTACCGGGAGAAGTCCAGCGGCTCGCCGATGCGCACCGTGACCGGCGCGATGCGCGGCATGCCCCGGCCGCCCGGCTGCACCTTGTCGGTGCCCAGCATCGCGAAGGGCACCACCGGGGCGCCGGTCATCAGCGTCAGCCGGGCGATGCCGGTGCGCCCCCGGTAGAGCCGGCCGTCGGGGGAGCGGGTGCCCTCCGGGTAGATGCCGAACGCCTTGCCCTCCTCCAGCAGCCGGCGGCCGGTCATCAGCGCCGCCACACCGCCGTGGCCGCCGTCCCGGTCCACCGGGACCATGCCGACGGCCCCGAAGAACCAGGCCATCAGCCGGCCCTTGATCCCCTTGCCCGTCACGTACTCGCTCTTGCCGATGAAGTACACCGGCCGCTTCACCACCAGCGTCAGGAACATCGAGTCGATGAAGGTGACGTGGTTGCCGGCGAGGATCACCGGCCCGTCCTGGGGAATGCGCTCCGCTCCCTCCACACGCGGGCGGAACAGGACGCGCAACAGCACTCCGAGCGTCGCCTTGAGGAAGATGCGGGACAACAGGTCCTCCGGTCGTGGTCGTCGTACGCCGCGCCCACCGGTGTCCAGGGCCGTTCGGTCCCTGTTCCACCGCACGCGGTGCAGGTGAGGACGATACTCGCGGAATCCCGCCGGGCGCACACCGGGACCGCCGAGCCGCCACGCGGTGTTGACCGCGGTTTCCGTCGAGTTCCGCCCGACGTCTCTCACTGGTAAGCCGAACGCGCCTACGATCAGCCCGACTCAGCGGCAGGTCATGCACCTGACGACGACTTCACAGCGAGGAGTGTTCATGCAGCAGGAGCAGCAGCCGGGACGGCGCGCCCTTCTGGGGGTCGCGGCCTTCGGCGCGGGCGCGGCAGTGTGGGGTGGCGCGGGTACGGCCGCCGCCGACCCGAAGGGTGGCGCGGGCTCCTACCGCGACCTGCCGGTGCCCACCGTCATCGGCCACCGGGGCGCCAGCGGCTACCGCCCCGAGCACACCCTCGGTTCGTACCAGCTCGCCCTGGACATGGGCGCGGACGTCATCGAGCAGGACCTGGTGCCCACCAAGGACGGGCACCTGGTCTGCCGGCACGAGAACGACATCACGGCCACCACCGATGTCGCCGACCACCCCGAGTTCGCCGGCCGCAAGACCACCAAGACGGTCGACGGCACCGCGCTGACCGGCTGGTTCACCGAGGACTTCACCCTCGCCGAGCTGAAGACGCTGCGCGCCAAGGAGCGCATCCCCGGCAACCGGCAGCGCAACACCCTCTACAACGGCCGCTGGGAGGTGCCCACGTTCGAGGAGGTGCTGGAGTGGGCCGAGCGGGAGGGCCGCAAGCGCGGGCGCCGCATCTGGCTGCACGTGGAGACCAAGCACCCCACCTACTTCCGCAAGCTGGGCCTCGGCCTGGAGGAGCGGCTGGCCCGGCAGCTGCGGGCGCACGGCCGGCACCGGAAGAACTCCCCGACCTTCCTGCAGTCCTTCGAGCCCAGCAGCATCGAGCGGCTGAGCGAGCTGGTGGACTGCCCCAAGGTGGTGCTGCTGGACGCCGCCGGGACCCGTCCCTGGGACTTCGTCGAGGCGGGGGACCCGCGCACCGTCACCGACCTGGTGAAGCCCGAGGGCCTGGCCTGGATCGCCGGCTTCGCCCAGGGCATCGGCCCCACCCTCCAGCTGATCATCCCGCGGGACGCCGCCGGCAAGCTGGGCACGCCCACCACACTGGTCGAGGACGCGCACGCGGCGGGGCTCATCCTGCACCCGTACACCATGCGCAACGAGAACACCTTCCTGCCCGCCGACTTCCGCCGGGGCACCGACCCCAACGCCTACGGCGACGCCTTCGGCGCCTTCCAGGCCTACTTCGAGACGGGCATCGACGGCATCTTCTCCGACAACGCGGACACCGCGGTGCTCGCCCGGGACGCCTTCCTCGAGAAGTCCTGACCCCGGTCCGCCGGTCCGACCCGGCGGACCCCCCGGACCCGGCCGAACGTCACCCGGCCGGGTCCGGCTTCGCCCGGTCGGGTGAGAAGCGACGGCGAGGGCAACCAGCCGCCGGCCAGGGGCGTCAGGCCCGGCATGGATCTCGTGGAGGAACTCCGTCCGCTGCTGGCCGCCGAGGCCGCGGCCGAGGCGCTGGGCGCCGGTATCGACCCCGCCGATCTCGAACAGGGCGTGTGGTTAAGGCTGCTGGAACACATCCGGGCGGCCGGGCCGCCGCCGCAGCCGGCCAGTTGGCTGCGGACCGCGGTACGCGCCGAGGTGCGCGGTGCCCGCCGCCGGGCCCGGCGGGAGGTGCCGTACGACCCGGTGGCCGGCGGGCCGGCCGGCGGCCCGGAGAACTGCGCCGAGGGCCGGGCGCTGGAGGCGGAGACCAGCCGGGTGCTGCGGGCGGCGGTGCGCCGGCTGCCGGGGCGCTGCCCCCGCCTGCTGGGCGCGCTGCTGTCCCGTTCCGACCCGACCTACCGCGAAATCGCGCAGGCGTTGGGAATGTCACAGGGCAGCCTGGGGCCGGTACGTTCCCGATGTCTGGGATGCCTGCGCAGAATGCTCACGGCGGAGATTGCGGCTCCTGAACCCTGGGGAAAGGAGTCCTAGACAATCGGCGCCTCGGAGACGGCGCGCATCCTGGCGACGACTCCAGCCAGGCCAGCGACCCCGCCGGAACCTACCCTCGACCGGCTGGGCGGAATCCGGACATGGGGAGGCATGCGCACCATGGGCATGAGCGTGACCATCTCTGCGGCGACCGAGCACGACGCCGAGCAGATCCTCAAACTCCAGTACCTCTGCTACCAGCGCGAGGCCGAGCTGTACGGCGACTACTCGATCGAACCGCTCACCCAGACACTGGCCGATCTCCGCACCGAACTCGGCGAGGGCTGCGTGCTGGTGGCCCGGCTGGGGCCGGAGGTGGTCGGGTCGGTCCGCGGCACCGTGGACGAGGACGGCGTCGCCGCCATCGGCAAGCTGATCGTCCATCCGAGGATGCAGCGGCACGGGCTCGGCGGGCGGCTGCTGGCCGCCATCGAGGAGCGGCTGGCGCAGGAGCGCGCGGCCACCCGGTACCGGCTGTTCACCGGCCACCGCAGCGACGGCAACCTGCGGCTGTACCACCGGAACGGCTACGCCCGGATCGGCGTCGAGGAGGTCAACCGGCGGCTCCGCCTGGTGATGCTGGAGAAGCCGGCCACCCCGTTCGCCACCAGCGCCTGAGCCGGCGCGCGTCCGGGGCGGTACGCACCACCCCGGGCGTACGGCCGCGGCCCGGACCGCTCGCCCGCGATCCGGGCCGCGCCCGTGTCCGTATCCGTATCCGTGTCCGAGTCCGGGGACGCGTCAGCTGTCGGTACGCGCCCTGCGCAGCCACAGCAGTCCGGTGACCGGCAGCAGGATCGGGATGAACAGATAGGGCGCGCCGTAGTAGGACCACACCGTCTGGTCCGGGAAGGCGGACGCGTCGAGCAGGGCCCAGGTGCCCACCGTCAGCACGCCCAGCAGTTCC
Organism: Streptomyces palmae; assembly: GCF_004684805.1. GTDB lineage: Bacteria > Actinomycetota > Actinomycetes > Streptomycetales > Streptomycetaceae > Streptomyces > Streptomyces palmae. The sequence goes on from NZ_SRID01000323.1 coordinate 4,824, forward strand.
GCCGTGCAGCAGACCAGCGCCGCCTTGCGGGCCCCCTCCCCGCCGCGGACCAGCGAGAGGGTGATGAACGCGTACACCGCGGCGGAGACCGCGGACAGCGAGTAGGCCAGCGGAGCCTTCTCGTACTGGGCGATCAGCTGGTAGATGGACCGGGAGGCGGCGGCCACGGTGAAGACGCCGTAGAGCATCACCAGCAGCCGCCCGGGCCCCTGGCCCAGTGCCAGACGCCGGCCCGGCGCCGGCTGCCCGGCGGCGTCGTCCCGTCCGGTGCCGGAGGTCGTCTCAGCCACCGGTGCCTCCCCAGATGTCGAACAGCCGTACCTCCAGCACCGCCAGCACCACGGCCGCGGCGGAGACGGTCGCCGAGCCCCAGCGGGTGCGTTCCGCCAGGGACATGAAGGCGCCGATCGGGACGGCCAGGCCCGCGCCGAGCAGATAGGCGACGAAGATCGCGGTGCCCTGGTCGGGCTTCTCCCCGCGCGCCAGCTGCACGATGCCGACGGCCAGCTGGACCAGGCCGAGCACCGAGACCACGGCCATGCCGATGAAGTGCCAGTCCTTGGTCGGCTGGTCGCGGTAGGCGGCGTGTCCGCACCAGGCGGCCAGAACCAGAGCGGTCACCGCGAGCAGGATCGTCACCGCGCCGATCACCGGAGGCTCCCCGCGATGCGACCGGAGGCAGAGGGCTTGACAAGCATGGGACGACTCTAATCGCCGGGCCCGGCACTCCGGTCTCCGACCCCGGCCGCGGCGCTCAGGGATGACCGCCGTCAGCTGCCCGCGCCGTAGGCAGAAGGCGCGGCCGGGGACCGGCCCCGGTGTCCGTGCGAATCGCCCAGGGTGGCCCAGGGTGGGGCGGACCACACGGCGTGGACCGGCCCCTGCCCGTTCTTGTCCATCTGGCGACTGGGGGAGTCCGCTATTCGGACACCTGTGATGGGTTCGGTGCCTGTCTGCTTTACTTGCCCGCATGACCACGACGAGCAGCCGCATCCCCGCGACCGAGGCGCCCACCGCGCCCGGTGCTCGCTGTATGTGTCGAATGTGTGACAGCTGAGGGCCCCTGATCCGCCTCGCGCCCCGAAGCGAGACCCCCTCCCGCCCGGTCGGGCCATGGAGGACATCAACTCCGCAGCGGTGACGACAACGTCGACGTGACCGCCCGGACCGCCCCGCGTCACCGGAATCCCGTGGCCGCGCGACCGCGCCGCCCGGACCTCCTCCTGCCGCGCTCCGCAATTGCATGCACCGTGCCCGGCGGCACTCCGCCGTGCACTCGACAGTGACGGAAACCCCTGTGATCACCACTTCGGGCCTGAGCAAGGTCTACCGCTCCCGCGGCCGTGAGGTCACCGCCCTCGACGGCGTCGACCTCCATGTCCGCGAGGGAGAGGTGTACGGCGTCCTCGGTCAGAGCGGCGCCGGCAAGTCCACCCTCATCCGCTGCGTGAACCTGCTGGAACGCCCCACCTCGGGCACGGTCACGGTGGCCGGCCAGGACCTCACCGCGCTCGCCGGGCGCGGCCCACGGGCCGGCAGGTCGCTGCGTCAGGCGCGCAGCCGTATCGGCATGGTCTTCCAGCACTTCAACCTGCTCTCCGCGCGCACCGTGCAGGACAACGTCGAACTCCCGCTGGAGATCCTCGGCGTCTCCGGCAGGGAGCGCTCCCGCAGGGCGCTGGAGCTGCTGGACCTGGTCGGCCTCGGCGACAAGGCGAAGGCGTACCCGGCCCAGTTGTCCGGCGGCCAGAAGCAGCGGGTGGGCATCGCCCGGGCGCTGGCCGGCGATCCCAAGGTGCTGCTCTCCGACGAGGCCACCAGTGCCCTGGACCCGGAGACCACCCGCGCCATCCTCGAGCTGCTGCGCGACCTCAACCGGCAGCTCGGGCTGACCGTGCTGCTGATCACCCATGAGATGGACGTGGTCAAGACGATCTGCGACTCGGCGGCGCTGATGCGCGGCGGACGGATCGTGGAGTCCGGCACCGTCCCCGAACTGCTCGCCACCCCCGGATCCGAGCTCGCACAGGCGCTGTTCCCGGTCGGCGGTGAGCCCTCGGCGGCGGACCGCACGGTCATCGACGTCACCTTCCACGGCGACGCGGCCACCCGGCCGGTCATCTCGGAACTCGCCCGCACCTACAACATCGACATCTCGATCCTCGGCGCGGCCATGGACACGGTGGCCGGCAAGCAGGTGGGCCGGATGCGCATCGAACTGCCCGGCCGTTTCGAGGAGAACGTCGTCCCCATCGGCTTCCTGCGCGAGCAGGGACTGCAGGTCGACGTGGCCGACACCGCACAGCCGGCTCCGGCCGCCGCCACGCTGCTCAAGGAAGGTGCCAAGTGACCTGGTCGGAGATGCAGCCCCTGCTGGAGCAGGCCTGTTGGGACACCCTCTACATGGTCGGCTGGTCCGCGCTGGTCGCCATCGCCGGCGGCCTGCCGCTCGGTGTGCTGCTGGTCCTCACCGACCGCGGCGGCATGCTGCAGAACGCGCTGGTGAACAAGGTCGTCGGGCAGGTCGTGAACATCGCCCGCTCGATGCCCTTCATCATCCTGATGGTGGCGCTGATCCCGTTCACCCGCAGCGTCATGGGCACCACCATCGGACCCGACGCCGCGATCGTCCCGCTGGCGATAGGCGCCATCCCGTTCTTCGCCCGGCTGGTGGAGACCTCCGTCCGCGAGGTGGACCACGGGCTGGTCGAGGCCGTCCAGTCGATGGGCGGCAGCACCTGGACCGTGGTCCGCAAGGTCCTGCTCCCCGAGGCGCTGCCCTCGCTGATCGCGGGTGCCACCACCACCATCGTGACGCTGATCGGCTACTCGGCCATGGCCGGCACGGTCGGCGCCGGCGGCCTGGGCGACCTGGCCATCCGCGAGGGCTACCAGCGGTTCGAGACCCAGCTGATGTGGATCACCGTGGCCATCCTGGCGGTCGCCATCTCGGTCATCCAGCTGGCGGGCGACCTGGCCGCCCGGCTGCTCTCGCACCGCGGCCGCTCCTCGGCCGGCACCCGGCTGCGGCTGCCGCGCGGCGGTGCCGGGCGGCGGTCCGGCCCCAAGACGGCCGCGTCCCCGACCTCGTCCAAGACGGCCGAGGCCCCCGCCGCCGAGCCCGCCGAGCCCGCCAAGGTCTCCTGACCCGGCCGGCCGGCCCGCCCACCGTCCACCCCGCCCTCGTCCACTG
>NZ_SRID01000324.1 GCF_004684805.1 Streptomyces palmae
CACATGGCCCCGCCCAGGGTCCCGGCCCAGGGCCGCAACGCCCCGGCGGCCACCCCCGCCGGGGCCCCGCACGGCGGCCCACCCGCCGGTGCCGCGCCGGACGGCGGCGCCCCGGCCTGGAGCCGACCGGCGGCACAACCCGCGCCCGGGCCCGGCAACGCCGCCGGGCCCGAGGGCGTCATCCCCTGGAAGCCGCCCACCGACAACCCGTTCCTGCGCGCCGCCCAGGCACAGGGCCGGCCCGCCGCGCTCGGCCGCCGACTGGTGGCCAGGCTGATCGACACCGTGTTGCTGCTCGCGGTGGTCGGGGCCGCCGCCGTGCCGCTGTGGAGCAAGGCCAAGGACCACATCGACACCAAGATCGACGAGGCCAAGCAGACCGGCGAGACCGTCACCGTCTACCTCCTGGACGGCACCACGGGGCTGTACCTCGGCATCGTGCTGGGCGTACTGCTGCTGGTCGGGGCACTCGCCGAGGCACTGCCCACCGCTCGCTGGGGCCGCACCCTCGGCAAGCGCCTGTGCGGCCTGCGCACGCTGGACATCGAGTCCCACCAACCCCCGTCCTTCGGCGCGGCCCTGCGCCGCTGGCTGGTGTACGGGGTGCTGGGCGTGCTGGTGGTCGGCGTGGTGAACGTCCTGTGGTGCCTGTTCGACCGCCCCTGGCGCCAGTGCTGGCACGACAAGGCGGCCCACACCTTCGTCGCCTCGGGCAGCTGAGACACCCGATCCGGCGGAGGTGGGCCCGGCCGCCGGGTCCGGAAGGGGGTGGGGTGGGTCGGTGCCTGCCCTCCCCGGCTCACCCGGCCGACCCCAACCCCGTGTGCCCGTCCGCCGGCTGGGCCCCGAGGGTGTACCCCGCCTGATGGTGTGTCCGCGCGTCGCCCGAACGGCGCCCGCCGGATGCGCCGCGGCCCGGTCCGGGTTCGACTCGGGCCATGAGCAGCGAGCCGCCCGCCCACGACCCCTGTCCGTCGCGGCCGCCGTCCGGGGCCGACCCCGGACACGGCGCCGAGCCGTACGGCGGCCCGCCCTGGCATGAGGCCGCGCCGCACGAGGGCGGCCCGTCCGGGCACGGGGGCGGTGGCGCTCCGTACGCCGCCGGACAGCAGGGCGGTGGCGGCCAGGGTGGTCAGGGCGGTCAGGGCGGCTGGCCCGGCGGCGGTGACCAGGGCGGCGGTGGCGGTCCGTACGGCGGCGGCCCATCCGGGGGCGGGCCCTACGGCGGTGACCAGGGCGGCGGTGGCGGTCCGTACGGCGGCGGCCCACCCGGCGGCGGCCCGTACGGCGGTGGCCCCTACGGCGGCGGTGGTCCCTACGGGGGCGAGCAGCCAGGAAAGCCCCCGTTGTCCGCGATGGCGCCGCTGGCCCCGCTGCCCCGCCGACTGCTCGCCCGGATCATCGACGGCCTGCTCATCGGTATCCCCGTCGGCCTGGTGATGGGCGTTCTGCTGGGCAGCTACGACCCGGTGAACTCCAACGGCAGGGCCACCGTGGTGACGGTGGTGGGCGCCCTCGTCTACTTCGTCTACGAAGGCCTGATGCTCACCCACAGCGGACAGACCGTCGGCAAGCGGCTGATGAAGATCCGGGTCGCGATGCTCAACGACGGTTCCGTCCCGGCCGGCCAGCCGGGGTGGGCGCGGGCCGCCGTCTACTCGCTGCCCGAGATCGTGCCCTGCTGCGGCTTCGTCTTCTGGCTGGTGAACGTCCTGTGGTGCACCTGGGACCGGCCGTACCGGCAGTGCCTCCACGACAAGGTGGCGACCACCGTGGTGGTCACCGCCGAGCCCCTGGGCCGGTGAGCCGCCGAGCCCTGGGCCGGTGAGCGCCGGACGGCGCCGTCGCGGGTGGGCCCTACCCTGAGCTGTCCACCCGGCCGGGGCGGCTGGTGTAATCGAAGATATGAGCCCCGAACAGCCGAACCACCCGTACGCCCCCGCCCAACAGGCCCCGGTGCCCCTGGATCGGATGGCACCGCTGGCCACACCGGCGCAGCGGTTCCAGGCGCGGCTGATCGACACCCTGGTGCTGGGCTTCATCTGGGTGGTGATGCTCGCCGCCACCGGCGCGCTGCGCTACGGGCTCGACCACCCCGGTGAGCAGGACACCGCGAAGGTGCTGATCTCGGCGGCGCTCACCTTCACCCTCTACTTCGCCTACGAGGGCGCGATGCTGGCCAACAGCGGCCAGACGCTCGGCAAGAAGGCCCTGCGGATCCGGGTGGCCAAGCTGGCGGACGGCGATGTGCCGGGGCGCCAGGGGTGGGTGCGGGGTGCCGTGTACGCGCTGCCGGGGATCGCCTCCCCGGTGGCGGTCGGCACCATCTTCTGGCTGGTGAACTCGGTGTGGCAGCTGCGCGACCGGCCGTACCGGCAGAGCCTCCACGACAAGGCGGCCAAGACCGTGGTGGTCTCCGCGCTGTACTGAGCGGGCCGTGCCCGGGGCGGCCCGCCCGCTCGCCTCGCGGGCGCACGCGACTACGCACGGCCGTCCATCCCGCGTCCGGCAACCGGCCCGGTTCGCCCCCGTACAGCGTGCGGCACCGCGCCGGGGTCCGGGTGCGTCCCGGCGGTACGGCGACAAGACCTGACGATCCCTCGGGTGGACCGTCCCCGCAGCGCAGGGGAGAGGTGTCCGAAATCCGGACGAGGTAGGCCGGTTAACGTACTGTCAGCTCCTGTTCATGTCAAGGGCTGTCTTTTCTGGAGCCACTCCTGTCAAATACCGCCACAGGTTTGACTGGGGAGGCATGTCCATAGTGAAGAGCTCACGGAGGGCGGTCAGATCGACCGCCATCGCGACGGTGATAGCCGCCATCGGTGCGGCCGCCCTGAGCACCGGTCTGGCACAGGCCGACGAGGCGCCCGGCGCGAAGCCGATCAAGGACCGGGACCCGGCGCAGGTGCGCGCCGGCGTGGAGCACGACCTGCCGGGTCCGTTCAGCAAGGAGCGGGAGGCCCGCCGCGAGGCCGCCCTCCAGCAGGTCCTCGACGGGGACGCCAAGCCGGTCCGGCGCGGCGGCTCCGAGGTCGTCAAGCTGGGCAAGGGCAAGTACGTCGAGCTGGGCCGGGAGAAGACCGACAAGATCTTCACCATCCTGGTCGAGTTCGGCGACAAGGTCGACGACACCACCACCTACGACCCGGACGGCCCGGACGGCCCCGAGCCGCCGGTGACCAAGTACGGCGGCACGCCCGGCCCGGCCCACAACACCATCGCCGAGCCGGACCGCACCAAGGACAACAGCACCGCCTGGCAGAAGGACTACAGCCGGCAGCACTTCCAGGACCTGTACTTCTCCACGGACAAGGACAAGGAGTCCCTGAAGAAGTACTACGAGAAGCAGTCCTCGGGCCGCTACTCGGTGGACGGCGAGGTCTCCGACTGGGTCAAGGTCGACTGGAACGAGGCCCGCTACGGCTCCGACTACTGCGGCGACACCAACTGCGCCAACGTCTGGGACCTGATCCGCGACGGCGTCAACCAGTGGGCCAAGGACCAGAAGGCGGCCGGCCGCACCGACGCCCAGATCAAGGCCGATCTCGCCCAGTACGACCAGTGGGACCGGGACGACTACGACGACGACGGCGACTTCAACGAGGCCGACGGCTACATAGACCACTTCCAGATCGTGCACGCCGGCGAGGACCAGTCGGCGGGCGGCGGTGCCCAGGGCGGCAACGCCCTGTGGGCGCACCGCTGGTACGCCTACGGCTCCGACGCCGGACGCACCGGCCCGGCCCAGAACAAGGCGGGCGGCACCCAGATCGGTGACACCGGCATCTGGGTCGGCGACTACACCATGCAGCCGGAGAACGGCGGCCTCGGCGTCTTCGCCCACGAGTACGGCCACGACCTGGGCCTGCCCGACGAGTACGACACCACCGGTGCCGGCGAGTCCTCGGTCGCCTTCTGGTCGCTGATGGCCCAGGGCTCCTGGCTGGGCATGGGCAAGGACTCCATCGGCGACATGCCGGGCGACATGAACGCCTGGGACAAGCTGAAGCTGGGCTGGCTCAACTACGACACGGCCAAGGCCGCCACCGCCTCCAAGCACCAGCTGGGCGTGGCCGAGTACAACACCAAGCGCAAGCAGGCGCTGCTGGTCAGCCTCCCCGACAAGACCGTCACCACCACGGTGGTGAAGCCCGCCGAGGGCTCCCAGCAGTGGTGGAGCGACCAGGGCGACGACCTGAAGAACACCCTCACCCGCACGGTCGACCTGACCGGCGTGTCCAAGGCCACGCTGGACCTGTCCGGCTGGTGGGACATCGAGGAGAACTACGACTTCGCCTACGTCGAGGCCTCCACCGACGGCGGCGCCAGCTTCACCCCGCTGGACGGCACCGCGGACGGCAAGGCCATCCCCCGGGACGGCAGCGACCAGCCCGCCCTCACCGGCGGCTCCGGCACCCACCAGCAGCTCTCGTACCCGCTGGACGCCTACGCCGGCAAGAAGATCGAGCTCCGCTTCCGCTACCAGACCGACGGCGGCGCCGGCGGCAAGGGCTTCACGGCCGACGGCATCAGCGTGACCGCGGACGGCAAGCAGCTCTTCGCGGACGGCGCCGAGGACGGCGACAACGGCTGGACCGCCAAGGGCTTCAGCCGCGTCGGCGAGTCCTTCACCCAGGACTACCCGCAGTACTACATCGCGGAGAACCGCCAGTACGTGTCCTATGACAAGACCCTCAAGGTCGGCCCGTACAACTTCGGCTTCGCCACCACCCGACCGGACTGGGTCGAGCACTACCCGTACCAGAACGGCCTGCTGATCTGGAAGTGGGACACCTCCCAGAAGAACAACAACGTCGGCGTCCACCCGGGCACCGGCCTGATCCTGCCGATCGACGCCCACGCCGCGCCGGAGCGCTGGGCCGACGGCACCGTGATGGGCAACCGCTTCCAGGCGTACGACTCCACCTTCAGCACCTTCGGCACCGACGGCTTCACCCTGCACCGCAAGGACGTGGCCGCCACCGTCAAGGCCAAGAAGGGCGTCTCGGTCTTCGACGACCACGCGGGCGTCTACTGGTACGACACCAACCCGACCGGTGGCGTTCAGGTTGCTGACACCAACACCCGGATCAGCATCCAGCACGAGGCGCGGGATGGCTCCTCGATGACCGTCAAGGTGAGCCCTGCCACACGGTAATCGCTAACACCGCAGGTCAGAGCTTGATCGGCCGTCGCCCTCTAGCGGGCGGCGGCCGATCGCGTTTAGATGCTGCTGACCGCTTCTTGTTGACACTCCTGTTGACGTCCAGACGCCCAGACGTTCCGACGGACGTTTCCATGGAGCACGACATCTCACGGGGGAGATGAAACGCATGGCAGACGGAGGATTCGCCAAGCTGCCGGACGGCAGCGTGGTGGTGGCCCTGTCCCTTCCGCGGCCGCAGGGCTCGGGCGGCGTACCCGGCGACCAGGTGCGGGTGCTGGTCCACACGGCGAACCGGCAGCGCGCCCTGACCAGGCTGCGCAATCTGGGGCTGCGCGCCGTCTACCTGCGCGGCAACGCCAGGCCGCCGACACCGGACGAGATCACGGCGGTGCTGCACCACCCGGACGGCCTGCTCTGGCGCGCGGTCCCGGAGGACGGCGGCGAACTCTGGCACCCCATCCGCGCCCTGCTCCGCCCCTGCGACGCGTACGGGCAGCCGGGGCAGCCGGGGCGGACCGGAGGGCTCGCGGGCATCGCGTCCGCGGACCGTACGGAGACCCCGCTGACGGCCTGACCACCCCGGTCGGCCGCTTTTGGGCGCGGGCTCCGGCCTCTGTCCCGGTCGGTGCCTCCGGACCTCAGGAGCCGGAGCGGACCACCCGCTCGTTCCCGGTGAGCTCGACCCCCGCCTGCCGCAGCTCCGCCAGCGCCCGCACGGCGGTCTCCTCGGCCACCGCGGCGGTCAGGTCGAGCAGCACCCGGGTGGTGAAGCCCTCGCCGCGGGCGTCCAGCGCGGTGGCGCGCACGCAGTGGTCGGTGGCGATGCCCACCACGTCGACCTCGGTCACCTCGTGGTCGCGCAGCCACTGCGCCAGGGGGACGCCGTTCTCGTCGGCACCCTCGAACCCGCTGTACGCGGCGGCGTGGGCGCCCTTGTCGAAGACCGCCTCGATGGCGCCGGAGGCGATGGCCGGGGCGAAGTTGGGGTGGAAGCCGCTCCCCTCGGTGCCGGCCACGCAGTGCGCCGGCCAGCTGTCCACGTAGTCCGGGTGGTCGGAGAAGTGGTCACCCGGATCGATGTGGTGGTCGCGGGTGGCGACCACATGGCGGTAGGCGGTGGGCGCAGCGCCGATCAGCTCGGTGATCGCCGCGGCCACGTCGGCGCCGCCGGCGACCGGGAGACTGCCCCCCTCGCAGAAGTCGTTCTGCACGTCGACGACGATCAGTGCGCGGTGCATGGCTGGTGCCTTCCCTGAGGACCCGGACGGGGCCGGGGCCTGGCGGAGCCCCGTTGCGTGTAGCCGAGGGTAAACACTTCCCGAGGAGCACGGGAAGTGATGGCCAAGGGCGGTCGCTCCCGGCGAGGCCGCCACCTCACCGGGCCGCCCCGACCGGGGCCGTCCGGGCCGGGGACGCCCGACCCGGAACCGCCCCGCCCGGGGGGTCGCACCCGCCCGGGGGCCGCTGATCAGCGATCAGCGGTGCTCGCAGTCGCCCGCGATGCTCACTGGTACTCGGTGGGCAGCACCGGCTCCCCGCGGGAGAGCTGGGTGGCGGAGAGCGGGAGCCGGCCGCGGGCCGCGATGTGCCGGTCGCGGGCGGCGTCCAGGGGCTCGCGGCCCACGATCTCGCCGCCGCGCACCAGCTCGACCAGCAGCTGCCGGTCCTGGAGCTCGGCGGGGACCGGACCGGAACCGACCACCTCGGCCTCGGCCACTCCCTCCGCGTCCAGTCGCCGGGCGGCCCACTTGCGCCCGCCGATGGAGGTCTTGCCGCCCATGGCCTTCTTGGCGACCGCCCGCAGCGGCGCCCCCGGGGCGTCGCTCTCCGCGCGGGCCACCAGTTTGTAGACCATGGAGCAGGTGGGGTGCCCGCTGCCGGTGACCAGCTGGGTGCCGACCCCGTACGCGTCCACCGGTGCGGCCGCCAGCGAGGCGATGGCGTACTCGTCCAGGTCGCTGGTCACCACGATCTTGGTGTCCCGGGCGCCCAGCTCGTCCAGCTGCTGCCGGACCCGGTGGGCGAGGAGCAGCAGGTCCCCGGAGTCGATGCGGACCGCGCCGAGGCCCGGCCCGGCCACCTCCACGGCGGTGCGCACGGCCTCGGCGACGTCGTAGGTGTCCACCAGCAGAGTGGTGCCGCTGCCCAGCGACTCCACCTGGGCGGTGAACGCGTCGCGCTCGTTGTCGTGCAGCAGGGTGAAGGCGTGGGCGCTGGTGCCCACGGTGGGGATGTCGTAGCGGAAGCCGGCGGCCAGGTCGGAGGTGGTGGCGAAGCCGCCGACGTACGCGGCGCGGGCGGCGGCCACCGCGGACAGCTCGTGGGTGCGCCGGGCGCCCATCTCCATCAGCGGCCGGTCGCCGGCGGCCACCGACATCCGGGAGGCGGCGGCGGCCACCGCGGAGTCGTGGTTGAGGATCGACAGGACCACCGTCTCCAGCAGCACCGCCTCGGCGAAGGTGCCCTCGACACGCAGGACGGGGGAGCCGGGGAAGTACACCTCGCCCTCGGGGTAGCCCCAGATGTCGCCGCGGAACCGGTAGTCGGCCAGCCAGCTCAGGGTGGCCTCGTCCACGATGTGCCGGTCGGCGAGGAAGTCCAGGACGTCGCGGTCGAAGCGGAAGTTCTCCACGGCGTCCAGCACCCGTCCGGTGCCGGCGATCACGCCGTAGCGGCGGCCCTCGGGCAGCCGGCGGGTGTAGACCTCGAAGACGGAGGCCCGGTCGGCGGTGCCGGCGCGCAGCGCGGCCTGCAGCATGGTCAGCTCGTACCGGTCGGTGAACAGCGCCGTCGACGGCACGCCCACCTTCCCCCAGCCGCTTCCCCCGGCCACCGCTGAGAGG
>NZ_SRID01000325.1 GCF_004684805.1 Streptomyces palmae
GGTCCACTCCGCATGCCCCGGCCCCGGAGCCGCAGTCCGTGCCGGGACGCCGCTTCCGGGCGCGGACGGCCGGGCTCGCCGGGGTGGCGGTGCTGGTGCTGCTGGGCGCGGGCGCGGGGATCGCCATGCTGCTACAGCAGGATGGCGGTGCGCGGGGGCAGTCGGGGACCTCGGCGGGCCCCGGCCACGGCAAGGACGCCGCCGCCGGCACCCCGCACGCCTCCGGGGGTGGGCGGTCCGAGCCGCGGCAGGGCGCGTCCAGCGCACCGGCGAAGGGGCGCCGGCCGCCCGTACCCGAGGGCTACCGGATGTGGAGCGATCCCGCCGGTTTCCAACTCGCGCTGCCGGACGGGTTCAGCCGCTCCTACGAGCCGCCGCGGGTCTACTTCTACTCGCCGGGCAAGGAGTTCCGCATCGGGGTCCACATCCGCTCGCAGGACCCCGCGGGCCCGTTGGGCTCGACCCGGAAGGCCGATGCCAACGGCCCGCGCGACTATCCGGGTTACCGCGACGGCCAGGTGATCGAGCTGGACCACCACGGGATTCCCGCCGCGCTGTGGGCGTTCGTCTGGGACGGGACGTCGGATGACGGCGGCTCCCGGCAGACCTACGAGCTGAGCTGGGACGAGGGGACCCGCATGTGCGATGTGTGGGTGTCCGCGCCGGTCGCCGAGAAGAGCAGGGGGAAGGCGTACTTCGACCAGATCCTCAAGACCTTCCGCCGCCCCGGCTCGCCCTACTGAGCGACCCTGGACCGCCCGGCGGGGTGTCGCCGGCCCGGACTTCCGAGTGTCCTTGGCCCGCCCTGCGGAGGGCCCCGGCTTGCCCTGCGGAGTGTCCTTGGCCCGGCCTGCGGAGGGCCCCGGCTGGAACCGCTGAGGGTTCCCGGCTCATCCTGCGGAGGGCCCCGCCTCGCCCCGCGGAGCGTCCCCCACCCGACCTGCCGAGCATCCGCGGCCCGCCCTGCGGAGCCCCCCGGCCGCTCTTCCGCGCGCTGTGTCAAACGTGCCACGGGACGTTCACGGGGCCGGACCTGAGTGGCAGACGGACGGTCGCGTTAGGTCATGATTGAGTCATGACGAATCGTGGGGGACGGGCGGACGAGCCCACCAGTTACGGGCTCCAGACGCCGCGGACTCCCGGTGCGGCAGGGCCGTACGCACAGCAGGGCAGCGACCCCTCGGACGCCGCCGGACCCGGCCAGGGCCGGCCTGACGCCCCGGGGTTCGGCCCGGCCCGGCCCGACGCCACCCGATTCGGTTCGCCCAAGCCCGACGCCACCCGCGTGGACGCCGCACACCCCGAGTCCGCCCGCCCCGACGCCACCCGTGTCGATGCCGCGCCGTCGGCCCCCGGTCAGGCCGGCTCCCCGCTGCCGCGGCAGTCGGATCCGCGTACCCGGCCCGCCCCCGGCGGTACCGGCTCCTCGTCGGACCCCGAGGTCGGGGTGGGGCGGCTGGTGGGTGGGCGCTATCGGCTGGTCTCCCGGTTGGGGCACGGCGGGATGGGCACCGTGTGGAAGGCGCACGACCAGGTCGTGGACCGGGACGTCGCGGTCAAGGAGCCGCGGGTGCCGGCCGGGTTGGTCGAGGGCGAGGGCCACAAGGTCTACCAGCGGATGCGGCGGGAGGCGCGGGCGGCGGCCCGGATCAGCCACCCCTCGGTGGTCACCGTGCACGACGTGGTGGTCGAGGACGGCCGGCCGTGGATCGTGATGGAGCTGGTGAAGGGCCAGTCACTGGCCGACCGGCTCGCCGAGGGCACCCTGGACCCGCGCGAGGTGGCCAGAATCGGCCTTGACGTGCTGGGGGCGCTGGCCGCCGCGCACGCCGCGGGTGTGCTGCACCGGGACGTCAAGCCGGACAACGTGCTGCTGGGCGGCGACGGTGTCGCGCGGCCGGAGGGCGCCGGGCCGGAGCGGGTGGTACTGACCGACTTCGGTATCGCGCAGGTGGAGGGCGAGCAGGGGCTGACCGAGACCGGCTCGTTCGTGGGCTCGCCGGAGTACATCGCGCCGGAGCGGGTGCTGGGGCAGCGGCCGGGCCCGGAGTCGGACCTGTGGTCCCTGGGCGTGGTGCTGTACACGGCGGTGGAGGGCATGTCCCCGTTCCGCCGCTCGCACACCCCGGCCACCCTCCAGGCGATCGTGTCCGCCGAACCGCAGGTCCCGGCCCGCGGTTCGGGGGCGCTGGCCACCCTGATCATGCAGCTGCTGCGCAAGGACCCGGCGGCCCGTCCCTCCGCCGCGGAGGCCCGGCAGGTGCTGGAGTCGGTGGTGCGCCCGCCGCAGCCGGCCCCCACCCTGCCGGCCACCCGACTGCCCGCGGGCGGAGGGCCCGAGGCCGCGGGGAGCGCCGGCAACCGCTTCGTACCGCCGATCCTGCACCGCAACCGCAGGGCGCAGCTGCTGCTGGGCGGTGGGGTGCTGGTGGTGGCCGCCGCCGTGGCGCTGACCGTGCTCCAGCCCTTCGCGGACGAGGACGCGGTGCCCGGGGACTGGACGGTGCGGGAGGACCCGGAGATCGTCGCGGCCTCCGTCGCGGTGCCCGAGGGGTATGTGCGGGCGGTGGACGACGAGCGCACGGACGACGGTGACGGCACCACGGTCTCGTACAACGACCCGAGCGGGGTGTTCACCATCTCGGTGTCCCGGACCCCGCGCAGCGAGGACAACGAGGTCGAGGACGCCAAGGAGGCCGCCGAGGAGTTGGCTGACTGGTACACCAGCGAGGACAACCACGACATGTACGGAGCCCGTACGGTGCGGCGGTCCGCGACCCGGCAGCAGGGCCAGTCGGCGGTGGACATGACCACCACCTACCGGGACAACTCCGCGGACGACGCCCTGCTCTACGCGGTGCGGGACCTGGTGGTGGTCAACCGCAAGAAGACCCAGTGGGAGGTGAGCGTGACCATGCCCGCCAAGGGGGCCGCGCGCGCCGACGGCGACCGGCTGTTCGAGGAGGTGCGGAAGCACCTGCGGATCCAGGAGATCTGACCGCCGCCCGCGGTGTCCTCGCCGCGGCCTCCCCTCGGTGTCCCTGCCGCGGTGTCCGCGGGGTCCGCGGGGTCCTCGGTGTGTTCCGCCTCTCTTCGGCCTGGTGTGCGATGGTCGGTGACGGCCGACCGCCCTCCGTGTTGACCTGCGAGGACATAGGTCCATGCCAGTGATCGCTGGCACTTTTCGGAAAAGCGGTTACCGGTGGGTACCCAAAGGGGTGCCCATCGGAATACCCTCGGCCGCATGACGGACTCGCCGCAGGAAACGGACCCGCAGCACAGCGCCCCGGCGTCGGCCGGCGACAGCGCCCCCGCGACGGCCGGCGGCAGAGAGCCCGCGGCCGGGGGCCGCTCCGCCGCGGACGGGCGTGCGGCCGCCGAGGGCAACCCGGTCGCCGCCCCCGGCACCCGCACCGCCGCCGATGTCCTCACCCCCGAGCTGCTCGCCCGGCTCACCCGGGGCGTGCTGGGCGGCGGGCGGACCGCCAACCACTCCCCGTTCACCGGGGAGAAGCTCGCCGACCTGCCCGAGTCCTCCCCCGAGGACGTCGCCACCGCCTTCGAGCGGGCCCGGGACGCCCAGCGGGCCTGGGCCGCCACCCCGGTGCGCCGACGGGCCGCCGTCCTGCTGCGCTTCCACGACCTGCTGCTGCGACGGCACCCCGAGGTGCTGGACATCATCCAGCTGGAGACCGGCAAGACCCGGCTGCACGCGCACGAGGAGATCCAGGGCGTCGCCGTGGCCGCCCGGCACTACGGGCTGAAGGCCGACGCCTATCTGCGCCCCAAGCGGCACATCGGGGTGCTGCCGGTGCTCACCAAGGTCACCGAGCTGCGCCAGCCGCGCGGGGTGGTCGGCCAGATCGTGCCCTGGAACTACCCGCTTGAGCTCTCCGTCGGCGACGCGCTGCCCGCCTTCGTGGCCGGCAACGCGGTGGTGATGAAGCCCGACACCCAGACCTCGCTGACCGCGCTGTGGGCACGGGAGCTGATGATCGAGGCCGGACTGCCGGCCGAGGTGTGGCAGGTGGTGGTCGGCGAGGGCCCGGTGGTCGGCCCCGAGGTGGTGCGGCACGCCGACTACGTGTCCTTCACCGGGTCCACCCGCACCGGGCGCGAGGTGGCGCGGAGCGCCGCGGCCCGCCTGGTGGGCTGCTCCCTGGAGCTCGGCGGCAAGAACGCCATGCTGGTGCTGCGCGACGCCGACCTGGACAAGGCCGCCGCCGGCGCGGTCCGCGCCTGCTTCGCCTCCGCCGGGCAGCTGTGCATCTCCATCGAGCGGCTGTACGTCCACGAGTCGGTGGCCGATGACTTCCTGGCCCGGTTCGCGGCCCGCACCCGGGCGATGCGGCTGGGCAGCGCGCTGGCGTACGGGGCGGAGATGGGCTCGCTGGTCTCCGCCCGGCAGCTGGAGAACGTCACCCGCCATGTGGACGAGGCCGTGGCCAAGGGGGCCAGGGTGGTCACCGGCGGCCGGGCCCGCCCGGATATCGGCCCGCTGTTCTACGAGCCCACCATCCTGGAGGGGGTGGAGGCGCCGATGGCGGTGTGCACCGAGGAGACCTTCGGCCCGGTGGTGTCCGTGTACCGCTTCACCGACGAGGACGAGGCGGTGGAGCGGGCCAACGCCACCCCGTACGGGCTCAACGCGGCCGTGTGGACCCGGGACGGCCGCCGCGGACGGGCCATCGCGGCCCGACTGCGCACCGGCACCGTCAACATCAACGAGGGTTTCGCCGCCGCCTACGGCAGTGTCCGCTCGCCGATGGGCGGCATGGGCGACTCGGGGCTCGGCCGCCGGCACGGCTCCGAGGGCATCCTGAAGTACACCGAGGCGCAGACCGTCGCCCACCAGCGGGTGGTGCCGATGGCACCGGCGTTCGGCTTGGACGACGAGAGGTACGCGGCGCTGCTGACGCGGGGGTTGCGGGCGATGAAGGCCTTGCGGATTCGCTGAGCGCTGGGCTGGTGCGGGCTTCGGCTGCGGGTTGTCGGTGGCTGGTCGCGCCGTTCTCCCCCAGACTTCGTCCGGGAGGTGCCCCCACCCCCAGACTCCGTCCGGGGGGACCCCCAGCGCCCCTTTGGGGCGCACCAGAGAGCCCGGGGCGTTGCCCCCCCGGGAGCCTGAACGAGACGTGTGACGGAGGTGCCCGTGTCAGGGGACAAGCGTGTGGGAGGGCGGGCCGGCGGCGCCGCCGGCCGGGGTGGAACCGACTACGACGTGCTGGTGATCGGTTCCGGCTTCGGCGGTTCGGTGTCAGCCCTGCGGCTCACCGAGAAGGGCTACCGGGTGGGCGTGCTGGAGGCCGGCCGCCGCTTCACCCGCGAGACCCTTCCCAAGAACTCCTGGGACCTGCGCAACTACCTGTGGGCCCCGGCCCTCGGCCTCTACGGCATCCAGCGCATCCATCTGCTGAACAAGGTCATGGTGCTGGCCGGGGCGGGGGTCGGCGGCGGCTCGCTGAACTACGCCAACACCCTCTACGTACCGCCCGCCGCGTTCTTCCAGGACCGGCAGTGGGGGCACATCACCGACTGGCAGCAGGAGCTCGGCCCGTACTACGAGCAGGCCAAGCGGATGCTCGGGGTGCGGCTCAACACCACCATGACCCCCTCCGACCGGCACCTGAAGGCCGCGGCCGAGCGGATGGGCGTCGGCGACACCTTCCACATGGCACCGGTCGGGGTGTTCTTCGGGGACGGCGAGGACGCCGACGGGACCAGTCGCGCCAAGCCCGGCGAGACCGTCCCGGACCCGTACTTCGGCGGGGCCGGACCGTCCCGCCGGGCCTGCACCGAGTGCGGCGAGTGCATGACCGGCTGCCGCCACGGCGCCAAGAACACCCTCAACGAGAACTACCTCTACCTCGCCGAACGGGCCGGTGCCACGGTGCACCCGATGACCACCGTGCTCGCGGTCACCGAGGACCGGAAGCACCCGGAGGGCGGCTACCGGGTGCTGACCGTGCCCACCGACCGGCGCCGGCAGCGCGGCCATCGGACCGTCTTCACCGCCCGCCGGGTGGTGATCGCCGCCGGCACCTACGGCACCCAGACCCTGCTGCACCGGATGCGCGACACCAGGATGCTGCCCCGGCTCTCACCGCGGCTCGGCGAGCTGACCCGTACCAACTCCGAGGCGTTGGTGGGCGCGCAGACCACCGACCGGCGCTACCGGAAGCGGACCGGTCAGGCGAGGGCCGACTTCTCCCAGGGCGTCGCGATCACCTCCTCGGTGCACCCCAACGACACCACCCACATCGAGCCGGTCCGCTACGGCAAGGGCTCCAACGCGATGGCCCCGCTGTCCATCCTCCAGATCCCCTACGGCGGGCCGGGGCCCCGCTGGCTCCGCTACCTGGGCGCCAATCTGCGGCACCCGGCGCTGGCCGCCCGGATGTTCGACTACCGCCGCTGGTCCGAGCGCACCATCATCGGGCTGGTCATGCAGACCCACGACAACTCGCTGACCACCTACCGCAGGCGCCGCGGCCCGGGGAAGGGCCTGCTCACCGCCCGGCAGGGGCACGGCAGCCCCAACCCGGACCACATCCCCGAGGGCGCCGAGGCCGCCCGGCTGATCGCCGAGTCCATCAACGGCATCGCGGGCAGCAATGTCGGCGAGCTGATGGGCACCCCGCTCACCGCGCACTTCCTGGGCGGCTGCCCGATCGGGGAGGACGCCGAACACGGGGTCATCGACCCGTACCACCGGCTGTTCGGACACCCGGGGATCTCGGTGGTGGACGGCGCGGCGATCTCCGCCAACCTGGGCGTCAACCCCTCGCTGACCATCACCGCGCAGGCCGAGCGCGCCATGGCGCTGTGGCCGAACAAGGGCGAGCCGGACCCGCGTCCCGAGCCGGGCGCCGGCTACCAGCGGCTGGCCCCGGTCGCGCCCCGCCACCCGGCCGTCCCGGCCGAGGCGTTCGGCGCGCTCCGGCTGCCGACCCTGCTGCCGGTGCCGGAGGTGCCGCCGAAGCGCACGGAGGACTGACCGCGGGCGGGCGCCGGGCCCCGCCTTCGTTCGGCCCCGGGCCCCCGGAGGCACGTCCCCCGGCCCGGAGGTGCGGGAACGGGCCCCGGAGACAAGGGAACGGGCGGGCCGGAGATCCGGCCCGCCCGTTCGCGTTCGTGCGCGTGCTGTGATGCCCCGCGGATCAGGCCGCGGTCGCACCGGTGCGGCGGCGGCGCACCACGATCATCGCGCCCGCGCCCACGGCCACCGTCACCCCGCCGATCACGGCGAGCGTCGGCAGCATGGAGGAGGAACCGGTCTGCGCCAGCTCACCGGTGACCGGCAGCTCGGTCAGCCCGCCCTGCGGGGCCGGCTTGTTCGGCTTGTGCTTGGACGGCTTGGGCTCGGCGTTCTCGACCGGGCCGGGCTTGCTGCCCGCGGCCAGCACGTCGAAGGTGTACTCCGAGGCCTCGGAGAAGCCGCAGACGTCGTCCTGGTCGTGGTACGCGCCGATGGCCAGGGCGAAGCCGTAGCTACCGGGGGTCTTGGCGTCCACCTTCAGCCGCATCTTGGCGTCCGCGTACTCGTCGGGCTTCAGCTCCTCAACGGTGGCGAAGTAGCCGCTCTCGTCGACCGTCTGCCAGCCGCCGGACGCCTCGTCGTACCACTGGATGGTCAGGAGCTCGGAGACGTCCTCCAGGTCCTTGCCCTCGATGGCGCCGACGACGGCGAAGGCGTCGACCGACTTCATGGTCTTGTCGGAGGTGTTGGTGGTCCGGAAGGTGAAGTTCACCCAGCCGGTGCCGGCCACCACCTTGTTCGGCAGCCCGCGCAGCGTGGTGCTGACCGCTGCCTCGTCGGACTCCTCGGAGCAGATCGGGTCCTCCTCCTCGTCGGTGGGCGAGGGGGCCGGCGTCGGCTTGTCGGTGGCGCTGGGGGTGGGCTCCGGCGTGCCGGTCGGCTTGTCGG
>NZ_SRID01000326.1 GCF_004684805.1 Streptomyces palmae
AAGACGGTATACGATTTAGGTGTCCTTCTCTTGGCCTCGAAGATTTGTATAAGAGACAGCACCCGCGCCGCCCGAGGGGTCGACGATCGTCTCGACCCGCCACTGCACCTGGTACTGCTCGCTCAGCACCTGCCTGAGCACGTCGTCGCTGCCGCTGTTGGCGAAGCTGTCCCGGGCACCCGGGTTGGAGAAGCCCAGCTGGAGGGTGGTGCCGTCGAAGCCGGCGACCGTGGCGTTCTGGCTGAGCAGGATCCACGTGAAACGTCGGCGGTTCTTCACCGCCTCCAGGATGGCCGGCCACATGTTCCGCACCTGCACGGCACCCTGCGCGGCCGCCGGCGAGGGCTGGGCCGCACCGGCACCGGCCTGCTGCGCGGACCCGCCACTCGAAGCACCCTGCCCGGGACCGCCGGCCCCCGGAGCGCCCTGAGCGCCCGCCTGACTCGGCGCGGGCACGCCCTGCCCCGGCGCGGCGGCGGACGGCCAGCCACCAGGGCGGCGGGTCTGCTGCGCACCGGTGCCCTGGCCGGGCGGGGCAGCCGAGGGCCAGGCCCCGGGCGCTCCCGCGGCGGCGGGAGCAGGTCCCGCGCCCGGTGCGCCCCGGCCGGGGGCGGCCACCGCACCGGCAGGCCAGGCGCCGGGCTGCTGGCCGCCCTCCGCACCGGCCGCCGAGCCGGACCGCTCATCCACTCCCGGCGCCGCGGTCCCGGAGGAGCCCGCCCCCTGCGCCGCAGCACCCTGATGGCCCGCCGCCTGAGCCGCCGCCTCCGCGCCGCCGGGGACCGGCACGCCCTCCGCATGGCCAGGGCCCGCGGGGGCGGGAACCCCTGCCGCGGGCGCCCCGGTCGCGGCCGCCATCGCCGCACGTGCCGCGGCCGGGCCGACCGGTCCGGCCGGGGAATGCGCGTCCGGCCCCGGTACGTACCCCATCGCCGGCCCCGAAGGGGCGGCGATACCGCCGCCCGAGCCGCTCACCAGCGCGCCCCGCTCCAGGCGGTCCAGCCGGGCCTGCAGCGAACGCTCGTCGTCGTATGCGGCGGGCAGCAGCACCCGGGCGCAGATCAGCTCCAGCTGGAGCCGCGGCGAGGTGGCGCCCCGCATCTCGGTCAGGCCCTCGTTGACCAGGTCGGCGGCCCGGCTCAGCTCGGCCTGGCCGAACACCGACGCCTGCGCCTGCATCCGCTCCAGTACGTCCGCGGGGGCGTCGATCAGCCCCTTCTCCGCGGCGTCCGGCACCGCGGCGAGGATCACCAGGTCGCGAAGGCGCTCCAGCAGGTCCGCGACGAAGCGCCGGGGGTCGTTGCCCCCCTCGATCACCCGGTCCACGACCTCGAACGCCGCTGCCCCGTCCCCGGCCGCGAAGGCGTCCACCACGGCGTCGAGCAGCGAACCGTCCGTGTACCCGAGCAGGGAGGTGGCCATGGCGTACGTCACACCGTCGTCCGCGGCGCCCGCCAGCAGCTGGTCCATGACCGACATCGAGTCCCGGACCGAGCCCGCCCCGGCGCGCACGACCAGCGGCAGCACGCCGTCCTCGACCGGGATGGCCTCCTGGGTGCACACCTCGCCCAGGTAGTCCCGCAGCGTCCCGGGCGGCACCAGCCGGAACGGGTAGTGGTGGGTGCGCGACCGGATGGTGCCGATGACCTTCTCCGGCTCGGTGGTCGCGAAGATGAACTTGAGGTGCTCCGGCGGCTCCTCGACCACCTTCAGCAGGGCGTTGAAGCCCGCCGAGGTGACCATGTGCGCCTCGTCGATGATGTAGATCTTGTACCGGCTGGAGGCGGGCCCGAAGAACGCCTTCTCACGCAGCTCACGGGCGTCGTCCACACCACCGTGCGAAGCCGCGTCGATCTCGATCACGTCGATCGAGCCGGGTCCGTTCCGCGCCAGGTCACGGCAGGACTGGCACTCCCCGCACGGCGTCGGCGTCGGCCCCTGCTCGCAGTTCAGGCAGCGGGCCAGGATGCGCGCGCTGGTCGTCTTGCCACAGCCACGCGGCCCGCTGAACAGATACGCGTGGTTGACCCTGTTGTTGCGCAGCGCCTGCTGCAACGGGGTGGTGACATGCTCCTGCCCGATGACCTCGGCGAAGGTCTCTGGGCGGTAGCGGCGGTAAAGCGCGAGGGACGACACACCTACGACGATATCGGGACCCACCGACAAGTGGCCTCGGTCACATCCACCTCACCGGCCCACCGACCCCGAACGCAAAGGGCCCCTCACGCACCCGCCAGAGCCCACTTACCCTTGCTGCCTTCCGGCCCTGGGGGAGTTGGGTGAGATAGCGCCACGTGAGGGGCTGCTCCCTACCCTAGCGGATCCCGGGGACTCCTGAAGCACCCCGGACCCATCCCCCGATCGGGTTCGCGAGCACGGCTCTCGGTCTTGTATTGTTTGCGGCGGAGGATTCGCCTAGAGGCCTAGGGCGCACGCTTGGAAAGCGTGTTGGGGGCAACCCCTCACGAGTTCGAATCTCGTATCCTCCGCAGCTGCCTGAACAGGCGAAACGAAGGGCCCGACCGGTTACCGGTCGGGCCTTCGGCTTATCTGTCAGCCACCGTTGTTCTGATCTTTGTCCGCAGGGCTGTCTTCCTGCGGCCCCCAGATCGCTTCCGCGAGCTTCCGCGCCACGTCTTTCAGCATCGCGTCGGGCACGTGGAGGTACCGCGCGCGCATCCGTGCGGACGTCCCTGGCTCCCAGCCCATGATCTGATCGATAACGCGGTCCGGGACGCCGAGCAGCATGAGGACGGTCGCAGCAGTGTGCCGGGCATCGTGCAGGCGCGCGTCCCTCACCCCCGCGTCGTCCAGGAGTTTCTTCCAGTCGTGGTAGTCGGTGTTCGGGCTGAGCGGACCGCCGAGCGGCTTGGTGAACACATAGCCCGACTCGGTCCACAGGTTCCCGGCGATTTGGCGCTCCCGGGCCTGAGCCTCCTTGTGGGCACGGAGCATCCGGACCAAGGGACCCGGCAGAGGAACCGCACGGCGCCCCGCACGCGACTTTGTGTTCTTGGTCTCACGCCGCACCTGCTTGCGCTCGGGGCAGTACCCGGCCTTCCGGCCGCACGGCGACGCCTCCCGGCACCCGTGCTCATACTTCGGCCGCAGGCGGTTCCGGCGGAGTTTGAGGTACTCGTGGTCCAGGTCCACGTCGGACCACCGGAGTCCGAGCGTCTCGCCCTGCCGCAGGCCGAGGGCGAGCGCGAGCATCCAACGAGCACTGTTGCGGCGCTTGTTCACCTCGATCAGCAGGCTCTGCACCTCTTCAACCGAGTAGGGCTCGATCTCCTCTTCCGGCTCCTCCACCCGTGGCGGCTTGGCCAGAGCGGCGGCGTTCTTCGCGGCGTGACCTCTCCGTACGGCCTCACCGAGGGCGGTCCGGGCGGTCCGGTGAGCCTGGTGAGCCGTGGCCGGCTTGCTGCCGTTCTTCTGCATCCGGCGGTAGAGGCTTTCCAGGTGCTCCGGCTCCAAGCGGTCGATGCGGTGCTTGCCGATGCCGGGCACGAGATGCACGCGAACCGCCACCTCGTACCCGTCGTAGGTGTTCTCGCTGACGACGTCCTTGGCGATGTTCTCGACCCAGTGCCACAGCCACTTCTCGACCGTCCACAGCCTGCCAGGCTGCTGTGCGGTGCCCTGGTCACGCTGCCGCTCCAGCCGCTTGACCTCTTCAGTCAACTCGCCCTCGGAAGGGCGGGTGATGTGCCTGCGGTAGGGCTCGCCATTGTCCTTGTAGCCCATCGGCACCCGGGCGTGCCAGCGACCGTCCTTACCGAAGTAGACGGCCGTTTCGCCGTTCGCCCGACGAGTGCGCTTCTTCTCCGCCACGGGCGGAATCTCCTTCGAATCGGTGGGTGGAACGACCGGAGCGCCGTCCTGCCAGGGGACGGCGCTCCGATATCGAGCAGGTCAGGCGGCGCAGCCCCCAGCACGGCGGCGCGCGATATATGCGGCCGGGGCGTCGGCAGGTACCCGGCGAAGTCGGCCGATCACCAGGGACTCCAGGTCACCCGAGCGGATGAGGGCGAAGCAGGTAGTGCGGCCAATCTGGAGGCGGCGGGCAGCTTCCTCCACAGTGAGGAGAACGAGGGTGCTGTCAGCTCCCTCGGCGATTCGGGCAGTCTCCATGTGACGCTCCTTACGTTCTGGATCTTCTGCCTGTCCGAGGTGCGGGGTTCTGCGTCACCGCGTCATTTGCGTCATTCGTGGTCCTGACCTGCGGTTTTGAGTGACGCAGAGATTTCGGATGCGTCACCTGGTGACGCTGGCTTTCGTCACCGGGTGACGCGGGTGACGCGGGGTGACGCAGTCCGGCCGTCCTGCGTCACCGCTGTAGCCGCAGGTCACGGGCCGCTTTCCGTCCTCGGGTGACGCAGGTGACGCAGCGCCCCTTTCCTTCGGACAAGAGAAAGGGGTGGGGTGTCTGTTGTGATGCCTCAAGGCGTGAAGAAGGAGCCGCTTCGCGGCGCGACCATCGAGCGGCGGCATGCCGCCGAACAGCAAGAGGAGCACCCCTCCCGCAGTGCGCGCCGTGCTCTTCTTGCTTGTTCGGGAGGGCTGTGGGGCGCCGGTCAGAGCATCGGCTCTTGCTGGTGTGGCAGCGGGGTCGGCCGCCGGGTCATCTCGATATAGCGGCCCTCTTTGGTGCGGCCCCAGTCGATCAGGACGTCCCGGGCGGCGAGGGTCGGCTGAAGGCGCTTGAGGCGGTCGGAGAGGACTTTGCCTGTGGTGGGCCAGCCCTTGGGCAGGGGACGGCAATCCTCCCCGGTGTACAGGCCGGTGAGGTACTGCAGCCACCCGGATGACGTCATTCGCATCTCTGAGCCCGCCGTGAGGCCGGCAGCGTGCTTGAGCACGGTCTGCGCCAGGAGGTCGCCCTCAATGACGTCGTCGTTGAGGTCGTCCAGGCTGGCCCGGTAGGCATTGAGTGCTCCGAGTCCGGTCGCCGCGTCGAACTGCGCGCACAGGTGGGCGAAGTCGGCCATCCGCAGGTCGGTGGGGATGTCCGCTTCAGCCGCGCGGACCTTGACCGTGAGGTCGAGGAGAGAGCCGAGGACGACGGGCAGGATCTCCTCGAACTCAGTCCACAGCTCGGCCTCGGTCCGCCGGACGCGGGGGCGTTCCAGACGGAGCGGGAGAAGGCGTTCGGCGAGGTCGGGGCGGATGACGCCGACGTCGATGCCGGTCAGCAGCAGGGGGCGGCGGTAGCGGGCGCGGACCACGTCGCCGTCGGTGTACAGGGCGCGTTTGATGGTCTCGGCCCCGGTGACGATGCAGCACATGAGGTCGGACAGGTCCACGGCCAGATGGGAGAGGTTGTCCAGGGCGGTGACCCATCCGGCCGCCACCGCCGCGATCAGGTTCTCCTCGTCCTTCGGGGCTCGCCGCAGGTCCGCGCTCATGCCCTCGATGACCCGCACGAGCATCCGCCCGCCGGTGGACTTGCCCGCGCCCTGAGGACCGGTGAGGAAGGGGGCGGGGACGGGCACGGACGGCCCGAGGCATCCGATCAGCCAGACGATGGCCAGGCACTCGGTCTCCGCGGTGGCGAAGTTGCACAGCCTCAGCAGCAGGTCGATGCCCTTGCCGTCGGTGTCCTTGGCTGGCAGGGGCAGTTCCCCGGTGAGCTGGGTGCGCCGCCAGCAGACTTCCTGCGGGTCGGGGGTGAGGATGTCCCAGCCGGTGGGGTGGATGCGGACGGACTGCCCGTCGCTGCGGCCCAGGTCGAGCCACGTCGCGCCGTCGAATCCGGGCGCGACGCGGATGTGGACGGGCTGTACGTCCTTGCTCATCGCGAGTGCTTCGATCAAGTCCAGCGCCTCCTTGAGGGCGGTTCCGTTGAACACGCCGTATCCGTCGTTGAAGAGGCCGACCATGAGTTCTTGTCGGTGGCTGCCCGAGGTGCCCTGTGAGCGGATCGGACGGGCCACGGGGTGACCGTTCTTCTGGGCGAACACGGTTCCGTCGGCGGTGCGGAAGTACCGGAAGTGCTGCTGCGCGTAGTCGGCAATGACTTCGCGGGCCGGGGTCTTGTCGTCGTCGGACACGGCTACAGCCCCAACCTGGTGCAGGCGTTCGTCCAGGCGTCAGTGCAGTGCCGGGGAGATTCACCCTTGGCCTGAGCGGCGGTGAACAGCCGCGCGACGTGGGTGTCGGTCAGGCACCCGCACCGGCCGTGAGCGGACAGCACGGCGAGGAACGTCCGGTAGACGGTCGTGTGCACCGCGCTGCGGGCCTCGGTGATGCGCTGCTCGGCCATGGCGATGCCCCGCTCCAGGTATGCGGGCGTGCGATGGCGGCACTCCCCGCCCCCGGCCAGTGCGGGCACGGTAACGACGTGCGATGCCCGGACCGTGGACGGTTCCTTCACGGCCAGCGCGCGCACGGCGTCCGGCAGATCGGTCATGGCGCCGGTGCCGGGACCGAGCCACCGCGCGTAGGCCATCGTGGACTTGAGGTCGACACCCTCACGGACGCCGTTCACCGAACGCATCGCGCCCCGGTAGATCCAGTGCTCCCCACGTGTGGTGGGCACCGTCCGGGTGGGCGGGAGAGTCCGGCGGGCCCAGATCACCGCGTCGGGGTTGTCGAGGTCGACGACGGTGAGCTGGGCGCCACCGGGGTGGTAGGCGACCGCGTGCGCCTGCCGCCATGTCCCGGCCCAGGCCGGGGACTGGAGTACGGCGGGATCGGCGGTGGCGGCGGCCCAGCCGTGGCAGACCGCGGGGCACTGGCAGGTACCCGGGGTCTTCATGTTCGGCCGACCACCACAGGCGTTCTTGGCACACGAGCCGCAGTTGCCGAACGGCACCTTCCCGGCCCGCAGCGGGAGAACAGGGACACCGGCCTGGGCCAGTGCCAGGGCGGTGTGCAGGAGGGTGTTGGTCATGCCGCCACCTCGTGGACGCTGGTGAGGAACTGGGTGCCGATCCAGTGGGTGTAGGCGGGAGGTACGGCTTGGCGGGCTTCGAGGTTGGTCATCCAGGTGCAGCCCATCGCGTCGGCGTAGGCACGCTCACCCTTGTGCTCGAAGGCGAGGAGCTGTTTGTGGTGCCAGCAGGGCGGCAGGAGTTCCCCGCCGCCGCCCCAGGAGGTCTCGAACGCGCGGTGGCGGCGGACGTTGAGGCCGAACTGGGTGCCGCACAGCAGGTAGTCCGGGCGCAGCTCGCCTTCCCAGGTGGCTTCGGGCACGTTCTCGATGACCCAGGGACGGCCTGTGGCTTCCATGGCCGCGCGACCGGCCGGGATCAGGTTCTCGTGCCCCTGGCGGGTGCCGCGCCACCTGGTGGCGCGGCAGAAGTACTGGCAGGGCCACGATCCGTGGATGAGGTCGTACTCGTGGCCGTGCTCGCGGACGAAGTCCAGTGCGTCGGCCTGGTGGAAGGTGAAGGGGTAGTTGGGCTGGGGGTTGATGTCGACGCCGGTGACGTCGAAGCCGGCCAGGTGGTAGCCCATGCCGGTGCCCCCCGCGCCGGAACACAGATCCAGCAGCCGCGGCCGGGGAGCCATTCGCCGGATCGGGGTGGATTGGGTCATGCTGAAGACCTCCAACGGGTCGGTGAGGCTGGTTGGGGCCGGGGCGACCGCGGATCTTTGGCGAGAGGTGCGGTCGCCCCGGGCGGAGTCATCGCGTGTGCGTGGCGCGGGCTTTGAGGAGCGCGAACTTCAGTCCGTCTTCGGCGTGGCGGCCGTAGGTGTAGGCGGCGTCGGGCAGTCCGCGCGCGGTGTCCCAGGCGTCGTGCATGTCGGCGGCTTCGTGGTCGGCGAGGTAGTCCTGTGCGGCCAGCTCGTTGCCGTAGCACCCGGCCCTGTCGCAGCACTCCAGGACTTGGCGGGCGTGTTCGAGGGCGGTGTTGCCGGTCCAGCGCTCCAGTCCGTAGAGGGTGGGCGGGACCGGCAACACCGC
>NZ_SRID01000327.1 GCF_004684805.1 Streptomyces palmae
CGTCGTGAGTGGGCATCGCGGTCCAGGGAGCGGGTGGGGGGTGCCCCTCCCGCGCCGAAGTCATGGGGAGGGCGGAGCGGCCCGTACGAGCGGGCAGGCCACCGACTGGTACCCCAGCGGCTCGCGAGCGGCGCACGCGCAGGCTACCGTCCGCTGTCTCCACCGCCTCGCAGGCGGCTCCCGCAGGCTACCGCCCGGCTCCTCAGCGTCCGCGCAGGCGGCGTACGAGGATGCTCGCGTCGCCGCGCGACTCCAGGTCGGCCAGGACGACGGCGACCGCCTCCCGGACGATCCGGCCGCGGTCCACCGCGAGGCCGTGCTCACCGCGCAGCACCAGCCGGGCGTGTTCGAGGTCCATCAGCTCCTCGGCGGAGACATAGACCGTGATCTTCTCGTCGTGGCGCTCGCGCCCGCTGGGCCGGCGGCCCGCGGCCCGGCCGCGCCGGCGCGGCTGCCCGGCCTGCGGATGGGTGCCGCTCTCCGGCGCGGGGCGGCTCTTGGCCCGCTCCGCGGCCGCGCGCCGGTCGCCGGGCGCGTCCTGGGTGCCGCCGCCGTCGCGGCCGGCGTGCTCGGGCCTGGTGGTGGCGGCCGATCCGGCTGCCGGGGCTGTGTCGGCCTCGGGCGCGTCGGCCGCCGTGGTATCGCTCTCGCCGGCCGGGGCGGGCACCCGGGCCGCCTCGCCGCCCGCCGTGCGCCGCGCGGAGCCCGGCGAGGACTGCAGACCCATCCCTCCGGTGGTGCGGAACAGTTCGTCGGCTCCCGGCAGACTCACTCGGCGTGACACCGGGCGAGCACCTCCCTGGCGAGCTGGCGATAGGCGGCGGCACCGACCGAGTTGGACGCGTACGTGGTGATCGGCTCGCCCGCGACGGTGGTCTCCGGGAAGCGGACGGTGCGGCCGATCACCGTGTGGTAGACGTGGTCGTCGAATGCCTCGACGACCCGGGCGAGCACCTCGCGGCTGTGCACGGTGCGCGAGTCGTACATGGTCGCCAGGATGCCGTCCAGCTCCAGCTCGGGGTTGAGCCGCTCCTGGACCTTCTCGATGGTCTCGGTGAGCAGGGCCACACCGCGCAGCGCGAAGAACTCGCACTCCAGCGGCACGATCACCTTGTGGGCGGCGGTGAGCGCGTTGACCGTCAGCAGGCCGAGCGAGGGCTGGCAGTCGATGACGATGTAGTCGTAGTCCGGCAGCAGCGGCTTGAGCGCGCGCTGCAGGGTGGACTCCCGGGCGACCTCGCTGACCAGCTGCACCTCCGCGGCCGACAGGTCGATGTTGCTGGGCAGCAGGTCCATGTTGGGCACCGCCGTCTTCAGCAGCACCTCGTCGGCCGACATGCCCCGCTCCATCAGCAGGTTGTAGACCGTCAGGTCGAGTTCCATCGGGTTGACACCGAGGCCGACCGAGAGGGCGCCCTGCGGGTCGAAGTCGACCAGCAGCACTCGGCGCCCGTACTCCGCGAGCGCGGCACCCAGGTTGATGGTCGAGGTGGTCTTGCCGACCCCGCCCTTCTGGTTGCACATCGCGATGATCTTCGCGGGGCCGTGGTCGGTGAGCGGCCCGGGGATGGGGAAGTACGGGAGCGGGCGCCCGGTGGGGCCGATGCGCTCCCGGCGCTGCCGAGCGGCGTCCGGGGCGAGCGTGGCCGCGTACTCGGGGTCGGGCTCGTACTCCGCGTCGGGGTCGTAGAAGTGACCGTCGGGCAGGTCGTAGTCGGCGAGCGCGGGATCGGTGCCGCGCTGATCGCCGGCCATGGCGTTCACGATGTGGCCATCCATGCTCTGGGGGGCTGTCGCGTTGTTCTGGTGGGTTGCGAAGGTCTGGACAGCGACGGAGCCGACAGCCTTGAGGCCCGAAGGAGCCTGGCCCCGCGCAACCGTTCCTGGCTGACCACCCCCGGGAGAAAATGTCGACTCATTCACAAGTCGTCCTACCTCCTTGGTGACCAGGAAATTTCTCGATTGGTCAGCGTGACACCATGCCGACGGTTGGCGACTCTATGGCGTGTCGGCCGTTCACAGCAACACAATCCGCCGGAGACGGCCCGATGTGTCGGCAACGGAACACCGGTTGTCAAGGGTGTAAGCACCTTCTCGCACCGGCGACTCGGCGGAGCGAATCGACTGAAGGGTTACATTCGCGGCGACTTGGCGATCGCGAACGGGGACCCGGCGCCGGGCGTGTCGGGGTACGACGACGGCCGGGCCCTGCCCTGGGGCAAGACCCGGCCCGTCCCACCGTGTTGACGGTCCGACACGGTGTGCGCTACGGCGATCGGCGCGCCGGACCGGTCCGGACCGGTCGGCGGGTCAGCCGATCAGCACGCTCAGGTCCACGCAGGGCAGCCCGTGCGCCTCGGCCACCTCGGGGTAGACGACCTGGCCCTCGTGGGTGTTGAGGCCCTTGGCCAGGGCCGCGTCACGCCGCAGCGCCTCGCGCCAGCCGCGGTTGGCCAGCTCCACGATGTACGGGAGCGTGGCGTTGGCGAGCGCGTGGGTGGAGGTGTGGGGCACCGCGCCCGGCATGTTGGCGACGCAGTAGAAGATCGAGTTGTGGACCTTGAAGGTCGGCTCGGCGTGGGTGGTGGGGTGCGAGTCCTCGAAGCAGCCGCCCTGGTCGATCGCGATGTCGACAAGGACACTTCCGGGCTTCATCCGGGAGACCAGCTCGTTGGTGACCAGCTTGGGGGCCTTGGCACCGGGGATGAGCACCGCGCCGACGACCAGGTCGGCCTCGACGACGGCCTTCTCCAGCTCGAAGGCGTTGGACATGACGGTCTGCACCTTGGAACCGAAGATCCGGTCCGCCTCGCGCAGCTTGTTGATGTCCCGGTCCAGCAGGGTCACGTGGAAGCCCAGGCCGATGGCGATCTGGGTGGCGTTCCAGCCGGAGACGCCGCCGCCGATGATCACGGCCTTGCCCGCGGCCACGCCAGGGACGCCACCGGGCAGCACACCGCGCCCGCCGGCCGCACGCATCAGGTGGTAGGCGCCGACCTGCGGGGCCAGCCGGCCCGCGACCTCGGACATCGGGGCGAGCAGCGGAAGCGCGCGGGTGGCGGTCTCCACGGTCTCGTACGCGATGGCGGTGGTGCCGGACTCCAGCAGCGCGTCGGTGCACTCCCGGGAGGCGGCCAGGTGCAGGTAGGTGAACAGGGTCTGGCCCTTGCGGAGGCGGTGGTACTCCTCCGCGATCGGCTCCTTGACCTTCAGCAGCAGGTCGGCCGTGGCCCAGACCTCGTCGGCGGTGTCGAGGATGCTCGCACCGGCGGCGGTGTACTCCGCGTCGGTGATGGAGGAGCCGAGGCCGGCGCCCTGCTCCACGAAGACCTGGTGGCCGTTACGGACGAGCTCAAGCACACCGGCGGGCGTGATGGCCACGCGGAACTCGTTGTTCTTGACCTCGCGGGGGATGCCGACCTTCACGTGGATCACGGTCCTTGAATCTTGGGTATTCCTGGCGATACCGACATGTACAACCATGCCGGAAGATGTAGCGGCAGTCGCTATGCGACCAGTTTAATGAAGGATGTGGCGCTGTCTAGCCTTGCTTTGCATCAATCTTTCGCTGACCCGCTACTGGTTTCGCAGGTCTGCTCTGGCTTGGCCGTTGTATGGGGCGGTTGTTTCGCCTGTTGCACGAGTTCCGCTTGTTCCGTCTGGGCCGCGTTGGCCCGGGCCAGCAGCCGTTCCGCGGCGTTCCGGTGCAGCTCCGCCTCCGCCTCCTGACCCAGCCGGTCCAGGGCGTCCGCGGCCCGCAACCGCACCGCCGCCTGCAACCGCGGGTCGCCGGCGCGCCGCGCGCTCTCCACCGCTTCCAGACAGGTACGCAGCGCCTCCTGGGGACGTCCGGCGTACTGGTGTACCCGCGCCGTCTCGTACAGCGCTCGAGCGTGGGCCGGCAGATCGCCCAGCCGGCGGCTGGCCGCGGTGGCGGCCCGCCACTCGCGCAGTGCCTCGCCCCAGTTCCCGGCGTGGACGTGCACCGCGCCCAACCGCGCGTAGAGCCGGGCCTGGGCGACCAGGTCGCGCCGGGTCAGGTGCAGCGAGAGGGCCCGCCCGTACCAGTCGGCGGCCCGCGTCCAGTCGCGCAGTTCCTGGTAGGTGGCGCCGATCGACTCCAGCGCGCGGCCGGTCGGATACGGGTCCTCCGCCAGACGGGCCGCCTCCAGCGCGTCCTTGTACCGGCCCAGCGCCTCCAGGGTCCGCCCGGCCCGGGCGTCCAGGTCGCCGAGGTTGAGCAGCGCCGCCGCCTCCTCCAGCACCAGGTCCTGGCGGCGGGCCACGTCCAGCACCAACTGGTGCAGCTCGTACAGCTCCGGCGCGGCCCGCTCGGCGCCGCGGTGCGCGGCCAGCGCGTGGGTCAGCGCGGCCACCAGGCGGCGGGCCAGGGTGTCGAGCCGGCCGCTCTCCACGGCCATCCGGGCGGCCTCGCGCAGCTCCCGCAGCCGCTCCTCCAGCCAGCCGGCCGCGGCGGGCCGGGACGGGAAGCGCAGCGCCCTGGGCAGCGCCTCCAGCCTCTCGCGGGCCTCCCGGTCGCCGGCGGGCGCCGCCGCCCAGCAGCAGGCCTGCAGCTGGCGTACGGTCCGCTCCAGCATCCGGGCCCGGGCCAGCTCCCGGTCCTGGGGGCGCTCCTCCTCCCGCAGCGCGGCCTCCAGCAGCGGCTCCAGGCAGCCCGGCAGCTGGTAGCGCGGGGCGGCGCCGGGCCCGGGCGCGATCTCGGTGCGGCGCGGGGCGGCGGGGTCCGGCGCGGGGTGCCCGGGCAGCCGGCGCAGCAGCCCGTGCGCCACGAACTCCTCCAGCGTGGTGTGCGCCGTGGGCACCGAGCAGCCGGCCAGCGCGGAGGCGCTCAGCGCGTCCACGGTGGCGTCCGGGGCCAGTACGAGCATGCGCAGTATCCGGGCCGCGGGCGCCGGCAGCGCTCCGTAGGCGAGCCGGAAGGCGCGGGCCACCGGGCGCTCGACCCGCCCCTCCTCGTCCACGGCGCGGTCGGGGATCTCGCGCAGCCGCCGGGCCGCGTCGGAGACCGAGGCCAGGGGCCGGGCCGCCAGCCAGCCCCCCACCAGCGCCAGCGCGGCGGGCTGGCCGGCGCACAGCTCGACCACGGAGTCGGCGGCCACCGGGTCGCAGGTGATACGGGTCGGTCCGGCGTACCGGACCAGCATCTCCACGGCGGCCCGGCTGTCCAGCCCGCCCAGGGTGCAGGGCCGCACATCGGGGATACCGGTCAGCGGGCCCCGGGAGACGGCGACCACCAGGCATCCGGGCGCGCGCGGCAGCAGCAGGTCGACCTGCTCGGCGCTGTCGGCGTCGTCGAAGAGCAGCACCGCCCGCTTCCCGGCGAAGACCTCCCGCAGCCGGGCGGAGAGCTCCTCCTCGTCGGCCCCCGGCGGCGCGGACGCCCCCAGCGCGTAGAGCAGGTCCCGGGCGGCCGGCGCCGGGAAGGTGGGCTCGCCCTGCGAGGTGGTCAGCCGGACCCGCAGCAGCCCGTCCGGGTACTCGGCACGCACCCGCCGCACCAACTCCTCGGCCAGCGCGGTACGCCCCGAACCGGGCCGGCCCGCGATCAGCAGCACCCGCCCCCGGGGGACGCCTCGACCGGCCAGGGTGTCCAGCCCGGCGCCGTCGATGTCCGCCCGCAGCGCGCTCAACTCCCGCCGCCGCCCCGTCAGATCGGTCAACCCGGGCGAGGGCGCGAACCGCACCGCGGAGGGCCCGTACCCCCCGTAGCCCGCGGCCCGGGTCCCCTCGGCCTCGGCGACCGCCGTGCGCCCCGCACCGCGTTCCGCGCCCACCCGGTCCGCGCCGACGCGCCCCCCGGTCCCGCAATCGGCCAGGGCACGGGCCTTCCGGGAATCCCGCCGGGACCCGGGACGGCTCACCACGGGCCGGTCCGCCACCGCGACACCGGGGGAATCCGCGGACGCGGCACCGGGTCGGCCCCCGGACACCGGAGGGCCCACCACCGGGCCGGAACGATCACCCAGCGCCGAACGCTCCCCCGGCACCTCCGAACGACCCACCGCCGGGGCGGGGCCGTCACCGGCAGGGGGGCCGCCGGCCGGCGAACCGGGACGGTCACCGGGCTCAGGACGCCCCACCGCCGAGGCGGAACGATCAACCGGCACCGGACGCTCCCCCGGCACCTCCGGGCGACCCACCGCCGGGGCGGGGCCGTCACCGGAGACAGGGCTGCTCGCGGCGTCGCCAGGCGCCCGGGGCTCAGCCGGTACGGCACCGGCTGAGCCACCGGCCGCCGAGCCCGCCTCGGCCGCGCCGTCAGCAGGGTCACCCGCCGCGGGCCGCTCCCCCGGGCCGGCCCCGGCACGGCCGTGGGAGGCCATACGGTCCGCGGCACCGGCACCGCCGCCGACGCGGTCACCGACCGCCGCACCATCCGCGGCACCGGCCGCTGGGCGGTCCGCCCTCGGAGGACGGCTCGGCCCAGGGGTGGGTCGGTCCCCCGCGGGGGCACCGTCGCGGGCCGCGGGCCGCTCCCCCGGGGTCGGTCGGTCCAGGGGTGGGACGGGGCGTTCCGAGGCCACCGGGGTGCGCCCCGGGGCCGGGTCGCCGTCGGTGGGGGGAAGCTCGGGCCTCGGCCTCTCCCGGCGGCCGGGCGAGGGTTGCTTCGCCAGGCCGACGGCGGCCGACCGCCGCGTTCGGGGCGCGTTGGACGCGCCCTCCGTGCCGACCGCCTGCTCCGCCACGGGCCCCACTCCCGTCCACCTGGGTGTTCGAGCCCGACCGCGGGCGCGGTCGGGGTCGGGACGAGCGTAGTTCACCCGGAGTCAGGGCTTCGGCACTCCCGGCCGAGACCCCGGAAAAAAGATCACCTGATCGGATCCACCGATCGTCAGATTGACGCCGAAGGGATTGTCAGACCGGCATCACGAGGACAGAGCGCCCCCGCGGAACCCCGCCGCAGGGGGCCGGCGAGGACGCATCCGGGGTCGCCCGGCCCAGCGCGGGGCCCCGCCGTACGGGGCCGAACCGACCAGGACTTCGCGGTCCACTCAGGCGCCCCCGGCGGCTACGCCTCGTAGGGGCGGGCCGGCCAGGGAGCGTCCGCGGGGCGGAGGGCGTCCAGGCCGCCCTCCGCGGCGAGCGCGGACTTCAGCGCGAGGGCGCCGACCACCAGGCAGCTGTTGTGCAGGTCGCCCGCGAGCACCCCGCTCACCAGCTCGTCCAGCGGCACCCGGGCCAGCTCCATGTCGGCCTCCTCCTCGAAGGCCGCGAAGCGGTCGCCCGCGGCCTCGGAGATCCCTCGGGCGAGGAAGATCCGGATCGCCTCGTCGCAGCCGCCGGGGGTGCTGAACACATCGCTGAGCACCCGCCAGTCCTCGGCCTTGACGTGCGCCTCCTCGTACAGCTCGCGCTGCGCGGCGTGCAGCGGGTTCTCACCGGGGACGTCGAGCAGGCCGGCCGGGATCTCCCACAGCCGGTGCCGTACCGGGTGGCGGTACTGCCGCAGCACCAGGACGCGGTCCCGCTCGTCCAGGGCGAGGACCGCCACGGAGCCCGGGTGGACCTGGTAGTCGCGGGTGACCGTGGAGCCGTCGGGCATGACCACCCGGTCGGTGCGCACGCTGGTCTTCTTGCCCCTGAACGGCGTGCTGGTCTCGACGACCTGCCACTCCTCGGGGGTGTCCTGGATGCCCATGGTGTCCTTGCTCTGGAGGGTTCCGGCGTAGGGGTTCGGGGCTCCGCGCGGCTACCGGGGCCGTGGAACACGGATGCCGGGGCACCGGCCGCCTTCGGCCCGTACCCCGGCATCCACGCTATCGCTCCGGTCAGCCCTGCTCGGCCTGGCGCTGGGCCTGCTGCCGCTCGACGGCCGCCTTCACCAGCCCGGCGAAGAGCGGG
>NZ_SRID01000328.1 GCF_004684805.1 Streptomyces palmae
CCACCAAGCCGACCGATCCCCCCACCGACCCGACCGACCCGACCGACCCGTCGGACCCGTCGGACCCGTCGACCAACCCGCCGGGTGACAACGGCGACGGCGACGAGCAGGGCGGCAGCACCTGCACCGTCGACCTGGACGGCACCGACTGCGGCGACAACACCGGCACCGACAGTGCCGGCAGCAAGCCCGTGCAGCAGGGCAAGGCCAAGGAGGAGCTGGCCGAGACCGGTGCTTCCGAGACCACCTACCTGCTGGTCGGCGCCGCGACCATGATCGCGGGCGGCGTGGGCTTCCGCGTCATGCCGCGCCTGGTCAGCCGCGGCAACGTCGCCTGACCCGATAGCGGACAGCCGAACGGGCCCGGAGCGCACCTCGCGCTCCGGGCCCGTTCGCTTGTCTTCGTATCGTCGCCCCAAGGCGACCAGGACCCGGGAAACCTCACCGAACGACGGCTTCCGCCCGACATGGCGGCCTCACCGCCCGAGGAGACTCCGCCGACCGAAGCACCCGCCGAAGGGCGGGCCCCGCGTCAGACGAGCCTGGGTGCGATCAGGGCGACCGCGATCAGCGCCAGCAGCAGTACGGCCAGCGTGGTCGGATTCAGCCCGGCGAACGGGCCCTCCTGGCGCTGCAGCCGCTCCCGGCTCGCCCGGCAGACGGGGCAGCGGCCCTCATTGACGGGACTCGCGCAGTTGGCGCAGACGAGCCTGTCGTACGTCATGCGCTCTCCTCCTTCAGCGCGACTCGCGCGGTCCGGGATTGCGTCCTGCGGACCGCGGGCCAAGGCCATGTTCTTCCGGCCTTGCCGACCTGGCCCGAAGGACAGATTCCAGCCGTGGGTTCTCATAAGGTCAACGCATTCGAGCACCTGTTGGTTCCCCCCTCCACTGTGCCAGCTTCCGTCCGGTTCGGCGCGCCCCCCGTACGGGCCCCGTCCCCGGACGGCCGCGGTCCGCTCACGACCCCGTTCCGGCCCAGGGTCCGCCCCGCCCGCCCCGGCCCGTTTCCGGGCCCGTCGCGGCCTCCGGTCCGGACCGTAGCCGGCCTGGTACGGATGGTGGTCGGGTGCGCTCGGCCGGGCGGGGGTTTTGTCGTCGGTTTGTCCCCGATGTGCCGTGAATAAACGCACCAACCCGGAGTGACGACTGCGCGTCCACGCGCGGTTCGCGTATGGTCACGCACACCGACGGGAGCCGCCGCGACGGCAGCCCGTACCCCCTACCCAGGTCGACCGTGGTGCTTTAAGTGATCCGATTCGACAATGTCTCCAAGTCCTACCCCAAACAGAACCAGCCCGCACTCCGCGATGTCTCACTAGAGATCGAGAAGGGCGAGTTCATCTTCCTGGTGGGGTCCTCGGGCTCGGGCAAGTCCACCTTCCTCAGGCTGATCCTCCGCGAGGAGCGCGCCACCCACGGCGCCGTCCATGTGCTGGGCAAGGATCTGGCGCGGCTCTCCAACTGGAAGGTGCCGCAGATGCGCCGCCAGTTGGGCACCGTCTTCCAGGACTTCCGGCTGCTCCCCAACAAGACCGTGGGGGAGAACGTGGCCTTCGCCCTGGAAGTCATCGGCAAGCCGCGCGCTGCCATCCGCAAGACCGTTCCCGAGGTGCTGGAACTGGTCGGGCTCGGCGGTAAGGAGGACCGTATGCCCGGCGAGCTCTCCGGTGGTGAGCAGCAGCGAGTGGCGATCGCCCGGGCCTTCGTCAACCGTCCGCTGTTGCTGATCGCTGACGAACCGACCGGCAACCTCGACCCGCAGACCTCCGTCGGCATCATGAAACTGCTGGACCGGATCAACCGGACCGGGACGACGGTGGTCATGGCCACCCACGACCAGCAGATCGTCGACCAGATGCGCAAGCGCGTCATCGAATTGGAAAAGGGCCGTCTGGTGCGCGACCAGTCCCGCGGCGTCTACGGCTACCAGCACTGAAAGGACGCCATGCGCGCCCAGTTCGTCATGTCGGAGATCGGTGTCGGTCTCCGGCGGAACCTCACGATGACCTTCGCCGTGATCGTCTCCGTGGCCCTTTCCCTCGCCCTGCTCGGCGGTTCGCTGCTCATGGCCCAGCAGGTCAACAGCATGAAGGACTACTGGTACGACAAGGTCAACGTCTCGATCTTCCTCTGCAACAAGAACGATGAACACACCTCGCCCAACTGCGCCAAGGGCCCGGTCACCGAGGTGCAGAAGAAGGAGATCCGCGCCGATCTGGAGCGGATGAACATCGTCGACACCGTCATGTTCGAGTCGAGCAAGCAGGCGTTCGACCGCTACAAGGAGCAGTTCGGCAAGGACTCCCCGCTGGCCTCCACGATCACCGCGGACCAGATGCAGCAGTCCTTCCGGGTCAAGTTGAAGGACCCGGAGAAGTACAAGGTGATCTCCAGTGCCTTCGCCGGCCGCCCCGGCGTGCAGGACGTCACCGACCAGCGGGGCACTCTGGAGTCGTTGTTCAACCTCCTCAGAGGCATGAACTACGCGGCGCTCGGGCTGATGGCGCTGATGCTGGTCGTGGCGCTGGCGCTGATTTTGAACACCGTCCGGGTGTCGGCGTTCAGCCGCCGCAGGGAGACCGGCATCATGCGGCTGGTCGGTGCGTCCAGCTTCTACATCCAGCTGCCGTTCATCATGGAGGCCGCAGCGGCGGGCCTGATGGGCGGCATCTTCGCCTGCGTGCTGATGGTCTGCGGGCAGCGGTTCCTCATCGAGGGGTGGCTGGCCGAGAAGATAGACGCCATCCAGTTCATCGGGATGAGCGAGGTGTACGCCAAGTTGCCGCTGGTCCTGGCGATCGGGGCGTTGATGCCGGCGCTCGCGGCCTTCTTCGCGCTCCGCAAGTACCTCAAGGTGTGAGTTTCGCCCCGGGCGCCGTGAGGCCAACACCCCTTGCGGCGCCCGCCGGTGGCCTAGACTCACCGGCATGTCGGGCCCGTGTTCGTATGTCCCTCCCCGTACCGAAGGCCAGGGGAGCGCCACTCGTATCCGCCGCGGGGCCGCACTGACACTGCTCTTCGTGAGCGTGCTGGCCACCGGGGCCGCCGCCGGTTCCTGGGGGCATCCCCCGGACACCGACGAGCGACCCAGGACCGCGCGGATACCGGCCCGTACGGTGGCCAGGACCGCCGACTCCCGCGAGGTCGAGGCCGCCGCGGCCGAGGCGGTCAAGGACGGCAAGTCCGGCTCCGCCGCCGCCCGCGAGGTGGTGAGCCGCAGCGGAGACCGCTGGGGCGCCGTCTACAGCGCCCGTGAGTACGAGGGCTTCCGCCGGCAGCTGGACGGCAGCTATGTGGGGGTGGGCCTGGCGGCCCGGCTCGCCCCGGGCGGCCGGATCGCGGTGGACCGCGTGGAGCCCGGCAGCCCCGCCGCCCGCGCCGGCATCCGGCCCGGCGACCAGCTCCGCAGCATCGACGGCCGGCGCACCGCCGGCCGCCCCGTCACCGAGGTGGTGGCCTGGCTGCGCGGCGGTGAGGAGGGCGCCGTGGGCACCCCCGTGGTGCTCGGCCTGGGGCGCGGCGGCCACCACTGGCAGCGCACCCTGCACCGGGCCCGGCTGCGCACCGAACCGGTCACCGTGGACCGGCTCACCGACCGGCTGCCGCACGCCACCCGGATCCGGGTGAAGTCCTTCACCAGGGGCACCGGCGAGCAGGTGCGCCGCGCGGTGCGCCGGGCCCCGGCCGGCGACGCCATCCTGCTGGACCTCCGCGGCAACTCCGGGGGCCTGGTCAGCGAGGCCACCAGGGCCGCCTCGGCCTTCCTGGACGGCGGTCTGGTGGCCACCTACGACGACCGGGGCAGCCAGCGGGTGCTGGAGGCGCGGCCCGGCGGCGACACCCGCACCCCGCTGGTGGTGCTGGTGGACGGCGGCACCATGAGCGCCGCCGAACTGCTCACCGGCGCGCTCCAGGACCGCGGCCGGGCGGTGGTGGTCGGGTCCCGCACCTTCGGCAAGGGCACGGTCCAGATGCCGCGCCGGCTGTCGGACGGCTCGGTGGCCGAGCTCACCGTGGGGCACTACCGCACTCCCTCCGGGCGTACCGTGGACGACGTCGGGATCACCCCCGACCTCACCCTGCGGCCAGGTGCCGACACCTCGGCGGAAACGCGCGCACGCACGGTATTGAGTGGCCTCGGAGGCGGGTCCTAGTGCGAGAATGGCGGCGCTATGGCTAAAGAGACGGGTCGCAAACTGATCGCGCAGAACAAGAAGGCGCGGCACGACTATCACATTCTGGACACCTATGAGTGCGGCTTGGTGCTCACCGGCACCGAGGTGAAGTCACTCCGGCAGGGCCGTGCCTCGCTGGTCGACGGCTTTGTGCAGATAGACGGTCACGAAGCGTGGCTGCACAACGTCCATGTCCCCGAGTACTCCCAGGGCACCTGGACCAACCACAGCGCGCGCCGCAAGCGGAAGCTGCTGCTGCACCGCGCGGAGATCGACAAGCTGGAGCAGAAGATCCAGGACGTCGGTCACACCATCGTGCCGCTGTCCCTGTACTTCAAGGACGGCCGGGCCAAGGTCGAGGTGGCGCTGGCCAGGGGCAAGAAGGAGTACGACAAGCGGCAGACGCTGCGCGAGAAGCAGGACCGCCGCGAGGCGGAGCGGGCGATGTCCGCGGCCCGGCGCCGGGCCCGGGGCTGAGCCGCGGGACCTTCGCGGCGGACGTCGCCCACCGGTGGGAATACGCTGGCGGCCGTCGGCGCTGGTTCTGTACGATGGGTTCGCACCCACACGGGTGCGGGTTACACCGTGAGCAGTACCTAACTCAATAGTGGCCAACATGGGGATGATCGGTTTCGACAGCGGCTGTCGAAGCAGGGGAAGCGAGCCGAGGAAGCGGCAATGATCTCGTAAACCATATGCCGAAACCAATAATCGCCAACACCAAGCGCGATTCCTTCGCCCTCGCTGCCTAAGTAGCGACTTGCGAAGTGTCAGCCCGGGGCTGTTCCCGACCCGGATCCTGGCATCAGCTAGGGGACTAAACCACTAGACCCGGTCACGGGGTGTAGTGGGAAATCAAACAGTGACTGAGCCCGTCGGAGACTTGTCCGCGTGATCTCCGGGGCCGAGAAAAGCACAGCGGACTGCGCTCGGAGAAGTCCTGGTTCCACACCGTTGGACGCGGGTTCGATTCCCGCCATCTCCACTCATCCCATGTGACACACAGGCCCCACCGTCCTCGGACGGCGGGGCCTTCGTCATGCGGGGGCGCGCCTTGGGGCGCACGGGTTCCGTGTCGTAGGAGGGGGTGCCGGGTCCCTGACGGGGGTCGGGCCTTGGACGGCCCTCTGTCCTCGGTGGGGCTGCTGAGGGATCCTCACATGACATGAGAAGACGCCTGAGCAAGCGTGAGCGGGTCCGGTCGGCGCGGTGGGGCCGGCGGGCGTGGGTGGGGCCGCTGGCCCTCGGCCTGCTGGCCACCTTGACCTGGAGCTCCCCGGCCGACGCGGACGGCACCGAACCGGCGGCACGTACCGCCTCCGGCCCGCGGGCGGTCCCGCTCCGGGCCGTCCGGAGTGCCGCCACCGCCGACACCGACCTGAAGAAGGCCCTCGACACGATCCTCGCCGACCGGCGGCTGGCCGGCGCGGCCGCCGGGGTGGTGGTGGCGGACGCGAGCACCGGCGCGATCCGCTACGAGCACCGAGCGGCCGACCAGCTGATGCCCGCCTCCAACACCAAGCTCATCACCTCCGCCGCCGCGATGGACATCCTGGGGCCCGGCTACCGCTACCGCACCGAGGTGCTCAGCGACGCCCGCCGCCGCGGCTCGGTCCTGGAGGGCGACCTCTACCTGCGCGGCACCGGCGACCCCAACCTGCTTGCCAAGGACTACGACCGGCTGGCCGCCGACCTGCGCGCGGCCGGCGTCACCCGGGTCACCGGGCGCCTGATGGCCGACGACACCCGCTTCGACGACCAGCGGCTGGGCCGCAGCTGGGCCGGCGACGACGAGTCCGCGTACTACTCGGCGCAGATCTCCGCCCTCACCGTCGCCCCCGACACCGACTACGACGCGGGCACCGTGATCGTGCGGGCGGCCCCCGGGGCGCGTGCCGGCGACCGGCCGAAGATCACCATCACCCCCGCCAACGGGTACGTACGCGTCGACAACCGCGCCACCACCGGCGCCAAGGGCACCGCGAACACCCTGGGCACCGAGCGGCGGCACGGCGGCAACACCCTCACGGTCAGCGGCAGCCTCCCGCTCGGCGCCGCGCCGACCAAGGAGTGGGTGAGCGTCTGGGAGCCGACCGGCTACGCCGCCGCCGTCTTCCGCGCCGCGCTCACCGCCCACGGGGTACGGGTGGACGGCACCACCCGGTTGGGCACCGCCACCCCGTCCGCCGCCAAGCCACTGGCCGGCCACAGCTCCATGCCGCTCAAGCAGCTGCTGGTGCCGTTCATGAAGCTCTCCAACAACGGCCACGCCGAGGTCCTCACCAAGACCATCGGCTACCGGACCGCCGGCCGCGGCACCTGGCAGGCCGGGCTCACCGCCATCGGCGGCTTCCTCAAGCGCTCCGGCGCCCATCCCGACGGGCTGCGCCAGGTGGACGGTTCGGGGTTGTCCCGGATGAACACCGTTCCGGCGCGGGAGCTCACCACCCTGCTGCTCTCCGTACGCCGGCAGCCCTGGTTCGCCGACTGGTACGCGGCGCTGCCGGTGGCCTGCGACCCGGACCGGATGAC
Source organism: Streptomyces palmae (assembly GCF_004684805.1). Classification (GTDB taxonomy): domain Bacteria; phylum Actinomycetota; class Actinomycetes; order Streptomycetales; family Streptomycetaceae; genus Streptomyces; species Streptomyces palmae. Next base: position 6,710 of record NZ_SRID01000328.1, read on the forward strand.
CGGCGGCACCCTGCGCGGCCGGATGTGCGGCACCCCCGCCGCCCGCAACGCCCGTGCCAAGACGGGCTCCTTCACCGGCGCCTCCGCCCTCTCCGGGTACGTCACCGACAAGGACGGCCGCCAACTGGTCTACTCGATCGTCCTCAACAACTTCCTGGCCCCCTCGGTGAAGAGCATCGAGGACGCGATCGTGGTCACCCTGGCCTCCTCCGGTACGGCCCGCACGGTGGCCGCCCACCCCCAACCCGCACCCTTTGACCGCTCGACCGATGCCTCCGGCGCCGCCGGGAGCGGGGGAGCGCAGGACCTGGAGTGCGCCTGGCGCAAACCGGTGCGGTGCTGACCGACGCGATGCCGACTGATGCCCGACCGCCCGGAGGGCGGTGCCGGCTGACCGCCGGGGGCCACGCCGTGCGCGGGCCGGCTACGCCGGATCCGGTAGGGCCAGGCAGAGGGCGTGCAGGGCGGCGGTGAAGCTGTGCTCGGGCGGGGTGCCGTAGCCGATCACCAGGCCGTCGCGGGGCGGCATCGGGCTGTCCGGGTGGCGGTAGCCGGCCAGCCCGTCGACGGCCAGACCGTGGCGCCGGGCCGCGCGCAGGGTGTCCTGCTCGGTGCCGGGCGGCAGCTCCAGCACCGCGTGCAGCCCGGCCGCGATCCCGCTGACCCGGATGTGCGGGGCCCGTTCGGCCAGCGTGGTGACGAGCTGGTCGCGGCGGCGCCGGTAGCTGAGGCGCATCCGGCGCAGGTGCCGGTCGTACGCCCCGCAGGCGATGAAGTCGGCGAGGGTGAGCTGGTCCAGCGCCCCGGACCACAGCTCGCGTACGCCCTTGGCACCGAGGATCTCGTCCACCAGATGCGCCGGGACGGCCATCCAGCCCAGGCGCAGCGCCGGGGACAGGCTCTTGCTGGCCGAACCGAGGTAGACCACCCGGTCCGGATCGAGCCCCTGCACGGCGCCGACCGGCTGGCGGTCGTACCGGAACTCGCCGTCGTAGTCGTCCTCCAGCACCACACCCCCGCCGCGATCCCGCTGACCCGGATGTGCGGGGCCCGTTCGGCCAGCGTGGTGACGAGCTGGTCGCGGCGGCGCCGGTAGCTGAGGCGCATCCGGCGCAGGGGCCGGTCGTACGCCCCGCCGGCG
>NZ_SRID01000329.1 GCF_004684805.1 Streptomyces palmae
CCCCGGCCGTGGGGGTCGGCGCGGCCGAGTGCGTCGGCGCCGCGGGTACGGGCCGGGCCGGGCTCGCCGACACGGCTGCCGCGGCGGGTGGGCGTGCCCATACCGTCGCCGGTCGTGGGGGAGACGTCAGTGCCGCCGGGGCCGAGCTGGTCGCCCCGGATCCCGGGTTGGCGGTCTCCACGGCGGCGGCCCCGGCGGAGCCGGACGCGGACCGCGTGACCTGAGCGGAAAGCGCGCCCGCACGCCGGGGCGCGGGCGCGGGTGGGCGCTCCCCGGCCGTGGGGGTCGGCGCGGCCGAGTGCGTCGGCGCCGCGGGTACGGGCGGGCCGGACTCGCCGACACGGCTGCCGCGGGTGCCGGCGGAGGAGCCGCGCACTCCGGAGGCGCCCCGATTCCCCGAGTCGGCCCGTACTCCGCAGGCCCCCGAACCGCCGACGGTGGGCCGCGGTCCAGCGGTCGGCCGGCCTCGGGCGGCGGACGGCCCTCCGAAGGCGGCCCGGAGAGCGAGGGGGCCCGCACTTCCTCGGGGCTGTCGCCTCGCCGGAGGCGGTGGGGGCTCCGCGGCCCGTACCGGCACGTCCCCCACGCGGCCCCGGCCCCAAGCCGCAGGGGGATTCGAGGCGAGCGGCGCGTACCCGAAACGCCCGGTCCGGGCCGCCCGCCGCATGGCGTAACCCAGGGTGCGCGCCGCGGGGTGCCCGCGCGCCATAGGATTGGGGCCACAACCGACACACTCACCCTGAGGATCTGCATGCCTGGCATCACGCGCGAGGAGGTCGCCCACCTCGCCCGGCTGGCACGTCTGGAGCTGAAGGACGAAGAGCTCGACCACTTCGCCGGACAGCTGGACGACATCATCGGCGCGGTCGCCCGCGTCTCCGAGGTCGCCGACCAAGACGTACCGCCGACCTCCCACCCGCTGCCGCTGACCAACGTCATGCGCGCGGACGAGGTCCGTCCGTCGCTGACCCCGCAGGAGGCGCTGTCCGGCGCCCCCGCCCAGGAGCAGCAGCGTTTCAAGGTGCCGCAGATCCTGGGGGAGGAGTGACCACCATGGCAGACCTGACGAAGCTCACCGCCGCCGAGATCGCCGAGAAGATCGCCTCCGGCGAGGTCACCGCGGTCGAGGTCACCGAGGCCCACCTGGCCCGTATCGAGGCCGTCGACGAGAAGGTGCACGCCTTCCTGCACGTGGACCGGGAGGGCGCGCTCGCCCAGGCCCGGGCCGTGGACGAGAAGCGGGCGCGCGGCGAGAAGCTGGGCCCGCTGGCCGGCGTCCCGCTGGCGCTGAAGGACATCTTCACCACCCGCGGCGTGCCCACCACCGTGGGCTCCAAGATCCTCGAGGGCTGGATCCCGCCGTACGACGCGACCCTGACGCGCAAGCTCAAGGAAGCCGACGTCATCATCCTCGGCAAGACCAACATGGACGAGTTCGCCATGGGGTCCTCCACCGAGAACAGCGCCTTCGGCCCGACCGGCAACCCCTGGGACCTGACCCGGATCCCGGGCGGCTCCGGCGGTGGCTCCTCGGCCGCGCTCGCCTCGTACCAGGCGCCGCTGGCCATCGGCACCGACACCGGCGGCTCCATCCGCCAGCCCGCCGCGGTCACCGGCACCGTCGGCGTCAAGCCGACCTACGGCGGCGTCTCCCGCTACGGCATGGTCGCCTTCTCCTCCTCCCTGGACCAGGGCGGCCCGTGCGCCCGCACCGTGCTGGACGCGGCGCTGCTGCACGAGGTGATCGCCGGGCACGACCCGATGGACTCGACCTCCATCGACGCCCCCGTCCCGCCGGTGGTCGAGGCCGCCCGCAACGGCACGGTGGCCGGGATGCGCGTCGGCGTGGTCAAGCAGTTCCGCGGCGAGGGCTACCAGGCCGGCGTGATGCAGCGCTTCGAGGAGTCGGTGGAGCTGCTCAAGGAGCTGGGCGCCGAGATCGTCGAGCTGGACTGCCCGTCCTTCGACCTGGCGCTGGCCGCGTACTACCTGATCGCGCCGTCCGAGTGCTCCTCCAACCTGGCCCGCTTCGACGCCATGCGGTACGGCCTGCGGGTCGGCGACGACGGCAGCAGGTCCGCCGAGGAGGTCACCTCGCTGACCCGCGAGGCCGGCTTCGGCGCCGAGGTGAAGCGCCGGATCATGCTGGGCACCTACGCCTTGTCCTCCGGCTACTACGACGCCTACTACGGCTCCGCGCAGAAGGTCCGGACCCTGATCACCCGGGACTTCGAGAAGGCCTTCGAGCAGGTCGACGTGATCGTCTCGCCGACCACCCCGACCACCGCCTTCCCGATCGGCGAGCGCGCCGACGACCCGATGGCGATGTACCTCGCGGATCTGTGCACCATCCCCACCAACCTGGCGGGCAACGCGGCCATGTCGCTGCCCTGCGGCCTGGCGCCCGAGGACGGCCTCCCGGTCGGCCTGCAGATCGTCGCCCCCGCCATGGCCGACGACCGCCTCTACCGGGTGGGCGCCGCGGTCGAGGCCGCGTTCGTCGCCCGGTGGGGTCACCCGCTGCTTGAGGAGGCTCCTTCGCTGTGAGTGCAATCAAGAAGGCCAAGGGATTCAAGAAGTCCAAGCCCGGCACCTACCTGTCCATCGGCACGTCCCTGTTCGGCGTGGTCGGTGTGGTCAAGCAGGCCAAGAAGGCCCGTGCCGAGCACGACAAGCTCCAGCTGATCGACGCGGTGGTCTCGGCCGCCGCCATCGTCACCACCGTCGCGCTGCTCGTCCGCGAGCTCAAGCGGCTCGGTGAGGACGACGTCCTCGCCGACTGAGCGGCCTGAGAGGTTAGTTTTCCGTGACCGTCACTGAACTGGTGTCGTACGAGGACGCGCTGGCCACCTACGAGCCCGTGATGGGGCTCGAGGTGCACGTCGAACTCGGCACCAAGACCAAGATGTTCTGCGGCTGCTCCACCGCCCTGGGCGCCGAACCGAACACCCAGACCTGCCCGGTCTGCCTGGGCATGCCCGGCTCCCTCCCGGTCGTCAACGCGACCGGCGTGGAGTCCGCCGTCAAGATCGGTCTCGCGCTGAACTGCGAGATCGCCGAGTGGTGCCGCTTCGCCCGGAAGAACTACTTCTATCCGGACATGCCGAAGAACTTCCAGACCTCGCAGTACGACGAGCCGATCGCCTTCAACGGCTATCTGGACGTCCAGCTGGAGGACGGCGAGGTCTTCCGCGTGGAGATCGAGCGCGCCCACATGGAGGAGGACACCGGCAAGTCGACACACGTCGGCGGTGCCACCGGCCGTATCCACGGCGCGCTGCACTCCCTGCTGGACTACAACCGGGCCGGCATCCCGCTGATCGAGATCGTCACCAAGCCGATCGTCGGCGCCGGCGACCGCGCCCCCGAGGTCGCCAAGGCGTACGTGGCCGAGCTGCGCGAGCTCATCAAGGCCCTGGGCGTCTCCGAGGCCCGCATGGAGATGGGCCAGATGCGCTGCGACGTCAACCTGTCGCTGCGCCCGATCGGTGCCGAGAAGTTCGGCACCCGCTCGGAGACCAAGAACGTCAACTCGCTGCGCAGTGTGGAGCGGGCGGTGCGCTTCGAGGTCATGCGGCACGCGGCCGTGCTGTCCTCGGGCGGCACGATCGTCCAGGAGACCCGCCACTTCCACGAGGAGGACGGCTCCACCACCTCCGGCCGGGTCAAGGAGGAGGCGGAGGACTACCGCTACTTCCCGGAGCCGGACCTGGTGCCGGTGGCCCCGGCCCGCGAGTGGGTCGAGGAGCTGCGGGCGTCCCTGCCCGAGCTGCCGCGGGTGCGCCGCAACCGGCTGCGCGAGGAGTGGGGCATCTCCGAGCACGAGATGCAGTCCGTCCTCAACGCGGGCGCCATCGACCTGATCACCGCCACCATCGAGGCGGGCGCGGACGCCGCCGCGGCCCGCAAGTGGTGGATGGGCGAGCTGGCCCGGCGGGCCAACGAGTCCGGCACCGAGTTGGCCGCTCTGGAGATCACCCCGGAGCAGGTCGCCCGGGTCTGCGCGCTGGTCGCCGACGGCTCGCTCAACGACAAGCTGGCCCGCCAGGTCATCGAGGGCGTCCTCGCCGGCGAGGGCGACCCGGACACCGTCGTCGAGAAGCGCGGCCTGAAGGTCGTCTCCGACGAGGGTGCGCTGGGCACCGCCGTGGACGAGGCCATCGCCGCCAACGCGGCCATCGCCGACAAGATCCGCGGCGGCAAGGTCGCGGCGGCCGGTGCCCTGGTCGGCGCGGTCATGAAGGCCACCCGGGGCCAGGCGGACGCGGCCCGCGTCCGCGAGCTGATCTTGGAGAAGCTGGGCGTCGAGGGCTGAGGCGGCGTAAGCGGCCATAGCGGCTACTGTGGCGGCGGGTACCCCTCGGGGTGCCCGCCGCCGTGCTTTCCCCAACGGCCGCCGGACGCCCGAACGAGGAGCGGAGCATGATCACGCAGGTACGGATCGACGGCTTCAAGTCGTTCCTCGGCTTCCAGGTGGACGTTCCTCCGGTGATGGTGATGCTCGGCCTCAACGGTGCGGGCAAGTCCAACTTCTTCGACGCGCTGCGTCTGGTGGCCGGCACGGCGCAGCAGGGATTCGAGCGGACCGTGGCCGCCGACCGCAGGCTGGCGGCCCGCGACCTGTTCCATCGGGGCGGGCCGGACGGGCGACCGCTGCGCGAGGAGTTCACCATTGAGGTCGGGATGCTGGTGCGCACCGAGGACGGCCCGCTGCCGCTGCGCATCCGGCTCCGCGCCCGTTACGAGGCGGGGGTGGGCCGCAGACCGGGGCGTGCGGTGCTGGCTGCCAGGGGCAGCGCGGTGTGGATCAGCAGTCTGAGGAACCGGGACTGGATGGACCGGCTCGGACTGGACGCCGAACTGCGCGAGGCGATCGAAGGGGCGAGGAACGCGTTCGTGCGGCGCACCGGCGCGGACTATCTCATCGTCGGTGGTCGGCTCGGGTTCGCGAATGTCGATGAATCCGAGCGCGCCGCGAGTTCGACCGGCACGATCGAGCTGCTCGGCCTGGTCGCTCAGGAGTGCGCCTCCTGGCAGCCGCTGCTTCTCGACCCGGACTCGATGCGGGGTCTCGTCCCCGTCGGGCCGGATGCACCCCTGGAGCACGACGGCCGGAACTTGCCGCTGGTGCTGGACAGGATCGAGGGCCAGGATCCCACAGCCTGGCGTCGGCTCGTGGCCGACCTCGCCGGTCTGGTGGAGGGCGTGCGCGACGTACGACCGCGCTTTCTGGAGAGCCGCCAGGAATTCGACTACGAGGTCGAGTTCGAGCACAGCGGATGGACCGCGCCACCGCTGCTCTCGGACGGTACGGTGCGGATGCTGGCGCTCCTCGCGGCGGCGGCCGACCCGCTGCGCCGAGGCACCCTCTGCGTGGAGGAGATCGAGAACGGCATGCACCCCACCCGCGTTGCCGACCTGGTGCGGCGGCTGCGGCGCGGCTGCGGCGTGGACGGCGAGCGGGCGGGGGCACCCTACCGGCAGCTGATCGCCAGCACCCACTCCCCGGCCCTGCTCGCGGCCCTGCGTACCGATCTCTCCGGAAGCCTGATCTTCATGGAACAGGCGGACCGGGTGGACCCGGATCGGCAGTCCGTCTCCCGGATCTCCCTGGCCCGTCCGCTGCGCGCCCGCGATCTGGAGCAGGAGCCGGGGAAGACGATGACTCCGCAGCAGGTGGACCGGCTGTTGCGCCGACTGGGCCAGGGGGCGTAGTGGGGGAGCGACCGCTCGTGCCGGGGCTGATCGCTGAAGGCAACAGCGACGAGCCGTATCTCGGCAAGCTGATCAAGCGCCAGTTGGACGTCCTGCTCCTGGCGAAGAGTCCGCGGAGCGTGGCGGTGGCCGACTGCGAGATCGCGCCCGTCCACACCACCGGATCGGGTGGTGTGACGGCTGTCATCGAGGCGGCCTGGGACCTGGCTCAGGACTGCGATCTGCTCTTCGTCCACTGCGACGAGGACGAGCGGGACAAGGCGGGGAAGATCGCCGAGGAGCTGGCGCAGCGGCGGAGGGCGGTGCGCAGGGCCGCGTTGCCGGTGCCGTTGATCCCCGTACTGATGACGGAATCCTGGATGCTGGCCGACCGGAAGGCTTTGGAATCCGTGGTGCCCGGGGTCGAGCTGGCGGACTACCCGTACGCCAAGCCCGCCGCCGTGGAGAAGAAGGTGGCGCTGCCCTCCGACAAGAAGACCAAGGTCGGCCCCAAGCAGGTGTGGAAGGCGCTGCTCGGTCCGGACGCGCACGAGACGCTCACGGACGCGGCTGAACTGCTGGTGCGCCGGACGGATCTCGGGGTGCTGGCGCAGGTGCCGTCCTACCGGGAATGGCTGAAGGGGACGGAAGCGGCGCTCGGCGGGTTGGGGTACCTCTGAACGGCGCCGACCGGCCACCGAGCACGGGCGGCCGGCCGGACCCGCCGGGTGTCATCCCCTGCCGAAGACCGCCGCCAGCGGATGTTCCGCGGTGTCCTCCGGGTCGGGGGCGCTGACCAGGGATTCGCCCATGTAGAGGTGTCCGGCCGCGTACTGGTACCGGCCGCCGGCCTCGAAGGCCGCCTCCACGTCGCGGTCGTCCGCGCTGTTGCGCAGCAGCTGGGTCCTGCGGTGGGTGCGGGGGTCGATCCGCCAGACCCCGCCGCCCTCACCGGAGAGCTGGGTCTGCTGGTAGGCCAGCACGGTGCCGTCCTCGTCGAGGCCGAGCAGCCGGAGGTTGGCGTCCGGGACGCCGGGGATCCGGGCGGCCGGCCTGCCGGTCTTCAGGTCGAAGGCGACGACCTCGTTGAAGGTGGCGGCCTCGGTGTTCTGGGCGGTGGCCATGAAGAGCGCGTCGGCGGACGGGCTGACCACGATCCCCCGGCAGCCCTCCACCTGGCTCAGGTCACAGTCCGACTCGTACGTCTTCCCCGGGGTGCCGAACCGGCTGCGGAGCCTGCCCTGCGCGGCGCTGTCGTCGATCGCCAGGAAGCCGCTGACCGCGGCGCCCGAGTCGTCCTCGTCGTCGTCCGGCAGGGTGCCGACGACCAGGGGGTCGGTGGAGACCACATGCGCGTAGCCGGTGCCCGCGGGAAGCCGGTAGGTGGACTTCGCCTCCCCGGTGCGGGGGTCGAGGGTCCGTACGTTCAGGGGCGGGGTGTCGGCGTCGCCGCACTCGGTGACGGCGACCAGCTTGTCGCCGCCGGCGTATCCGATGTCCTGGCAGTCGCTGTCGCCGTTCGGCCTCCACAGCGGCCTGCCGTCCAGCGTCCAGGCCGCGCCACCGTCGCCCACGTGGGCGGACGCGGCCACCGTGCCGCCACCGATGGTCACCTCGTCGAACGACTCGGCGGACCCGTACTCGTCCTTCGCCTCCCGCTGCCACAGCAGCTTGTGCTGTTTCAGGTCGAGCAGGCCGACCCGGGTGCAGGTGGCGTCCTTTCCGGGTCCCTTGAACACGATTGCCGTCCTATCGTCCTCGGTGAGGCGCGGAGATGCCCAGCAGACCTCTCCGCCGAGTGGGATCTCCCATTGCGCCGATCCGCCGGCGAGCGGATATCCGACAATCTTGCGGACATCGCCCTTGACGAAATTCCGGTCGGTCGTCCACATTCCCGCGACACTTACCGGATCGTCCTTGCTGAGGCCTTTCGGCATCGGCACCTTGTGGAGCAGGCGCGCCTCCGGAGCGTCCTTGGCCCCGTCGCCGCCGCCGTCCCGGGTGGCCAGCCAGATGCCGCCGGCGGCGAGCAGCACCACGGCGGCCAGGCCCCCGGCTATCGCCCCTCTGGGCGCCGAGGACCGCCGGCGGCGATCGGCGCGCCGCCCGCCACCGGACGGCGGGGCGGACGGCAGGAGGGGCTGGGGC